>NZ_JBEXXE010000029.1:0-144016 GCF_040630255.1 Streptomyces sp. NPDC005820
TCAACGCCCACCGCTCCGGCACCATCAAGGGCCTGGCAGCAGAGGTCGGCGCCTCCATCACCTCCGGCGCAGCAATCTGCGAAATCAAGGACTGAGGGCACTTCTGAAGACCGGTTCCCCGCGCCCACCCAAAAGGGGCGCGGGGCCCTGTCCATGACTACGAAGCCAAGGCGCCCCGCCAAGCCGCCGGCAGGCACACCGCACCGAAGGCGAAGCCCACCCCGAGCATCACAAACGTCGCAACGGTGAGCGGCATGATCCCGCCGACATACCCGACGACGTTGAGCGGCATGGAAAGAATCAGCACCCACGCCGCCCAGACCGGAATCGCCCGCCCCCGCAGCAGCGCCACGCCCAGCAGGATCGCGCCGACGACGTGCGCGACGACGAAGTAGAACGTGGGCACGCCGGTCAGGGCCAGCGCATACGTACCGTCCGCGGTCGCGACCAGCGCCTTCTGGCTCACCCCCTGGTCGAGTCCGCCGAGGACGACGAGGTCCAGGGACGGGGTCGAGGCGATCGCCAGCAGCCCGGTGCCGAAGGCGAGCCCGCCCCACAGTCCCAGCTTCGGTGAGCACCGTACGGCGACCAGCCCGACGAGGACCGTGCCGAGGACGAGCAGGATCGAGCCCGCGATCCAGAACCACTGGGTGAGTTCGGCGGTCGTCCGGTGCCCGGCGATCGCACGGACGATCTCCTGGTCGGAGTCATCGGTGCGATACGGGGTGAGGGCCGTGCCGACGGCGAGCAGCAGCGGTCCGAGACCGGCGACGCCGGCCGCGAGGAGCCGGGTGGGGCCGGCCGCGGTGCCGGTGTCCGCGGCGGAGATGTCAGGGCGTGACGGTGTCGTGGTCATGGGGTCCCCCTTGCCGACCGGCCCCGCGCGCGGGGCGTTCTCCGTCAGTGAAGCGGCCGGGTCCGGGCCGTGACCATCCGTCAATTCTGACGGGTCGCGACATGTCGCGTGCACGGCGCTCAGTCGAGCAGCCCCAGCTCACGCCCCCGATGCAGCAGGGCGGCGGTGTGGCCGGCGTCGAGTTTGCGGTGCAGGGAGGCGATGTAGCCGCGCACGGTGGCCGGGGAGAGGCCCATGTGCCGGGCGGTCTCCGTGGCCGTACGGCCGCCGTGGAGGTGGCGCAGGGTGCGGTGTTCCTGGTCGGTGACACCGAGGAGCCGGGCGAGGCGCCGGCCCCGGGCGAGGTCGCGCAGCAGGAGCAGCGCGGGCAGCCCGGGGCCGGCGGAGGGGACGTACCGCACCTCGGTGTCGTGTGCGGTGAAGGGGTCGGGACCGCCGAGCCGGGGGTCGTCCCGTACGGCGGCCAGCAGGCGGGCGGCGGTGGCGTCGAGGGGGTGCGGGCGGCCGTCCTCGTCGAGGCGGGCGACGCCCCGGCCGCCCCCGCCGACCAGTCCCAGCGCGGTCGCGGCGAGCAGCCGCAGCCGGTCCCGGCGGACCAGCTGGCCCGCCACGAGGGCCAGCTGCTGCTGGGCGAGGCCGAACAGGTCCCGGTCGGTCCCGGTGAAGTCCCGCCCGGAGCGCACCAGCGCGTACCCCTCGACGACGCCCGCCTCCGCGCCGGCCGAGGCGACGAGGTGCCGGGTGTGGCCGAACGGGCGGAAGTCGAGGTTGTAGCAGTGGGTGCGCCGCCACTGCCGCTCCCCGGCCACGTCGCTCACTCTCCAGGCCCGAGGTGCGGGGGTCCGGAGCATGAGCTCGGTGAGCGGGTGGTCGAGGGGGTGGTCGTAGATGACCGTCGGGTCCTCGTGGAAGGAGTCCCGGGGCAGCGACAGCGTGAACAGTCCGGCGGCGTCCACCGACAGCCGGTAGCACTGTGCCGCGTCCGCCGCCACGAGCCGCATCAGCTCGGGCAGCGCCCATTCCTGCAACTCCGCCACGGAGTCGGCCTCTTCGAGCCCCCGTACGAGCGACAGCACCCGCCGCGCGTCGGCACCGCTGATCTCCATCACGTCCCCCGGCGCTGCCTCGACGCACCTGGGACGACCGTACGGCCCGGGCCGCCCCCGACGAGGCCCGCGCACCCGTCCTCACCGGCACGGGTGAACGCACCCGGCGGACCGGTGACGTGGGGACCCGGTGGTCCCCCGGTCAGCGGCGGCGGAGGTCCGCGACCCGGGCCCGGTCGGCGCCGGGGGGCGCTTCGCCGAGGACCGCGGCCGCGCGCAGTCCCGCCGCGGACCCCGGCACCTGCCCCCGGCGCGGCGCCGGCAGCGGAACGTCCCGGCGCTGCGGCTGCGGTCGCGCCGGGACCGGCTCACCCCCCGGGTTCCCGGACGCCCCGGCCACGGCGATCTGCACCCCCTGATCGGCGAGGGCCTGGAGCTCGGTGCCGGCGCGGTCGTCGTGCGCGGGCGGTTCGTCGGTCACCAGCCGGGTGATGAGGTCGGTCGGCACCGTCTGGAACATGGTGTCGGTGCCGAGCTTGGTGTGGTCGGCGAGGACCACGACCTCGGCGGCGGCCTGGACGAGCGCCCGGTCGACGGAGGCCGACAGCATGTTGGACGTGGACAGTCCGCGCTCGGCGGTCAGTCCGCTCCCGGAGAGGAAGGCTCTGGAGACACGCAGCCCCTGCAGGGACTGTTCGGCCCCGCTGCCGACGAGGGCGTAGTTGGAACCGCGCAGGGTGCCCCCGGTCATGACGACCTCGACCCGGTTGGCATGGGCCAGGGCCTGGGCCACCAGCAGGGAGTTGGTGACGACCGTGAGTCCGGGGACGCGCGCGAGCCGGCGGGCGAGTTCCTGGGTGGTCGTACCGGCTCCGACGACGATGGCCTCGCCCTCTTCGACGAAGCCCGCGGCGAGGTCCGCGATGGCGGTCTTTTCGGCGGTCGCGAGATGGGATTTCTGCGGAAAGCCGGATTCCCGCGTGAATCCGCCCGGCAATACCGCACCGCCGTGCCGGCGGTCGAGGAGTCCTTCTGCCTCCAGTGCGCGCACGTCCCGCCGTACGGTCACTTCGGAGGTCTGGACGACGCGGGCGAGCTCACGGAGCGACACGGCCCCGTTCGCTCGCACCATTTCGAGGATCAATTGGCGACGTTCTGCAGCGAACACGAAACTGACAGTAACGCGGGCGACCGTCTGCTTTCAGCTCTTTGCGCCGAATAGTAGAAGTTGTTCGCACAAGGGGACGGGGAGTGGTATAGGACCTCGACCGGACCGTGCCCCGCCCCCTTTCCGGGCTTCTCAGAGCTCGCGTCGGGTGTGCAGCTGCCGGGCCACCTCGGCGATCGACCCCGAAAGGGACGGGTACACGGTGAACGCGTTCGCGATCTGTTCGACCGTCAGATTGTTGTCGACGGCGATCGAGATGGGGTGGATCAGTTCCGAGGCGCGCGGTGCGACGACCACACCGCCGACGACGATCCCGGTGCCCGGGCGGCAGAAGATCTTGACGAAGCCGTCGCGGATGCCCTGCATCTTGGCGCGCGGGTTGCGCAGCAGCGGCAGCTTGACGGCCCGGGCCTCGATCTTGCCCCCGTCGATGTCGGCCTGGGTGTAGCCGACGGTGGCGATCTCGGGGTCGGTGAAGACGTTCGACGAGACCGTCTTGAGGTTGAGCGGGGCCACCGCGTCGCCGAGGAAGTGGTACATGGCGATACGGCCCTGCATGGCGGCGACGGACGCGAGCGCGAAGACGCCGGTCACGTCACCGGCGGCGTACACGCCGGGCGCGGTGGTGCGGCTGACCTTGTCGGTCCAGATGTGCCCGGACTCGCGGACCTTGACGCCCGCCTCCTCCAGGCCCAGCCCCTCGCTGTTGGGGATGGCGCCGACGGCCATCAGACAGTGCGAGCCGGTGATGACCCGGCCGTCGGAGAGGGTGACCTCGACGCGGTCGCCGACCCGCTTCGCGGACTCGGCGCGGGAGCGGGCCATCACGTTCATCCCGCGGCGCCGGAAGACGTCCTCCAGGACGGCGGCGGCGTCCGGGTCCTCGCCGGGCAGCACCCGGTCGCGGGAGGAGACGAGGGTGACCTTGGAGCCGAGGGCCTGGTAGGCGCCGGCGAACTCGGCACCGGTGACGCCGGAGCCGACCACGATGAGCTCCTCGGGCAGCTCGCCGAGGTCGTAGACCTGGGTCCAGTTCAGGATGCGCTCGCCGTCGGGCTGGGCGTCCGGCAGCTCGCGCGGGTGACCGCCGGTGGCGATCAGCACGGCGTCGGCGGTGAGGGTCTCCTCGGTGCCGTCGGCGGCGGTGACGACGACCTGGCGGGAGCCGTCGAGGGCCTGCATGCCCCGCAGCCGGCCCTTGCCGCGCAGGACGCGGGCGCCGGCCCGGGTGACGGAGGCGGTGATGTCGTGCGACTGGGCGAGCGCGAGCCGCTTCACCCGGCGGTTGACCTTGCCGAGGTCCACGCCGACCACCCGGGCCGCCTGCTCCAGGGGTGGGGTGTCGTCGGCGACGATGATGCCGAGTTCCTCGTACGACGAGTCGAAGGTCGTCATGACCTCGGCCGTAGCGATAAGGGTCTTCGACGGCACGCAGTCGGTCAGCACCGACGCTCCGCCCAGACCGTCGCTGTCGACGACGGTCACCTCCGCGCCGAGCTGCGCGGCCACCAGCGCCGCCTCATAGCCGCCGGGTCCGCCACCGATGATCACGATCCGAGTCACATGCTCCATTGTCCCGCACGGTCCGCGGTCCCTGCCGCCCGGGGGCGAACGGAGATACGCCTGTGACGGAAGTGACCCGCGCACCGGCTGCCGTACCCTCCTCCCATGTCGCTCTACGCCGCGTACGCCGGCAACCTCGACGCGCGGCTGATGACCCGCCGCGCCCCGCACTCGCCCCTGCGCTCGACGGGCTGGCTCGACGGCTGGCGGCTGACCTTCGGCGGGGAGCAGCTCGGCTGGGAGGGCGCGCTGGCGACCCTGGCCGAGGACCCGGGGGCGCAGGTGTTCGTCGCGCTGTACGACATCACCCCGACGGACGAGGAGTCCCTGGACCGCTGGGAGGGCGTCGGCCTCGGCATCTACCGCCGGCTGCGGGTGCGCGTGCACACCCTGGAGGGCCAGGCCCCGGCGTGGGTGTACGTGCTGAACGGGTACGAGGGCGGGCTGCCGTCGGCCCGCTATCTCGGGGAGGTCGCGGACGCCGCCGAGTCGGCGGGCGCGCCCCACGACTATGTGATGGAGCTGCGGAAGCGTCCCTGCTGATCGATCCTGGAAGGCATGAGCGGGGCACGTCACGGTTACCAGGTCCAGTACACCGAGCAGGCGGCGGCGGCGCGCGACCGCCTGGACGAACGCCAGCGCGCCAGGTTCGACAAGGGGGTCGCCGTCCTCACCCGCGACCCCTACCTCCCCGCGTCGCGCGCGGTGAGCGGCACCGGCGACGACCGCACGGTGCGGCTCACCGAGCACATGTTCGCGGAGTACATCGTCAGCCGCGGCCGGCTGCTGATCTTCGTGGTCGAGGTGTTCAGCGACGAGGACGTCCTGGTCCAGGAGGACTGACCGCCGGCTCCGGCGACGCCCCTGGTTGGAAACGACAAGACAACGATCCCTTTCCCGTGGGCTCCGTCATCTACGCGCGTAGGCAAGAACCGGCTACCCTCATCCGCGTGAACGCATCTCTTCTCCCGGACGACATCCAGGGCGACCCGCACGCCGCCGCCGACGCCGCCGCCGCGCGCCTGCGCGAACTGACCGGCGCCGAGACCCACGACGTCGCCCTCGTGATGGGCTCCGGCTGGGCACCCGCCGTGGACGCCCTGGGCGCCCCCGACGCCGAGTTCCCGGTCACCGAGCTGCCCGGGTTCCCGCCGCCCGCGGTCGAGGGCCACGGCGGCACGATCCGCTCATACCGCATCGGCGGGAAGCGGGCCCTGGTCTTCCTGGGCCGCACCCACTTCTACGAGGGCCGCGGGGTGGCCGCCGTCGCGCACGGGGTCCGTACGGCCGTGTCGGCGGGCTGCAAGACCGTCGTGCTGACGAACGGCTGCGGCGGTCTGCGCGAGGGCATGCGCCCCGGTCAGCCGGTCCTGATCAGCGACCACATCAACCTCACGGCGACCTCGCCGATCGTCGGCGCGAACTTCGTCGACCTCACCGATCTGTACTCGCCGCGGCTGCGGGCGCTGTGCAAGGAGATCGACGCCACGCTGGAGGAGGGCGTCTACGCCCAGTTCCCCGGGCCGCACTACGAGACGCCGGCGGAGATCCGGATGGCCCGTGTCATCGGCGCGGACCTGGTCGGCATGTCGACCGTCCTCGAGGCCATCGCGGCCCGTGAGGCGGGGGCGGAGGTGCTCGGCATCTCGCTGGTGACGAACCTCGCCGCGGGGATGACGGGTGAGCCCCTCAACCACGAGGAGGTCCTCCAGGCGGGCCGGGATTCGGCGACGCGCATGGGCGCCCTCCTGACCCAGGTGCTGGACCGCCTGTAACCGGGCACCTGGGGGTTCCGCCCCCAGACCCCCGGCCTGTGCCCACCCGCCACGCGTCTCGGTCGGGAAAACAGGAAACCCGGTCGGGAAACAGGAAAACGGGCATCCCTGGACGCGGCGAGACACCACCCACGAGAGGCTGACCGACGTGCAAGACGACCTGATCACCCGCGCCCGGGCCTGGCTGGCCGAGGACCCCGACCCGGAGACGCGCGCCGAACTCGCGAAGCTCCTGGAGGCGCAGGACGTCACCGAGCTGGCCGCCCGCTTCGGCGGGACGCTCCAGTTCGGCACGGCCGGCCTGCGCGGGGAGCTCGGGGCCGGGCCGATGCGGATGAACAGGTCCGTCGTCATCCGAGCCGCCGCCGGTCTCGCCGCCCACCTCGGGAAGCAGGGCCACACCGACGGCCTCGTCGTCATCGGCTACGACGCCCGCCACAAGTCCGCCGACTTCGCCCGCGACACGGCGGCCGTGATGACGGGCGCCGGACTGCGCGCCGCGGTGCTCCCCCGCCCCCTGCCGACCCCCGTCCTCGCCTACGCCATAAGGCACCTCGGGGCGGTCGCCGGGGTCGAGGTCACCGCCAGCCACAACCCGCCCCGCGACAACGGCTACAAGGTCTACCTGGGCGACGGTTCGCAGATCGTCCCGCCCGCCGACGCGCAGATCGCCGCCGAGATCGACGCGGTCGCCTCGCTGAACGACGTCCCCCGCCCCGAGAGCGGCTGGGAGACCCTGGACGACTCCGTCCTCGACGCCTACCTGGCCCGTACGGACGCCGTGCTCGCCGAGGGCTCCCCGCGCACCGCCCGCACGGTGTACACGGCGATGCACGGCGTCGGCAAGGACGTCCTCCTCGCCGCGTTCACCCGCGCCGGTTTCCCGGCACCGGTGCTGGTCGCCGAGCAGGCCGAGCCGGACCCGGACTTCCCGACGGTGGCCTTCCCCAACCCGGAGGAGCCCGGCGCGATGGACCTCGCCTTCGCGCAGGCCCGCGCGACGAGCCCGGACCTCGTCGTCGCCAACGACCCCGACGCCGACCGCTGCGCCGTGGCCGTCCCCGACGGCGGCGACTGGCGGATGCTGCGCGGCGACGAGGTCGGCGCCCTGCTCGCCGCCCATCTGGTCCGGCGCGGCGCGCGCGGCACGTTCGCCGAGTCGATCGTCTCCTCCTCGCTCCTCGGCCGGATCGCCGAGAAGGCGGGGCTGCCGTACGAGGAGACCCTCACCGGCTTCAAGTGGATCGCCCGGGTCGAGGGCCTGCGCTACGGCTACGAGGAGGCCCTCGGCTACTGCGTGGACCCGGAGGGCGTGCGCGACAAGGACGGCATCACCGCGGCGCTGCTGATCACGGAACTGGCCTCCGAGCTGAAGGAACAGGGCCGTACCCTGCTCGACCTGCTGGACGACCTGGCCGTGGAGCACGGACTGCACGCCACCGACCAGCTCTCGGTCCGGGTCGAGGACCTGTCCGTGATCGCCGACGCCATGCGCCGGCTGCGCGAGCGGCCCCCGGTCTCCCTCGCCGGGCTGGCCGTCACCCGGGCCGAGGACCTGACCCGGGGCACGGACCGGCTGCCGCCGACCGACGGTCTGCGCTACACCCTCGAAGGCGCCCGGGTGATCGTCCGGCCCAGCGGCACCGAGCCCAAGCTGAAGTGCTACCTGGAGGTGGTGGTCCCGGTGGCCGGCCTCGCCGCGCTCCCCGCCGCCCGCGCGGAGGCGGCCGAGGTCCTCGCCACGATCAAGCGGGACCTGTCGGCGGCG
The DNA here is from genome assembly GCF_040630255.1 of Streptomyces sp. NPDC005820. Lineage (NCBI taxonomy): Bacteria > Bacillati > Actinomycetota > Actinomycetes > Kitasatosporales > Streptomycetaceae > Streptomyces > Streptomyces sp. NPDC005820. Next base: position 8,177 of record NZ_JBEXXE010000029.1, read on the forward strand.
GCCGGCCTGTGAACCGTGGAGCCGTCCCCGGGGCGGCTCAGCCGAAGCGGCCGCCCACGTAGTCCGCGGCGCGCGGGTCCTGCGGGCTGTGGCACACGGCGTCGGTCGGACCGTGCTCCACGATCGCGCCGGGGGTGCCCGGTTCGGCCTCCCCCGACAGTTCGTGGATCGTCTCCTCGATCCGCCGGGTCGAGGTGGGGTCGAGCGCCGAGCACGGCTCGTCCATCAGCAGCACCCGGGGCCGTACCGCCGGCGAGCGCGCGAAGCACAGCCGCCACTGCCGGCCGCCGGAGAGCGCCCCGCCGGACCGACGCAGCCGGTCGCGGACAGGTGCACCGTCAACTCGACCCGGTCCTGAAAGACCGGGTCCACACCGCAGCGCCGCGTTGGGCGATGTTGTGGGAAGCGTTCCGGTCCGCGTGGGCAACGACCCCGCAGTTCCGGCAGATGAAGAGGGCCTGGTCGACCCGGTTCTTCTGGTCGACGTGCCCGCACTCGCAGCACGTCTGCGAGGTGTGGGCGGGGTCGACATGAACCACGGGCACGCCCGCGCGGCGTGCCTTGTACGCGATGAACTCCCCGAGCTGGGCGAATGCCCAGGAGTGGAGCGTGACCCGTTGGGGCTTGCGGAGCCGTACCCTCTGCCGGATGCCGCCCAGGTCTTCCAAGGCGATTCCGGCCGAGGTGCGTTCAGCCTCGGTCACGATTCGTTTCGCGATGACATGGTTGGTGTTCTTCACATGCCGCTGCTCCTTGCGGGCACGGGCCTTGAGCCGCCTCTTGGCGGACTTGGTGTTCTTCTTCTGGAGCTTGCCGCGCAGGTCGCGCTCGCGTGTGCGGCGCCGGTTCAGGCCGCGCCCGGCAGCCTGGTAGCCGGTGGACGTGGTGGCGATGTTGACGATGCCGAGATCGACGCCGATGAACCCGTCGGGCTCGTACTCTTCAGCCTCGGGCACCTCGCACGTGGCGATCAGATACAACGCGCCGTCGCGTTCGATCAGATCCGATTCGCCCTTGCGGTACTGCTGCAGCGTCTTGAGGCCGTCGGCGGAGCAGACGAACCGCACACCCCGGATGCGTCCGGCGGTGGTCCAGATGGACACCGTCTGCGCGTCGTACTGCCAGGACAAGCACCGGTCGTCGTACGGCTGGGCCGCCTCGGGCCGAAGGGCGATGGGCTTGGACTCGGCCTTCCTGCGCCGCTTCGAGCCCGGCCTGCCGAGGTTTCCGGCCTTGATGTTGGCCTTGAGTGTCGTGTACGCGTCGCGGACCTTCTTGATGATGTGCTGGGCCGCTTGCGCCCCCAGCCCCCGCGACTTCAACTCCGCGTAGGTGTGCCTGCGCAGCTCGTACTCGCGCGGCACACCCTGCTCGAACGCCACCGCCGACACCCAGTTCGCGGCCTCGTTGACCGTGCGCAGGGTCGCCGACAGCGCGGCGGCCTGCTGGGGCTGCGGCATCAGCTTCACCTGCACAACGAGTTTCACAGGCGTGATCGCAGCATTGCTCTATGTCACCACGCTGGGAACCAAACCCCGACATCCGCAGGGGCAGAACAGTCGTCCACACCCTTCACGCGCACTTGGTCTTCACGCCCAAGTACCGGCGGGGGCCATTCACCGATGAGATCCTCCGGCGCTGCGAGGAGGTCATGCGTGACGTGTGCGCGGACTTCAACACCGAGCTGGTGGAGTTCAACGGGGAGAGGGACCACGTCCACCTGCTGGTGCACTACCCGCCCGAAGTCGCCCTGTCCCGGCTGGTCGGCTCCCTCAAAGGCGTCTCCGCCCGGCGGCTCCGTCAGGAGTTCCCAGCCCATATCCGCAAGTACCTGTGGGGTGACCACTTCTGGTCGCCTTCGTACTTCGCCGCGTCCTGCGGCGGCGCACCGCTGGAGATCATCAAGGAGTACATCGAGAACCAGAAGCGACCTGACTGAGGTCAACAGCGCAGACTCGTGGACACCTGCGAGTCAGAGCGAGCCAGAGAAGCGCTGCGCCGCCAGGCGGGCCCCGGCCAGTCACCGAGGGCGACGACCGCGACGGCGGCGACGGGCGTGAGCACCGGCACCGCCTCGGGCCGCTGGGCCGCCCAGACGAGGTGGAGGGAGAGCAGGGCGGCGGCCCACCCGGGCAGCACGCCGTGGTAGGCGAGGGTTCCCGCGCCGGCCACGGCGAACAGCGGCAGCCACAGGGCCGCCCACAGCGGGGCGCGCAGCGGCACACCGCGCGGGGGCAGCGTCCGCGTCCAGCGGGGCGCCGACTCACCGTCCCAGGCCGAGCAGCCCTCGGGTGTCGCGGAGGCGGGCAGCCGCAGCACCTCGCCAGGATTCGTCGTCATCGTTCCCCAGACTCACGGGGCCCCGCTCTCGGCCGGCCTGGCCGGGGGTCCGCGCGCCGATGATGACGAACAACCCTGTGACCTGGAAGAAGTACCGGGTCACAACCCGGTGTCAAGAGACCCCGAAGCTCATCCCACCGCCAGCAGGATCGCCAGCACCACGGCCCCCGCGGCGGCCGGGCCGAGGATCTCCCACGCCCACCGCACGGTCACCTCGCCCTGGGCGCTCTCCGCCTTCTCGCGCCCCTCCCACAGGTTCCGCAGCTCGTCCATGACCTGGTCGGTCGCCGCCCGCACGGGCCCCTGCGGCACCGGCCGGGACGAACCGCCGAAGCCACCGAGCCCTCCCCGACCGCTCCCTCGCCCGTCACTCCCCACGGCCCCCTGCGCCGCCGCCCGGGCCTCCCGCCGCGCCGCCGACTTGCGGGCCCGCAGCGACACCGGGACCGCCCACAGCTGGAACTTCGTCCCCGACTTGGCGACGACCTCGTTGGAGTACCCGGAGCGCAGCGCCGCGACCTGCCCCCACGGCAGCACGACCACCCGGAACGGATTGCGCACCCGCAGCCGGTCCTGGCCGGCGTACACGGCGGGCCGCAGGGTGAAGGCGACGACCAGCGGCACGACCAGGATCAGCATCGCGAGCGCCAGCCACGGCGTACGCCCCTCGCCCGCGACGATCGCGTCGATGCCGAGCCAGCCGACGAGGGCCAGCAGCAGGACACCACTGGCGATACCGGCGGACGACCGATGGACACGGTCGTCGAACTCGGGGGCCGGGGGCTGCGCGGAGGGCTGGTCTTCGGGGGTGGTCATGGGGCCGATTCTGCCCCAGCCCGTATGCGGGTGCGGGTGCGCGGTGGTTGCCCGCACGGTTCCCCGCGCCCGTTCGAGGCCGGACCACTCACCCGGTACCCGAGGATCCGTCCCTGGGCTATACATCCGCTACGCGCGTAGATATGCTCGTCTGGTGACCATGCCCACCAATGCACCCACCGCAGCCCTCACGGACGTGACCTCGTCCGGCAGCACGCTGCGCCGCTTCCTCCACGGGCTGCCCGGCGTCGACGCGGTCGGCCTGGAGGCGCGCGCCGCCTCGCTCGGCACCCGTTCCATCAAGACGACCGCGAAGGCGTACGCCATCGACCTCGCCATCTCGATGGTCGACCTGACGACGCTGGAAGGCGCGGACACCCCGGGCAAGGTCCGGGCGCTCGGCGCCAAGGCGGTCCTCCCCGACCCGACCGACCGCACCGCGCCCACCACCGCCGCGGTCTGCGTCTACCCCGACATGGTGGCCGTCGCCAAGGAGACCGTCGCCGGCTCCGGTGTGAAGGTCGCCTCGGTCGCCACCGCGTTCCCGGCCGGCCGCGCCGCGCTCGCGGTCAAGCTGGCGGACGTGCGCGACGCGGTCGCCGCGGGCGCCGACGAGATCGACATGGTCATCGACCGCGGCGCGTTCCTCGCGGGGAACTACCTGAAGGTGTACGAGGAGATCGTCGCCGTCAGGGAGGCCTGCGGGGCGGCCCGGCTGAAGGTCATCTTCGAGACGGGCGAGCTGTCGACGTACGACAACATCCGCCGGGCGAGCTGGCTCGGCATGCTGGCGGGCGCCGACTTCATCAAGACGTCCACCGGCAAGGTCGCCGTCAACGCCACCCCCGCGAACACCCTCCTCATGCTGGAGGCGGTGCGGGACTTCCGGGCGCAGACCGGGGTCCAGGTCGGTGTGAAGCCCGCCGGCGGCATCCGGACCAGCAAGGACGCGATCAAGTTCCTGGTCCTGGTCAACGAGACGGCCGGCCCGGACTGGCTGGACAACCACTGGTTCCGCTTCGGCGCCTCCTCCCTCCTGAACGACCTGCTGATGCAGCGCCAGAAGCTGGCCACCGGCCGCTACTCCGGCCCCGACTACGTGACGGTGGACTGAGCCCCCATGACCATGGAAGAGCAGACATCCGTGTTCGAGTACGCACCGGCGCCCGAGTCCCGCTCGGTCGTCGACATCGCCCCCTCCTACGGCCTGTTCATCGACGGCGAGTTCGTGGAGGCGGCCGACGGCAAGGTCTTCAAGACGGTCTCCCCCAGCACCGAAGAGGTGCTGTCGGAGATCGCGCAGGCCGGTGCCGAGGACGTCGACCGTGCGGTGAGGGCCGCCCGCAAGGCGTTCGAGAAGTGGTCGGCGCTGCCCGGCTCCGAGCGGGCGAAGTACCTGTTCCGCATCGCCCGGATCATCCAGGAGCGCAGCCGTGAGCTGGCCGTCCTGGAGACGCTGGACAACGGCAAGCCGATCAAGGAGACGCGCGACGCCGACCTGCCGCTGGTCGCCGCGCACTTCTTCTACTACGCGGGCTGGGCCGACAAGCTCGACCACGCGGGCTTCGGCACGAGTCCCCGCGCCCTCGGCGTCGCGGGCCAGGTCATCCCCTGGAACTTCCCCCTCCTGATGCTGGCGTGGAAGATCGCCCCGGCGCTGGCGACCGGCAACACGGTCGTCCTGAAGCCGGCCGAGACCACCCCCCTGTCCGCCCTGTTCTTCGCGGACGTCTGCCGCCAGGCGGGCCTGCCCAGGGGCGTCGTCAACATCCTGCCGGGTTACGGCGACGCGGGCGCCGCGCTCGTCGCGCACCCGGACGTCAACAAGGTGGCCTTCACCGGCTCCACGGCCGTCGGCAAGGAGATCGCGAAGACGGTCGCGGGCAGCCGCAAGAAGCTCACCCTGGAGCTGGGCGGCAAGGGCGCGAACATCGTCTTCGACGACGCGCCGATCGACCAGGCCGTCGAGGGCATCGTCAACGGCATCTTCTTCAACCAGGGCCAGGTCTGCTGCGCCGGATCCCGTCTCCTCGTCCAGGAGTCGATCCAGGAGGAGCTGCTGGAGTCCCTGAAGCGCAGGCTCTCCACCCTCCGCCTCGGCGACCCCCTGGACAAGAACACCGACATCGGCGCGATCAACTCCGAGGAGCAGCTCACCCGGATCACCTCGCTGGTCGAGCGGGGCGAGGCGGAGGGCGCCGAGCGCTGGTCCGTGGCCTGCGAACTCCCGGAAGCGGGTTACTGGTTCGCCCCGACGCTCTTCACCAACGTCTCCCAGGCCCACACGGTCGCCCGCGACGAGATCTTCGGCCCGGTCCTGTCGGTGCTGACCTTCCGGACCCCGGACGAGGCCGTCGCCAAGGCCAACAACACGCCGTACGGCCTGTCGGCGGGCATCTGGACGGAGAAGGGCTCCCGCATCCTCGCGGTGGCGAACAAGCTCCGGGCCGGTGTCGTCTGGTCCAACACGTTCAACAAGTTCGATCCGACCTCGCCGTTCGGCGGCTACAAGGAGTCGGGCTTCGGCCGCGAGGGCGGTCGCCACGGCCTGGAGGCGTACCTCGATGTCTGAGCGCACCAACGAGCGTCTGACTGTCTTCAAGACCTACAAGCTGTACGTCGGCGGGAAGTTCCCGCGTTCGGAGAGCGGCCGGGTGTACGAGGTGACCGACCCGAAGGGCAAGTGGCTGGCCAACGCGCCGCAGTCGAGCCGTAAGGACGCCCGGGACGCGGTCGTCGCCGCCCGCAAGGCGTTCGGCGGCTGGGCCGGCGCCACTGCCTACAACCGCGGCCAGATCCTCTACCGCGTAGCGGAGATGCTGGAGGGCCGCCGGGAGCAGTTCGTGCGCGAGGTGGGCGACGCGGAGGGGCTCGGCAAGTCCAAGGCGGGCGCCGTCGTGGACGCCACGATCGACCGCTGGGTCTGGTACGCGGGCTGGACCGACAAGATCGCCCAGGTCGTGGGCGGCGGCAACCCGGTCGCGGGCCCGTACTTCAACCTCTCCTCGCCCGAGCCGACGGGCGTGGTCGCGGTCCTGGCCCCGCAGGAGTCGTCCTTCCTGGGCCTGGTGTCCGTCCTCGCCCCGGTGATCGCGACCGGCAACACGGCGGTCGTGATCGCGAGCGAGAACTTCCCGCTCCCGGCCCTCTCCCTCGGCGAGGTCCTGGCCACCTCCGACGTCCCCGGCGGTGTCGTCAACGTCCTCTCCGGCCGTACGGCGGAGATCGCGGCCCCGCTGGCCGCGCATCAGGACGTCAACGCGATCGACCTCGCGGGCGCGGACGAGGTCCTGGCGAAGGAACTGGAGATCGCCGCGGCCGACAACCTCAAGCGCGTCCTGCGTCCACAGCCTGTGGACGACTGGACGGCGACCCCGGGGATCGACCGCATGACGGCCTTCCTGGAGACGAAGACGGTCTGGCACCCGACGGGCTCGCTGGGCGCGTCGGGCTCTGCCTACTGAGGTGACCGAAGCGCCCCGAATGGGGCGCGGGGAACTGCGCGACCGGCCTCCACGGACCCGCAGTTCCCGACCGGCCTCACCCGCCGAGCACCCGCGTCACATCCCCCAGCACCGGAACCGCCCCGAGCGACCGCGCCTGCGCCACCGGCGCCGTCAGCATCTGCGAGGTGAGCGGCTGGAAGTCGGCGACCTGGGTGCCGACGCCGTTGTCGAGGGGGTCCACACCCGTGCCCGCCAGCGGGTTGGGCTTGAGACCGGTGAAGGCGCCGGTGACGTACGGCAGGGTGGTGAGCACGCCCCGCACCCCGGTCTGCGGATCGATGTTGCCGAGCGAGGTCGGCCTGGTCCGCATCACGTCGAGGACGGGCTCGTCGGGTGCCGCGGAGGCGGCACCGGCGCCCGCGCCCAGCGCCACGGAGGCGGTCGCGAGGGCGGCGAGCACGCGCCGGCCGGTGGGGTTGTGGGGGGAAGCGTGTCGAGCCATGGGTGCTGCCACCTTCTGCTGCGCAACGTGATCGGGCCGCCACAAAGCGTAGGCGAGGTGTGACGCGCGCTTCAAAGCCGACCCGCGGGGTCGTACCGGGCCCGATGCATGCCTCACACTGGTGTCCCGTGAGCTCCCAACCGCCCATACCCACGCGAGTCGTGCTGCTCTGCGGCCCTTCCGGCTCCGGCAAGTCCCTTCTCGCCGCCCGCTCCGGCCTGCCCGTGCTGCGGCTCGACGACTTCTACAAGGAGGGCGACGACCCGACCTTGCCGCTGGTCGCCGGGAGCTCCGACATCGACTGGGACCATCCCCTGTCCTGGGACGCGGACACGGCCGTCGCCGCCATCGTGGAACTGTGCGCGTCGGGCCGTACGAACGTCCCCGTCTACGACATCTCGCTCAGCGCCCGCACCGGCTTGGAGGCGGTCGAGGTGGGGCGGACCCCGCTGTTCATCGCGGAGGGCATCTTCGCCGCCGAGATCGTCGAGCGCTGCCGTGAGCTGGGGGTGCTGGCCGACGCGCTGTGTCTGAGCCGCGGCCCGGTGAAGACGTTCCGCCGCCGTTTCCTGCGCGATCTGCGCGAGGGCCGCAAGTCGGTCCCGTTCCTGCTGCGCCGGGGCTGGCGGCTGATGCGCGCGGAGCGCTCCATCGTGGCGCGGCAGACCGCGCTCGGGGCGTACGCCTGCGACCGCGACGAGGCGATGGGCCGTCTGGCGTCCGCGGCGGCGGGCCGCTGCGCGCCGACGGCGCGCACGACGGCCTGACACCGGCGGCCCGCCCCTCCGGATTCACCCGGACCTCCGGATTCACCCGCCCCTCCGGATTCACCCGCACGGGGGACACCCCGACGGGGACATACGAAAAGCGGGACTGGATGGACCCCCCGGCCCTCCAGTCCCGCTTCCCCCGTTCCCCCCAACGCCACCCCCCAGTGGCGCTCCCCCGTTACCGCACGGCACCGCTCCCCGGCTTCCCCCGTCGGGCCCCCCGGTACCGCTCCCTCGTTTCCCCCGTGCTCCCCCCCTTGCTTCCCCCGTTCACCCTCAGGCGACAAGCTCCCCGAAGGCGTCCTCCTCGTCACGGCCGAAGCTGAGGACCTGGTCCTCGCGCAGCCGGCGGAGCGACCGCCAGATGCTGGACTTCACCGTGCCGACACTGATGTCGAGGATCTCCGCGATCTCCGGGTCGGTGCGGCCCTCGTAGTAGCGCAGGACCAGCATCGTCCGCTGGAGTTCGGGCAGCCGGGCCAGCGCCTGCCACAGGACCGCGCGCAGTTCGGTGCCGCGCATCGCGTCCGTGTCGCCGGGCGTCTCCGGCAGCTCCTCGGTCGGGTACTCGTTCAGCTTGCGGCGGCGCCACGCGCTGATGTGCAGGTTCGTCATGGTGCGACGCAGGTATCCGCCGACGGCGGCCTTGTCGCTGATCCGGTCCCACGCCCGGTACGTCGAGAACAGCGCGCTCTGCAGCAGGTCCTCGGCCTCGAAGCGGTCGCCGGTGAGGTGGTAGGCGGTGGCGTACAGGGAGGCGCGGCGCTCCTGGACGTAGGCGGTGAACTCCGCCTCGGTCAGCGAGCGACGCTCCCCCGTGTCCTCCCTGTACGCGGCTCCCCCGTGAGCCTGTTCCCCCGTGTCAACCACCGTCATGAACCCGGTGTGCTGACGCCCGGTGCCGCGAGCGCACCCCCGCCCGCTCACGACACCGGACTTCTCGGAACCCCGGCCGACGTTCACGTCGTGGAGACGCGTGACGACTGCGACTGCGGTGGTGCTCTTACCGTGCAGCGTGTTCATCTCGCGCCCCCCGTCGTGGACTTCCGGTGTTTCGTTCTTTGCGTTCTTGCCTGTGCCGAAAAGACTGCCTGGGCCACTTCATCGCCGTGTCCGCCGACTGTCACAGACCTGTCACAGGGGTCCGTCATGCCGACACCACAGGGGGTTCACAGTCGTCGGGGGTACGGCCGCCGGCTTGGTCCCGCGGCCCTCACCGTGCCACCCTGACCTGGTGATTGCCGGCCTGGTGCTGTTCGACGCCCGCCTCCGCGCTTCGACGCGGACGCGGTAGCGCCGACCACCACTTCACGACCTCGCGCGCCCCGCCCACCGCGGCCGGGCGGCACCGGTGCCTGCCCGCTCCCCTCGTCGAAGTGCCCTCCGTGACCCGGCACTTACGATCACGAGGAGCTTCCCGGTGTCCGACACCGACCTCACTTTCCCCTTCCCCTGCCCCTTCCCCCTGCCCTTCCCCGAGCGCGTCGTCCTCGCCGACGACCGGCTGCGCGCCGCCACCGCACACCGTCTGGCCTGCGAGGGAACCGCCCTCCTGTGGCGCGGCGACTTCCCGGGCGCCCGCCGGCTGCTCGCGGCGATGGACCGCCGTGTCCGCACCGCCCCGCTCCCCGCCGACGACCCGGCCAGGGCCTTCCACCTCCACCGGCGCGCCCGCTCCCACCGGGCCCGCGTCCTGAACAAGTTGCTGGTCGAGCTGTCGTACGACCACACACTCGCCCTGCGTCGCGCGCCGGACGTCCGCGCCGCCTGCCACGCCGCCTACGGCCCGCCGGCCGGACCCACGGCCGTGCCGCTGCGCGAGCTGCTCGGCGTGATCGGCGCCCACCAGTGGCGGCTGCGGGGCGTCGAGGTGCCCGCGCCGGGTCGTGTCCGCAAAGTCCCTCCCCCAGAGGGGGTACCCCCAGCCCCGCGGCGTCTTCGCACCGACGCGGCACGAGTACGTCGATCTCGTCGCGCGGGCTCCCCTGACGGCCCCGGTCCGCCGGAACCCGGGCACGGCCACCGCCTTCGACCTGGGCACCGGCACCGGGGTGCTCGCGGCCGTCCTGGCCCGGCGGGGCGTGGGACGGATCGTCGGGACGGACGTCAACCCGCGCGCCCTGCCCTGCGCCGAGGAGAACGCCCACAGGCTCGGACTGGCCGCACGGATCACGGTGACCCGGGGGCTGTACCCGCCGGACGGCAGCGCCGACCTGGTCGTCTGCAACCCGCCCTGGCTGCCCGCCCGGCCCACCGCGCCGCTGGAACTCGGCGTGTACGACGAGAACGGGGAGATGCTGCGCGATTTCCTGACCGGTCTCGTACGGCGTCTGCGGCCCGGCGGAGAGGGCTGGCTGATCCTCTCCGACCTCGCCGAACACCTCGGTCTGCGCACCCGCGCCGAACTGCTCTCCCACCTCGAAACCGCAGGTCTACGGGTACGCGACCGGCTCGACACCCACCCCCGCCACCGGCGCGCAAGGGACACCTCCGACCCCCTGCACACCGCCCGCGCCGCCGAAACCATCTCGCTCTGGCGTCTGAGCCCTGCCCCACAGGTCGAACGACACCCCCCTCATGGGCCAGAATGAGCCCGTGCCTTCCCTGTTGCTGATCGAGGACGACGACGCCATCCGTACGGCCCTGGAGCTCTCACTGACGCGCCAGGGGCACCGTGTGGCGACCGCTGCGAGCGGTGAGGACGGTCTGAAGCTGTTGCGCGAGCAGCGGCCGGATCTGATCGTTCTGGATGTGATGCTGCCCGGCATCGACGGTTTCGAGGTGTGCCGGCGGATCCGGCGCACCGACCAGCTGCCGATCATCCTGCTCACCGCGCGCAGCGACGACATCGACGTGGTGGTCGGGCTGGAGTCCGGCGCCGACGACTACGTCGTCAAACCCGTCCAGGGCCGGGTGCTGGACGCCCGGATCCGGGCCGTGCTGCGCCGCGGGGAGCGCGAGTCGAACGACGCGGCGACCTTCGGCAGCCTGGTCATCGACCGCGCGGCGATGACCGTGACGAAGAACGGCGAGGATCTCCAGCTCACGCCGACCGAGCTGCGGCTGCTCCTCGAGCTGAGCCGGCGGCCGGGGCAGGCGCTGTCCCGGCAGCAGCTGCTGCGGCTGGTGTGGGAGCACGACTACCTCGGTGACTCGCGGCTCGTCGACGCCTGTGTCCAGCGGCTGCGCGCCAAGGTCGAGGACGTGCCCTCGTCCCCGACGCTGATCCGTACCGTCCGCGGGGTCGGCTATCGCCTGGACGTCCCTCAGTGACGGAAGCAGTGACACAGGAGCGAACCGAACAGCACGGAGGGTTCCGCGGCTGGTCCGCGGTGCGCAAGGGGCATCTGTCACGGCTGCGGTTCACCAGCCTGCGGCTCCGGCTCGTCGTCGTCTTCGGGGCGGTCGCGCTGACCGCCGCCGTGTCGGCGTCCGGCATCGCGTACTGGCTCAACCGGGAGGCCGTGCTCACCCGTACCCAGGGCGCGGTGCTGCGGGACTTCGAGCAGGAGATGCAGAACCGGGCGGGCTCGCTGCCCGAGCATCCGACGCAGGACGAGCTGCAGCACACCGCCGGGCAGATGGCCAACAGCAGCCAGCGGTTCAGTGTGCTGCTGGTCGGCGAGGACGCGGACGGCCGGACGGTGTACGGCAACTCCGGCGGGCTGAGCGGCTTCTCGCTGGACGACGTCCCCAAGTCGCTGCGTACGGCGGTGAACAAGAAGCAGGACGTCACCGGCGGCAACAAGTCGCCGTACCACCTGTACTGGCAGCGGGTCGTGGAGCACGGCACGCCGTATCTGGTGGCCGGGACGAAGGTGATCGGCGGCGGACCGACCGGATACATGCGCAAGTCGCTGGAGCCGGAGGCGAAGGACCTCAACTCGCTGGCCTGGTCGCTGGGGATCGCCACCGGGCTCGCGCTGATCGGCGCCGCGCTGCTCGCGCAGGCCGCCGCCACGACCGTGCTGAAGCCGGTGCACCGGCTGGGGGTCGCGGCGCGGCGGCTCGGCGAGGGCCGGCTGGACACCCGGCTGCGGGTGTCGGGCACCGATGAACTCGCCGACCTCTCCCGGACCTTCAACCGGACCGCCGAGGCGCTGGAGAAGCGGGTCGACGACATGGCCGCGCGGGACGAGGCGTCCCGGCGGTTCGTCGCCGACATGTCGCACGAGCTGCGGACGCCGCTGACCGCCATCACCGCCGTCACGGAGGTGCTGGAGGAGGAGCTGGACGCCGAGTCGGGCAGCATCGACCCGATGATCGAGCCCGCCGTCCGGCTGGTGGTCAGCGAGACCCGGCGGCTCAACGACCTCGTCGAGAACCTGATGGAGGTCACCCGCTTCGACGCCGGTACGGCCCGTCTGGTCGTCGACACCGTCGACGTCGCCGACCAGATCACCTTCTGCATCGACGCACGCGCGTGGCTGGACGCGGTCGATCTGGACGCCGCGCGCGGCATCCACGCCCGGCTGGATCCGCGCCGGCTGGACGTGATCCTCGCCAACCTCATCGGCAACGCGCTCAAGCACGGCGGTTCCCCGGTGCGGGTGTCGGTGCGCGAGTCGGCCGAGGACGTGGTCATCGCCGTACGCGACCACGGTCCCGGCATTCCCGAGGAGGTGCTGCCGCACGTCTTCGACCGGTTCTACAAGGCGAGCGCCTCCCGGCCGCGCTCCGACGGCAGCGGGCTCGGTCTGTCGATCGCCCTGGAGAACGCCCACATCCACGGCGGCGAGATCACCGCCGCCAACTCCCCGGAGGGTGGCGCGGTGTTCACACTGCGGCTGCCGAGGGACGCGTCGGAGCTGGTGGACCCGGGCGAACAGGGGGCGCGGGGCGGACCGGGCACGCCGGGCGCACAGGCCGGGAAGGACAACGAGGGGGACGCCTGATGAACGTACGCCGTCTGCTCGCGCTTCCCCTGCTCGCCGGTCTGCTCACCGGCTGCGGGATCCGGGCCACCGAGGTGCCGACCGACTTCGGGGCCGCGCCGTCCCGGGTGCGCTGCTCGCTCAGCGAGCCTGACGTGACGGCGCAGTCCGGGCGCGCGGGGGTGCCGGTGCAGGTGTTCCTGCTGTGCGGCTCGTCGCTGGTGGCCGTCGACCGCTCGGTGCGGGTCACGGACGGGGCCGCGGACGCCCAGCGGCGGGCGCTGGTGGCGCAGGGGCTGCTCGACCAGCTCGCCGAGTCGCCGTCGGCCGCCGAGAAGGAGGCCGGGTACACCACCGACGTCCGGGGCGGGATGACGGTGGGCGGACCGGGCGCCAAGGACCCCGACGACGCGCTCCGGCTGAGCGTGCCGCCGGACACCCTCACCTCGTACGCGCTCGCCCAGCTGGTGTGCACCTTCTCCGACTCGGCCGCGGCCGAGGGCGACGGCTCGGTCGTGCTGGGCGGCCCCGGTTCCGACCCCCTGCGCCGCTACGAGTGCACGGACGAGGTCCGCTCCCGGCCCGGCAGCACCGAGCCGCCGTCGGCGGCGGTCACCGGGAGCTGAGCGCCGTCATGTCCCCGGCCGGGCGCACGGCGTCCGGCATCCGACCGGGGATACGACACAGGCTCTGAGCGCCTCTTCGCCGCCGGTGTGGCGGACGCCTCATGGGCGGGTCCGCGGGCGGCGTCGCCGCAGGTCACCGTCGGGCGGAGGGGTGGTGGCCGACAGGGAGCGGCAAGGGCTTGCGGGAGTGTCGGGCGGGGAGCCGGAACCGATCGTGCCGAGGGGTGCGTCTAGGGGGTCGTGCAGCGTCAAGGCTCCATCGGCGGCAGCGCCGCGATCCGTCTCCGTGCGACCGGGGTTGTCCTCCTGGCCGCGCACCTCGTGTTCGTGGCCTGGGTCACGCTGCGCCCCCGGGACGTGCCCTGGGTGCTGCCCACCAATCTGCATCCGTTCGCCGGGATCCGCGCCGACCTGAGACTGGGCTGGCCCGAGGCGGCCCGGCGGATCGGCGGTGGGCTGGGGCTGCTGGCCCCGCTGGGCGTCCTGCTGCCGCTGGTGCACGGCCGGCTCCGCGTCTCCCCGCTCGCGTCCCTGATCCGTACGGTCGCGGCGGGCGCGCTGCTGTCCCTGGCGATCGAGCTGCTGCAGACCGGGGTGCCCGGTCAGGTCGTGGACGTGGACTCCCTGCTGCTGAACACCGTGGGGGTGGCGCTCGCGCATGCCGCGGTGGTGCCGGCGGCCCGGGTGTGGCTGCGCCGCAGAGGGGAGCGCCGGTGGCCGGCGGCGGCCTCGCAGGAGGACGCGGCTCAGGGTCGGACCCCGAGGATTCCCAGGGTCGGCATCGCCCCGTAGGCGAAGGAATCTCGGGGTCGGGATGGCTCCGGAGAGTGACGCCTCGTCCTCTTCGGCTCCGTAGCGTTGTAGGCAGATGGGACGGCCGCAGGGGCCGCCTCCCTCCGACGCTCACGAAGGAGCCGCAGATGTCCAGCCTCGCCCGCCCCACCAATGGCCGCATGATCGGCGGAGTGTGCGCCGCGCTGGCCCGCCGCTTCGGCACCTCCGCGACCACCATGCGCGTGATCTTCCTGCTCTCCTGTCTGCTGCCGGGTCCGCAGTTCCTGCTCTACATAGCGCTGTGGATCATGTTCCCGTCGGAGGACAAGGCGCGCACGGCCTGGTGACCCCGGTCCACGCGAGAACGCCGTTGGGGCGCGCCCGTCACTGCGGGTGCGCCCCAACGGCGTCGTGCGTACGGGGATTCAGCCGAGCGGGACCCCGTTCACCGGCAGCCCGTGCGTGGGCAGACCCTGGACCGGAAGACCGCCGAGCAGCCCGGCGACCGGCTTGGTCGGGCCGTGGGCGAGCGCCTGCTCGGCAGCCGGCTGCACGGTGGCGAGGCCCGCGGCGAGCGCCGGCTGGGCCTGCGACAGCTGGGCCTGCTCCAGGGCCTTGCCGGCACCCGGCAGCGCCTTGGTGACGTGCGTGACGTTCGCCAAGGGCAGCGCGCCGGTGACCGTCCCCAGCGCCTGCGAGGCGTCGGGGACGGCCGGGGCGGCGTTGGCGGCGCCCGCGCCGACGGCGGCGATGGCGGCACCGAGGGCGGCGACGCCGAGGGACTTGGCAGCAGACTGCTTCATGAAAATGCGTCCTCGAATGGGATACGGGGAACCGATCGGTCCACGACCGTAAACACGGAAAGGGGGAGGCCGCAAACATCGAAATGCGGACGGGTTGTGAACGTGCGCCCGCATTTCGCACCCGGGGAAACCCTGCGATCAGCCCTCCGAGGGCAGGGAACCGCTGGTGGAGGCCGTCTGCTGGAACAGCCATTCGGATTTCAGCTCGGCGTAGCCGGGCTTGATCACGTCATTGATCATGGCGAGACGTTCATCGAAAGGAATGAATGCTGACTTCATAGCATTGACCGAGAACCATTGCAGATCGTCGAGCGTGTAGCCGAATGCGTCGACAAGGTGCTCGAATTCCCGGCTCATGCTGGTGCCGGACATCAGCCGGTTGTCGGTGTTGACCGTGGCCCGGAAGTGCAGCCGCCGCAGCAGACCGATGGGGTGCTCGGCGTAGGAGGCGGCCGCGCCGGTCTGCAGGTTGGAGCTGGGGCACATCTCCAGCGGGATGCGCTTGTCGCGGACGTAGGAGGCGAGCCGGCCGAGTTTCACGGTGCCGTCGGCGGCGACCTCGATGTCGTCGATGATGCGGACGCCGTGCCCGAGCCGGTCGGCGCCGCACCACTGCAGGGCCTGCCAGATGGACGGCAGCCCGAAGGCCTCGCCCGCGTGGATCGTGAAGTGGTTGTTCTCCCGCTTCAGATACTCGAAGGCGTCGAGGTGGCGGGTGGGCGGGAAGCCGGCCTCGGCGCCCGCGATGTCGAAGCCGACGACGCCTAGGTCCCGGTAGCGGTTGGCGAGTTCGGCGATCTCCAGGGCGCGGGCGGCGTGCCGCATCGCGGTGAGCAGGGCGCCGACGCGGATGCGGTGGCCGTTCCGACGTGCCGTCCGCTCGCCTTCCCGGAAGCCCTCGTTGACGGCCTCGACGACTTCTTCGAGGCTCAGTCCGCCCTCGAGGTGCTGCTCGGGGGCGTAGCGCACCTCGGCGTAGACGACGCCGTCCTCGGCGAGGTCCTCGGCGCACTCCCGGGCGACCCGGACCAGGGCGTCGCGGGTCTGCATCACGCCGACGGTGTGCGAGAAGGTCTCCAAGTACCGTTCCAGCGAACCGGAGTCGGCGGCCTCCCGGAACCAGAGGCCGAGCTTGTCGGGGTCGCTCTCGGGGAGTTGGGCGTACCCGGTCTCCCGGGCGAGGTCGACGATCGTGCCGGGGCGCAGCCCGCCGTCGAGGTGGTCGTGCAGCAGAACCTTGGGCGCCCGCCGGATCTGGTCCGGGTTGGGGGTGATGCCCGCCTGGATGCTCTGGCTCGTCATTTCCGCACTCTAACTCCTACGCGCGTAGATCGCCCGCTGCGCCCCGCCGCCGATACGCAATGGTGACCGCACGTACGGGTGGAGTACACCACTGCTTCTGACACTGTTCTGTCATGGCACAGCAACTGACGCCGGCTCGGACGGCCCGGCTGGGGAAGGCACTCGGACCAGAGCCGACGGCGGTGAGCGGGGTGGTGCTGCTGCTCCCGGGCGGCGAGGAGGTGTCCGAACGCAGACCCTCACCGATGTGGGCGGCCGCCTCCGTACGCGGCCTCGGGCGAAGACTCACCCGGGCCGGCCGGGAGGAAGGGCTGGTCACCCATGTCGTGCACTACCGCTACCGCGGCTGGAACGGCAGCGAGGCGCATCTCGCCGCGGACGCGACCTGGGCGGCCGACGAGGTCGTACGACGGTACGGGGACGTTCCGGTGTGCCTGGCCGGGGTCGGGATGGGCGGACGGGCCGCGCTCCGGGCGGGGGGCCATGAGGCCGTCAACTCCGTGCTGGCCCTCGCCCCTTGGCTGCCGCAGGAGGATGTGGCGGCGCCACCCGAACCGGTGAAGCAGTTGGTGGGGCGGCGGGTGATGGTGGTGCACGGCACCCATGACGACCGCAGCGACCCGGAGTTGTCGTTCCGGCTGGCGGCGCGGGCGAAGAAGGCGAATCGGGATGTGTGCCGGTTCGAGGTGCATGCGGACGGGCACGGGTTGCATCAGTACCGGGACGAAGTGCTGGCGTTGGCCGAGGACTTCGTGATGGGGGTGCTGTTCGGGAAGGGGTTTTCGCGGCCGGTGGAGGATGCGTTGGCGGCTCCGCCGCCGTTGGGGTTGCGGATGCCGTTGGCTGCGGGGTTCGGGAAGTCGTTGCGGAGGTAGGCCGGGCCGGGTTTCGGGTGCGGGTGCGTTGTGGCTGGTCGCGCAGTTCCCCGCGCCCCTTGGTGGGCTGACCCTAGGTCGGGAGCAAGTTGCCCCTTCTTGAGAGCAGGAACTTCTTGAAGGCGGCCACCGGGGGTGTGTCCGGGTGGCCGTCCAGCCAGGCCACTCCGATTTCGCGGACCGCTTTCGGGGCGGTGACCGTCAGTTCCACCACGCCGGGGCGGGCCACCGCCGGGGGTGGCAGGAGGGCCACGCCCAGGCCCGCCGCCACCAGGCCGCGCAGGGTTTCCGCCTCCTCGCCCTCGAAGGCGATGCGGGGTTTGAAGCCGGCCTCCTTGCAGAGGTCGTCGGTGATGCGGCGCATGCCGTAGTTGGGTTCGAGGGTGACGAAGGTCTCGTCGGCCGCTTCGGCGAGGCGGATGCGCCGGCGGGCGGCCAGGCGGTGGTCGGCGGGGACGACCAGGCGGAGCTTCTGTTCGTCGAGGCGGCGGGCGACCAGGTCGGGGGCGTCCGGGACCGGGGAGGTCAGACAGAGGTCGAGTTCGCCGGCCCGGAGGCGTTCGAGCATCGCCTCGCCGTAGTTCTGGACGAGGGAGAAGCGGACGCGGGGGTGGTCGGCGCGGAAGGCGTGGATCAGGCCGGGGACGGTCTCGGCGCCCATGGTGTGCAGAAAGCCGAAGGCGACCTTGCCGGTGGCGGCGTCGGCGTCGGCGCGGACCTCCTCGGCGGCCTTCTCGATCTCCGCGAGGGCCCTTTCGACCGAGGTGAGGAACGTACGGCCGGCCGGGGTGAGGGAGACCGTGCGGCCGCGGCGGGCGAACAGGTCGACCCCCAGGTCCTGTTCGAGGCGGACCATCGCCCGGGAGAGCGTGGACTGCGGGACCTGCATCTCCTGCGCGGCCCGGGTGACGTGCTCGGTACGGGCGACCCCGGCGAAGTAGGCGAGCCGGGGCGCCAGCAACCTCGACATGTCAGTCATGTCTTCTGTGTCACTGGACGGTGACAGGTGGGCCCGTGACCTCTGCTGATGCACCATGGGAACGATTATGGCGAGTCCGTGCATTGGACGGATGAACGGGGGCGTACGTAGTTTCGAGGCATGTCTCCCGCCAGTACCGGGGCGTCCACGATCGTGGGCGCCGCGTCCTTTGTCCCTGTTGTCGACGACTCCCGTATGGCCCCCGGTGGCCCCGGCTACCGCCGGATGAGCTTCGCGCTCTTCCTCGCCGGTGTGGCGACCTTCGCCCTGCTGTACTCCACGCAGGCGCTGCTGCCGCTGATCTCCGGCGACTTCGGGGTGGCGGCGAGCGAGGCGAGCTGGACGGTGGCGGCGGCGACCGGCGGACTGGCCCTGTTCGTGCTGCCGATGAGCGCCCTCTCCGAGCGCTACGGCCGCCGTACGGTGATGACGGCCTCGCTGGCGGTCGCGGTGACCGTCGGACTGCTGGTCCCCTTCGCGCCGTCGCTGGGCGCGCTGGTGGTGCTGCGGGCGGTGCAGGGCGCGGCGCTGGCCGGTCTTCCGGCGTCGGCGACCGCGTATCTGGCCGAGGAGGTGCGGCCGCGGGCCCTCGTCACGGCGATCGGGCTGTTCGTCGCGGGCAACAGCGTCGGCGGGATGAGCGGCCGGGTCATCACCGGCTGGGTGGCGCAGGAGTGGGGCTGGCGGGTCGCCGTCGGGGTGATCGGTGTGCTGGCCGTGGGCTGCGCGATCGCGTTCCGGCTGCTGCTGCCGGCGCCGAAGCACTTCACGGCGGGCTCGCTGCGGCCCCGCGTCCTGGCCCGCACGGTCCGCGCGCACCTGGCGAACCCGCTGCTGTGCCGGCTGTACGCGATCGGCGCGCTGTTCATGACCGTCTTCGGCGGGGTGTACACGGTCGTCGGCTACCGGCTGACCGAGGCGCCGTTCTCGCTCCCGCAGGGCATCGTCGGCTCGATCTTCCTGGTGTACCTGGTCGGTACGGTGTCGGCGTCGACGGCGGGCCGCCTGGTGGGCCGGCTCGGGCGGCGCGGGGCGCTGTATCTCGCGGCCGGGACGACGGCGACGGGCCTGCTGCTGTCCCTGGCGGACACCCTGCCGATGGTCCTGCTGGGCCTGGTCCTGATCACGGCGGGCTTCTTCGCGGGGCACGCGGTGGCGTCCTCGGCGGTCAGCAGGACGGCGACCACCGGCCGCGCCCAGGCCTCCGCCCTCTACCAGTCGGCCTACTACATCGGCTCCAGCACCGGCTCCACGGTCGGCGCGATCGCCTTCCACTCCGGCGGCTGGGCCGGCACGGTCGGCGTGGGCGTCCTGGCGGTCCTCGGGGTCGTGGCGATCACCGTCCTCGGGACGCGGGCGGCCCGGGTCGCGGCCCGGCGGGAGCCGGTGCCCGTCCACTGAGGCCGGCTCCTCGCACCTGACATCCCCCCTGCTCAGGGCCGCTTGTCAGTGGTCGCGCATAACGTGCGCAGCCATTGGCCGCTGGTCCGAGCAGGGGGTTCGTTCATGGTGGAGTTCCGGGTCGACCGGGGTGATCTCGTCGAGGCCGTGGGGTGGTCGGCCCGGGCGCTGCCCGCGCGGACCCCGGTGCCGGTGCTGGGCGGGCTGCTGCTGGAGGCGGGTGACGGGCGGCTGAGGGTGTCCGGGTCGGACCTG
Source organism: Streptomyces sp. NPDC005820 (assembly GCF_040630255.1). Taxonomy (NCBI): domain Bacteria; kingdom Bacillati; phylum Actinomycetota; class Actinomycetes; order Kitasatosporales; family Streptomycetaceae; genus Streptomyces; species Streptomyces sp. NPDC005820. The sequence continues at coordinate 27,940 of NZ_JBEXXE010000029.1, forward strand.
GAGACGGCGGCGCGGATCGATACGGACGCCGAGGTGGTGCGGGGCGGGCAGGTGCTGGTCCTGGGGCGGCGGCTGCTGGACATCTGCAAGGTGCTGCCCGACGGGCCGGTGCGCTGTGCGCTGGAGGGGACGCGGTTCACGGTCGAGGCGGGCGGGACGAGCTTCGGGCTGTCGACCCTGCCGCGCGAGGAGTACCCGCCCCCGCCCGTACCGCCGGGGGTGTACGGCACCGTGGACGCGGCCGCGTTCGCCGCCGCCGTAGGACAGGTCGCGGTGGCGGCGGGCCGCGACGACACGCTCCCCACCCTGACCGGTCTGCAACTGCGCCTGGACGGCGACGAGATGACCCTGTCCGCCTCCGACCGCTACCGGTACGCGGTACGGCGGCTGGAGTGGAAGGCGGAGGCGGGGGCGGAGGCGGGGGCGGGCGTCGAGGGTGTGGTGGAGGCGCTGGTGCCCGCCCGGCGGCTGGTGGAGGTGGCCCGGTCGCTGGCGCGGTGCGCAGTGGTGCGGATCGGACTCGACACGGGCGGCGGCGGGTCGATCGGGTTCGAGGGCGGGCGGATGCGGACCGTCCTGCGGCGGCTGGACGGGCGGCTGCCTGGCTACGGGAAGCTGTTCGACATGACGGGCGCGGCGGTGGCCGCGGTGGAGTGCGGGGCGCTCGCGGAGGCCGTACGGCGGGTCGCGGTGGTCGCGGAGGCGAACGGTCCCGTGCGGCTGGAGTTCGCGCCGGAGTCGGTGCTGCTGCGCGCCGGGTACGGCGACGACGTGGCCGCGCAGCGGGTGCCCGCCGCGCTGACGGGTGCCGAGGAGGTGACGGTCGCCTTCAACCCGGCGTTCCTGCTGGACGCGCTGACCTCCTTCGAGGCGCGGGAGCTGCGGCTGGAGCTGCTGGGGACGGGGCAGCGGGCGCTGCTGGACGCGGCGGACGCGCCCGGTGTCCACCGGCATCTGTTGATGTCCGTGAAGCAGCTGTCCTGACCTGCGGTTTCGTCGACTCGGCGGGCCATTGTCAGTGGGCTGCGGTAGCTTCCGAAGTGCTGGGCGCACAGACGCGTGACAGGACGGCCACAGGGGTGGGTGGACCACGATGAGTGACGGTACGGCGGGCGCCGCGACGATCGAGGATCTCGATGTCCGGCTGGAGCGGCACCGGGTCGAGCTGACCGGGTACTGCTATCGCATGCTCGGTTCCTCCTTCGAGGCCGAGGACGCGGTGCAGGACACGCTGGTGCGGGCCTGGCGGAGCTACGACAGGTTCGAGGGGCGCTCCAGCCTGCGCTCGTGGCTGTACCGGATCGCGACGAACGTCTGTCTGGACATGCTGACGGCGGGCAACAAGCGGGCCCGGCCGATGGACCTCTCGGAGTCGACGCCGCTCGCCCAGGCGGCCCTCTCCCCCCGTCCCGACCACACCTGGCTGGAGCCGGTGCCGGACGCGCGCGTGCTGCCCACGGTGGAGGACCCTGCGGAGGCGGCGGTGGCCAAGGAGTCGGTTCGGCTGGCCTTCATGGCCGCGCTCCAGCAGCTGCCGCCCAAGCAGCGGGCGGTGCTGATCCTGCGCGAGGTGCTGGCGTGGAAGGCGAGTGAGGTCGCCGAGCTGCTGGACACCTCGGTCGCCTCGGTCAACAGCGCGCTGCAGCGGGCGCGGGCCACGCTGGCCGAGCGGGCGGAGGCGGGCGCGGACGCGGCGGTGTCCGACCCGCTGGACGAGGAGCAGCAGAAGCTGCTGGAGCGCTATGTGGCGGCCTTCGAGGGGTACGACATGGCCGCCCTGACGGCGTTGCTCCACGAGGACGCCATCATGACGATGCCGCCGTTCGACCTGTGGCTCACGGGCCACGACGACATCGCGGGCTTCATGACGACGATCGGCTCGGGCTGCGAGGGCTCGCGGCTGCTGCCGGTCCAGGTGAACGGGCTGCCGGGGTTCGCCCAGTACAAGCCGGACCCGGAGAAGGGCGGCTTCAGCCCCTGGGCGATCCAGGTCCTGGAGATCTCAGACGGCCGCCTCACCGGGTTCCACTTCTACCTCGACACCCAGCGGTGGTTCCCGCTCTTCGGTCTCCCCCTCCACCTCGACGGGGAGTCCGACGAGGTCGAGCAGGGCGCGTAGGGCGGGGTCGGGGTCGCGCAGCCGTATCCGCCCTCCGGCTCGGCGGGCGGCGAGCTGGAGCCGGGCCAGCAGATCGACGGCGGCCAGGCCCGGCGGCCCGATCCCGCTCACCTCACAGACGACGACCCCACCACCACCGGCCGCCAGCAGGGCCCGTACATCGTCGGAGAGCCCTGCCACCCGGTCGCGGGTGAGAGGGCCGGTCAGGGCGAGCACGGGCGGTGTTTTGGGGTCCACGTGCGGTAGACCGGGCGGGCGGGTCCAACTCATCGGAGCGGGAACGCCGGAACGCCGGAACGCCGAACGGGACCGGCGGAGGTCCACCGGTCCCGTTCGACCGAACACATGAGCAGCAGGTCAGGCGATACGTTCCAGCACCACCGGCGACGCCGTGAACGGCGTACCGGCCGGGGCGATGTCGTAGGAGCCGGTGACGGCCTGGAGGGCGTAGTCGAAGCGCTCGGGGGTGTCGGTGTGGAGGGTCAGGAGGGGCTGGCCCGCGGTGACCGTCTCGCCGGGCTTGGCGTGGAGTTCGACGCCCGCGCCCGCCTGGACCGGGTCCTCCTTGCGGGCGCGGCCCGCGCCGAGGCGCCAGGCGGCGATGCCGATGTCGTAGGCGTCGAGGCGGGTGAGGACGCCGGAGGACGGGGCGGTGACGACGTGCTGTTCGCGGGCCACCGGCAGGGTCGCGTCCGGGTCGCCGCCCTGGGCCGCGATCATGCGGCGCCAGACGTCCATCGCGGAGCCGTCGGCGAGCGCCTTCGCCGGGTCGGCGTCCTTCACGCCGGCCGCGTCGAGCATCTCTCGGGCGAGGGCGATCGTCAGTTCCACGACGTCCGCCGGGCCGCCGCCCGCGAGGACCTCGACGGACTCGCGGACCTCCAGGGCGTTGCCGGCGGTCAGACCCAGCGGGGTGCTCATGTCGGTGAGGAGGGCGACCGTCTTCACGCCGTGGTCGGTGCCGAGGCCGACCATCGTGGAGGCCAGCTCACGGGCGTCCTCGAGCGTCTTCATGAAGGCGCCGGTGCCGACCTTGACGTCCAGGACCAGGGAACCGGTGCCCTCGGCGATCTTCTTGGACATGATCGAGGAGGCGATGAGGGGGATCGCCTCGACCGTGCCGGTGACATCGCGCAGCGCGTACAGCTTCTTGTCGGCGGGGGCGAGGCCGTCGCCGGCCGCGCAGATCACCGCGCCGGTGGTGTCGAGGACGGAGAGCATCTCCTCGTTGGAGAGCAGGGCGCGCCAGCCGGGGATGGACTCCAGCTTGTCCAGGGTGCCGCCGGTGTGGCCGAGGCCGCGGCCGGAGAGCTGCGGGACGGCGGCGCCGCAGGCCGCGACGAGCGGGGCGAGCGGGAGGGTGATCTTGTCGCCGACGCCGCCGGTGGAGTGCTTGTCGGCGGTCGGGCGGGACAGGGAGGAGAAGTCCATGCGCTCGCCGGAGGCGATCATCGCGGCGGTCCAGCGGGCGATCTCACGGCGGTTCATGCCGTTGAGCAGGATGGCCATCGCGAGCGACGACATCTGCTCGTCGGCGACCTCGCCGCGGGTGTACGCGTCGATGACCCAGTCGATCTGCTCGTCGCCGAGCTCACCGCGGTCCCGCTTGGTGCGGATGACGGAGATGGCGTCCATGGTCATGGCGTGCGTTCCTTCCGAGGGTCCAGAAAGTGTGCGGCCCCCCTGAGAGTGTGTGTCACGGTGACAGCGATTCAGAGGGGCCGTACGGAGGTGCTTGCTTGCTTACTTGGTGAGGTGGTCCGGGCCGAAGGCCTGCGGGAGCATCTCGGCGAGGGGCAGGATCCCGGCCGGGGTCTCCAGCAGGAGGCCGGCGCCGCCGAACTCGTACAGGAGCTGGCGGCAGCGGCCGCACGGGACCAGGATCTCGCCCTTGCCGTCCACGCAGGTGAAGTGCGTGAGCCGGCCGCCGCCGGTGTTCTGCAGCTCGGAGACCAGCCCGCACTCGGCGCACAGGCCGAGGCCGTAGGAGGCGTTCTCGACGTTGCAGCCGGAGACGATCCGGCCGTCGTCGACGAGGGCCGCCACGCCGACCGGGTAGCCGGAGTACGGGGCGTACGCCCGGGACATGGCGTCCCGGGCCACCGAACGCAGCTTCTCCCAGTCGACCGGGGTCACTTGCCCTGTCCCTTCCGGTACGGCAGTCCGTCCGCCTTCGGCATGCGCAGGCGCTGGGCGGACAGCGAGAGGACCAGCAGGGTCACGACGTACGGGGTGGCCGTCACGACCTGGTTGGGGACGTCGTCGGTGCTGACGTACCAGATGAACATCAGGGCCGAGACCGCGGCGGTGATGAAGGCCGGGACGTACTGCTTCTTCCAGGCCAGGTAGGCGAAGCCGGCGACCAGCAGGATCGCGATCAGCAGGATCAGCGCGTGGACGTTGGTGGCGCCGCCGCGCAGGTTGAGGCTGTCGGTGTAGCCGAACAGCCCGGCGCCGAGGGCGAGGCCGCCCGGCATCCAGTTGCCGAAGATCATCGCGGCGAGACCGATGTACCCGCGGCCGGCGGTCTGGCCGTCGAGGTAGACGTTCGACGCGACGATCGACAGGAAGGCGCCGCCGAGGCCGGCGAAGCCGCCGGAGATGATCACGGCGATGTACTTGTACTTGTAGACGTTGACGCCGAGGGACTCGGCGGCGACCGGGTTCTCGCCGCAGGAGCGCAGCCGCAGACCGAAGGAGGTGCGCCACAGCACGTACCAGGTGGCCGGGACGAGGGCGACGGCGACGACGGTGAGCGGCGAGAGGTTGGTGATCAGACCGCCGGTGAGACCGGCGAGGTCGGAGATCAGGAACCAGTGCTTGTCGTTGAGGGTCTCCAGCCAGCTGGACAGGCCGGGGACGTCGAAGGTGCCGAGCGAGTCGATCGGCGGGGACTGCTTGGAGGAGCCCTGCGGGGCGTTCTCGAAGGTGAACTTCGACAGGTAGCGGGTGACGCCGAGGGCCAGGATGTTCAGGGCCACACCGGAGACGATGTGGTTGACCTTGAAGGTGACGGTGGCGATGGCGTGCAGGACGGCGCCGAGGGCGCCGCCGAGGATGCCGAGGACGACACCGGTCCACGGGCCCCACTGGTAGCCGGCCCAGGCGCCGAACCAGGTGCCGAGGATCATCATGCCCTCGAGGCCGATGTTGACGACGCCCGCCCGCTCGGCCCACAGACCGCCGAGGCCTGCGAGGCCGATCGGGACGGCGGCGCGCAGGGCGGTGGACATCTGGCCGGTGGACGTGATGCCGTCCGCGCCGGTGATCAGGCGGACGACCGAGGTCAGGATCAGGACGCCCGCGATGACCAGCAGGAGGACGGGCAGCGACATCCGGCGGCCGCCCTTGCCGGGCTGCCCGGACTTCGGCTTCGCGATGGTCGCGGTGCTCATCAGACCGCCACCTCCTTCTTGGTGTTCGCGGCGGCGGCGAGTTCCTCACCGACGCGCTTCTGCTGGCGGCGCAGACCCCAGGTGCGGACGACCTCGTAGGAGATGACGACCGCGAAGACGATCAGGCCCTGCATGATCATCGCGATTTCCTTCTCGTACGGCTCGGGAGTCGCGTAGTCGAGGGCGGGGGACGCCTTGTCGAGGAAGGCCCACAGGAGGGCGGCGAGGGCGATGCCGCCGGGGTTGTTGCGGCCGAGCAGGGCGATGCCGATGGCGGTGAAGCCGACGCCGGTCGGGAAGCTCAGGCTGTAGGTGTGGGCGTCGCCGAGCAGCAGCGGCAGTCCGGCGAGGCCGGAGACCGCGCCGGAGACGATCATCACGGTGAGGATCATGCGCTTGGCGTCGACCCCGGAGGCGGCGGCGGCCGACTCGGACTCGCCGGTGGCGCGCAGGTCGAAGCCGAAGCGGGTGCGGTTGAGGACCAGCCAGTAGACGATGCCGAGGGCGACGGCGAGGAAGACCAGGCCGTAGATCTCGCCGACGTCGGCGCCCAGGTTGATGCCGGGGACCCAGCCGGACTCCTTCATGATGCCGGTGGTCTTGTTGTCGCCGACGAGCTGGCCGAAGACGTCGGGCAGGGTGAGGTAGGCGATGAGGCTGGTGGCGATCGCGTTGAGCATGATCGTCGCGACGACCTCGCTGACGCCCCGGGTGACCTTCAGGACGCCCGCGACACCGGCCCAGATGCCACCGGTGAAGGCGGCGACCAGCAGCAGCAGCGGGACCTGGAGGAAGGCCGGCAGGTCCATGTGGGCGCCGACCACGGCGGTCATCATCGCGGCGAGGCGGTACTGGCCGTCGACGCCGATGTTGAACAGGTTCATACGGAAGCCGAGGGCGACCGCGAGGGCGGCGATGTAGTACAGCGACGCCTGGTTGATGATCAGGACCTGGACGTCGGAGTAGCCGATCTGCTCCAGCATGAGCGTGTACGGCTCGATCGGGCTCTTGCCCGAGGCGATCAGCACGACCGAGGTCAGCAGGATCGCCGCGACGAGCGCCATGACCGGGCCGGCCACGGCGAGGAGCAGGCGCTCCTTGTCGAACTTCTTCATCGGGCCTCGTCCTCCGGGGCGCTCGCTTCCTCGACGTGCTCAAGGTGTCCGGTGGCGGCACCCGTCATGGCCGAGCCCAGCTCTTCGGGTGTGATGGTGGCTGGGTCGGCGTCCGCGACCAGCCTTCCGTTGTAGATCACGCGCAGGGTGTCCGACAGGCCGATCAGCTCGTCCAGGTCGGCGGAGATCAGCAGCACGGCCAGGCCCTCGCGGCGGGCCTCGCGGATGCGGTCCCAGATCTGGGCCTGCGCGCCGACGTCCACACCGCGGGTGGGGTGGGCGGCGATCAGGAACTTCGGGTTGTGGCTCATCTCGCGGCCGACGATCAGCTTCTGCTGGTTGCCGCCGGAGAGGGAGGCGGCGGTGACGTCGATGCCGGGGGTGCGGACGTCGAATTCCTCGACGATCCGGCGGGTGTCGGCCTGGGCGCCCTTGGGGTTCAGCCAGAAGCCCTTGGCGTTGGGGCTCTCGGTGACATGGCCGAGGATGCGGTTCTCCCAGAGGGGGGCCTCCAGGAGCAGGCCCTGGCGGTGGCGGTCCTCGGGGATGTAGCCGACGCCGGACTCGCGGCGCCTGCGGGTGGGCCAGGGGGTGATGTCCTCGCCGAGGAAGGCGATCGAGCCGGAGTCGGCGTTCTTGGTGCCGATCAGGGCGTCGATCAGTTCGGTCTGGCCGTTGCCCTCGACGCCGGCGATGCCCATGACCTCGCCGGCGTGGATGGTGAAGCTGACGTCGTCCAGGACGCGCTTGATCTCGCCGCCCTCGGGGGCCAGCGTGATGCCGCCGCTGGGCTCGGCCTCGGTGCCCATGGAGGCGCCGCCGCTGGCGTAGACGGTGAGGTTCGCGACCGTGATGACGGCCTGGTCGGTGACCGTGGACTCGGCGGTCTCCGGGGTGGGCAGCTCGGAGCCGACCATCATCTCGGCGAGCTGGCGGGGGGTGGTCTCGGAGGGGACGGCGGTGCCGACGGTCGTACCGCGCCGGACGACGGTGATGTCGTCGGCGACGGAGAGGACCTCGCCCAGCTTGTGGGAGATGAAGATGACGGAGAGGCCCTCGGCCTTGAGCTCGCGCAGGTTGGCGAAGAGCGCGTCGACCTCCTGCGGGACGAGCACGGCGGTCGGCTCGTCGAGGATGAGGGTGCGGGCGCCGCGGAAGAGGACCTTGAGGATCTCCACGCGCTGGCGGTCGGCGACACCGAGGTCCTCGACCAGGGCGTCGGGGCGCACTCCGAGGCCGTAGCGGTCGGAGATCTCCTTGATCTTCTTGCGGGCGCCGCCGCCGATGCCGTGCAGCTTCTCGCTGCCGAGCACCACGTTCTCCAGGACGGTCAGGTTGTCGGCCAGCATGAAGTGCTGGTGGACCATGCCGATGCCGCGGGCGATGGCGTCGGCGGGGCTGGAGAAGGTCGCCTGTTGTCCGTCGACGGCGATGGTGCCCTCGTCCGGCTTCTGCATGCCGTAGAGGATCTTCATCAGGGTCGACTTGCCGGCGCCGTTCTCCCCGACCAGGGCGTGCACGGTGCCCTTGCGGACGGTCAGGTGGATGTCGTGGTTGGCGACGACACCGGGGAAGCGCTTGGTGATCCCCGCCAGCTCTACCGCGATCGTCGACTGTGCGGTGAGCGGAGGGCTGCTGGACGCGTCGATGGCGCACTCTCCTTGGGAAAGGGGCCGCTCTACGCGCGTAGCGCCCCTGCTTTAAATAGTGCCCGGATCTGATCGCTCATTTTCGGTCACGATCCGTTCCGAGCATTCTGCCGCGCGAACGGGGCACGAGTACGCCTTGCTTCCCGTGCCCCGTTCCGTGGCCGTAACGCTGTCATCACAGCGTCCTGTTGGCCAATGCCTCCGACCGGTTTTCCTCTCGGGAGAGGAGGTCGTCAGGAGGTCTTGACGGTGATGGTGCCGTTCTTGATGCCCTCTTCGGCCTTCTTGATCGCGGCCTGCATGTCGGCGTTGCCGGAGAAGGTCGGGTTGGAGCTCGACACGCTCACGCCGCCGTTCTCCAGGCTGCCGCGGACGACGCCCGTCTCCGGCTTGCCGTCCTCGACCGACTTGGCCAGCGTGTAGACCGCGCCCTGGACGTTCTTCATGGCGGAGGTCAGGATCGAGTCCTTGTACGCCTTGAGCGCGTCCTGCTTGTACTGGTCGGAGTCGACGCCGATCGCCCACACCTTGTTGGCGTTGGCGGCCTTGATGACGCCCTGGCCGGACAGACCCGCGGCGGCGTAGATGACGTCCGCGCCGGCGTCGATCTGGCCCTCGGCGGCGCTCTCACCCTTGTCGGGGCTGGAGAAGCCACCCTCGGCGGCGGTCTCGGTCAGGTACTGCGACTTGACCGTGACGCCCTTCTTGGTGTCCTCGACGCCCTGCTTGAAGCCGGCCTCGAACTTGTGGATCAGCGGCACGTCCACACCGCCGACGAAGCCCACGACGTTCGACTTGGTCGCCTTGGCGGCCGCGACACCGGCGAGGTAGGAGGCCTGCTCCTCGTGGAAGACGAGGTCGGCGACGTTGTCGGCCTTGATCTGCTCGTCGTCGACGATGCCGAAGGTGGTCTTCGGGTACTTGGCCGCGGCCTCCTTGACGGCGGGCGCGTAGGCGAAGCCGACGCCGATGACCGGGTTGTACCCCTGCTTGGCGAGGTTCTCCAGGCGCTGCACCTTGTCCGCGTCGGACTCGCCGTCCTGCGGCTCGACCGCGGTGGACTTGTAGCCGAACTCCTTGTCGGCCTGCTCCAGACCGGCGGTGGCGGCGTCGTTGAAGGACTGGTCGCCCTTGCCGCCGACGTCGTACGCGAGCGCGAGGCCGAGGTTGTTCTTGCTGCTCTCGGACGAGGACGACGACGTGGACGAGCTTCCACAGGCGGAAACGGTCACTGCGAGAGCTGCGGTGGCAACACCCGCAACGGCGATTCGGGACACCCGGCGCATGGAACGAGACTCCTTTGTGCAAGCGCCCAAACCAGGCGCTGGTTCCGCCGCAGCGTAACGCGCGTAGACCGGGAGGAAAAACCCTTCTGTCCGCTCCGTTATCGAGCTGTGGCCACAGTTGTAATCCAGGTTACGTACAGCCGAACGCCCCCTGCGGGAGGCGGGGCGCGGGGCGTCGGCCACGCGTCGTCCGCCCACGGGGCAGACGGGTGGCCGACGCCCCGCGCCCCGGGGCGCTTGGGCTGCAAGGACGCCCGTAAGGGCGTAAGCGGCGGGCGGGGCCGGTGTTACACCGGCCCCGTCGGGGTGTTACTTGGTGTTGACCGTGACCGTGCCGTCGATGATGGCCTGCTTGGCCTTGTCCACGGCGGCGACGACGTCCGTCATCGCCTTGTACTTCGGGTTGGAGTCGGCGAAACCGACCCCGTCGTTGGAGAGGCTGCCGCGGACCACGCCGGACAGCGGCTTGCCCTCGTGGACGGACTTCACGAGGTCGTAGACCGCGCCGCCGACGTTCTTCAGGGCCGAGCCGAGGATGTAGTCCTTGTACGCCGCGAGTGCGCTCTGGCTGTACTGGTCGGAGTCGACGCCGATGGCCCACACCTTCTTGGCGGCGGCCTCGGTGATCACGCCCTGACCGGAGAGACCGGCCGCGTGGTAGATCACGTCGGCGCCGGCCTCGATCTGGCCGGCCGCGGCGTCCTTGCCCTTGTCGGGGCTGGAGAAGCCGCCCTCCTGGGGCGTCTCCGTCAGGTACTGCGACTCGATCTTGATGCTCGGGTTGACCGACTTGGCGCCCTGGACGTACCCGGCCTCGAACTTGTGGATCAGCGGGATGTCCACACCGCCGATGAAGCCGATGTGGGCCTTCTTGGAGGTCTTGGCCGCGGCGACGCCGGCCAGGTAGGAGGCCTGCTCCTCGTGGAAGACCATGTCGGCGACGTTCTTCGCCTGGACGGTCTCGTCGTCGATGATCCCGAAGGTGGTGTTCGGGAACTTCGCGGCGACCTCCTTGACGGCCGGCCCATAGACGAAGCCGACGCCGATCACCGGGTTGTAGCCGGCCTGGGCCAGCTGGGTCAGACGCTGGATCTTGTCCGCGTCCGTCTCGTTGTCCTGCGGCTCGACGTCCCGGCCGCTGATGCCGAACTCCTTCTCGGCCTTCTGCAGACCGGCGTAGGCGGCGTCGTTGAAGGACTGGTCGCCCTTGCCGCCGATGTCGTACGCGAGACCGATGCCCTTGCCCGAGTACTTCCCGGACGACGACGACGCCGAGTCGCTCGCCTTGGAACCGGTGCTGGACTCACCGCAGCCGGTGGCCGCCAGCGCGATGACCGCGACGGCCACCGCTGCCTGGGAAATTCTGCTCTTCCGAGATATCAGACGCACAGCAAGCACCCCTTCGAAATCCCCACGGCGCCGTGACCGGCCCGCTTTCCCCTTGGTGGCGCCGTTCCGGAGGGCTCCCCAACAAGCCGTACCGGGTGGCGATTTCGGCGACAGTAACGCGCGTAGACGGGGAGGGGAACGGGGTTGCTCGCTCCCGTTATCGATTCGTGCCGACCTTGGTTCGCAAGCGCGTCCTCGCGGTTACGGGCGGGTGACACAAGGGGACGAAGGGATGCCTTTCGGTCACCCTCGGTTCCCCCTGCGCCCCCGTACGCCGTCAGACCTCCCGCGTCGCCGCGTCCAGCAGGGCGGCGGCCGTGAACAGCTCCACGCCCACGGTGATCGCGGACTCGTCGGCGTCGAAGTCGCCCTGGTGCAGATCGCGGACCGTGCGCTCACCCGGGGGACGGACGCCGAGCCGGGCCATCGCACCCGGCACCCGCTCCAGGTACCAGGAGAAGTCCTCCCCGCCGAGGCTCTGCTCGGTGCCCTCCACCGAGCCCTCGCCGCGCCGGGCGATCATCGCCTGGTGCAGCAGGGCGGCGACCTCGCCGTCGTTGACGACGGGCGGGACGCCCCGGACGTAGTTGATCTCGGACTTGGCGCGGTGCAGGTTGGCGACCTCGTCGATCGCCGCCACCACGATGTCCGGGGCCTGCCGCCAGGCCTCGATGTCCAGGCAGCGCACGGTGCCGGAGAGCTCGGCGTGCTGCGGGATCACGTTCGGGGCGTGGCCGCTCTCGATGCGGCCCCAGGTGACCGCGAGGCCCGCCCGGGTGTCGACCCGGCGTCCGACGAGCGCGGGCACGTCGGTGACGACGCGGGCGGCCGCGGTGACCAGGTCGGTGGTCAGATGCGGGCGGGCGGTGTGGCCGCCGGGCCCGTCCAGGGTGATCTCCAGCCGGTCGCAGGCGGAGGTGATGGCGCCTTCGCGCAGCCCGATGAGGCCCGCGTCGACGCGCGGGTCGCAGTGCACGGCGATGATCCGGCCGACGCCGTCCAGCGCGCCGCACTCGATGGCGTCGGCGGCGCCGCCGGGCAGCACCTCCTCGGCGGGCTGGAAGATCAGCCGCACGGGCCGCGGGAGGCGGCCCTGCCTGTGCAGCTCGGCGAGGACCAGGCCGGCGCCGAGGACGACGGTGGTGTGCACGTCGTGACCGCAGGCGTGGGCGCGGTCGGGGACCGTGGAGCGGTACGCGCACTCGGTCTTGGTGTCCGGGATGGGCAGCGCGTCGATGTCGGCGCGCATGGCGAGGATGGGCACGCCGGAGACCGGCTCCCCCTCCTCGATCCCGATGTCGCAGATGAGGCCGGTCCCGATGGCAAGGACACGCGGCTTGAGGCCCGCCTTCTCCAGGCGGGCCTTGATCGCGGCGGTCGTACGGAACTCCTGGTTGCCGAGCTCGGGATGCATGTGCATGTCGCGCCGGAAGGCGACGAGCTCCGCACGCAGGGCTTCGGGCAGCGTGCCGGGCAGGGCGGCGCGCTTCGCAGGATCGGCCTCGGACTCTCGGGACATCAGTTGCTTCACCCTCTGAAGGGTAGGACGCCGGAGCGGTCAACTGACCCGATCAACAAAATTTCAACCTGTTGGAGGAAGAAAAGTTGGCCGCCCGACGCATGGTTGCCGTAGAGGGTGGGTAAACTCGCCGGTTTTTCATCTGGCGCCGCCCTCTTCCTATCCTCACCCATACCATGAGGTACGGGTGGGGCGCCCGCTGTGTCCACGTTCCGGAATCGTTCATCGGACGTTCGTACGAGTCGCCGCGCGCGCCGGTAGTGTGCGCGCCCATGACCGACCTGGACGTCGACTTCCTGCACGCCGCCCGCACCTCGTACGACGCGATGGCCGAGGCCTACACCGAGGAGTTCTCGGACGGGCTGGAGCACCGGCACCTGGACAGAGCGCTGCTCTCCGGCTTCGCGGACCTGGTGAAGGAGCGCGGGGGCGGCGAGCCGGTCGCGGACGTCGGGAGCGGGCCGGGGTATGTGACCCGGCGGCTGGACGCGCTGGGCCTTTCGGTGTTCGGGGTGGACGTCTCGCCGCGCATGGTGGCGCTGGCCTCGCGGGCGCATCCGCATCTGCGGTTCCACGTGGGCTCGATGACCGGGCTGGACCTGCCGGACCACTCGCTCGCCGGCCTGATCGCGCTGTACTCCGTGATCCACGTACCGGACGGCGAACTCCCCTCCGTCCTGCGGGAGTTCCGCCGGGTCCTGGTCCCCGGCGGGCATCTGCTCCTCGCCTTCCAGACCGGCCGGGGCGAGGAACTCCACGTCACGGAACGCTTCGGTCACCAGGTCTCACTGCGGTACTGGTTGCGGGATCCGGAGGCGGTGGCGGCGCTGCTGGGGGAGACGGGCTTCGGGGTACTGGCCCGCGTGGTCCTCGCCCCGGAAGAGGGCCGCAAGTACCCGAGGGCGTATCTCCTGGCTCAGGTACCCGGCATGTAGCACGACTGCCGAGCGCGACTGCCCGCAGCCGGGTGACGGCCCGCGGCTACGGCATCACGGCCGCCAAACGGTGCACATCCCGCGCCGTCCCCGTCACCCCCGACAAGAAGCCCTGCGCCCGAGGTGACGCGTGTTCCGTCAGCCAGGTGGGGTCGATGTCGCAGACCGCCACGCGGACGTCCGTGCCGGAGAGGGCCAGCGGGAGGGTGTGGACGACGGTGGACGGGAAGCTGAGGACCGTACGGCCGATCGGGCCGCGGCGGGCGATCAGTTCCAGCGGGAGGTCGGGGCGGACCACCTCCAGGTCCGTCTCCACGGCCAGCCGGTGGAGTTTCTCCGCGCTCTCGCGGCGGTGGGCGAAGTAGCGCGCCGCGCCATGGGCCTTGGCGAGGGCCTGGACGGCCTCCAGGTAGCGGTCCGCGTCCACCACACCGGTCTCGACGAGGGACGTGCCGACCATGTCCGCGCCCTTGGTGACGCGCGGCGGCCCGAAGCGGGCCCGGGTCCAGGTGAAGGTGTTGGCCGTGACCGTGACGCCCTCGGGGATGTCCTGGACCGGCATCGCCGAGAACACCTCGACCCGGGTGTCGGCCGAAGGGGTGAGACGTCGGCGGGCCGAGGAGGACACCGGCGCGAAGACCAGGTCGCGGGGGCCTGGCCGGCCGCCCTTGCGGTGCCAGCGCACGAGGCGTTCGCCGCGGGCCAGCTGCCCGACGAACTCCATGGTCGCGGTGCCGTCGTCGACCACGACGAGATCGGAGGCCCTGGTGATGGAGAGCAGGAGCTGGACGTACCGGGAGAACGGGTCCCCCATGACGACCCGGTGGGCGCGGCGCAGCAGCGGGGTCAGACCGCCGATCGTGCGGAAGGGGGCCGTGGTGCCGCCGCGCGCCTCCTCCCAGCGGACCGCGTGGCCCTCGTCGCGGGCCAGCTCGGCCATGCGGCGCAGCTGGCCGCGGGTCATCGGGTCGGTCGGGGACAGGACGACGAGGGTGAGCTCCGCGCCGGGAAGCTCCTGGCCGTGCGCCCATTCGAGCACGTTCAGGAGCTGCACCGGGCTCTCGACGAACGCGAGCGTGTGGGGGGTGGTGCCGGTGTGCGTGCCGGCGCGGGGGCTCATCCTCGTACGACCGTCCCGTAGTGGTGGGTGTCTGGGACCGTGGTGGCTCAGACCGCGACCGGCTCGCCCGCAGCCGCGGCGATCTCCGCCTCCGCGACGACACCGCTGACGCGGCGCAGCTTCTTCATGGGGCCGAGCTCGGAGTCGTAGACCTTCTTGACGCCGTCGCCGAGGGAGGCCTCGATGGTGCGGATGTCACGGACGAGGCGCGTCAGGCCCTGCGGCTCGACGGAGGCGGCCTGGTCGGAGCCCCACATCGCGCGGTCGAGGGTGATGTGGCGCTCGACGAAGACGGCGCCGAGGGCGACGGCGGCCAGCGTGGTCTGCAGGCCGGTCTCGTGGCCCGAGTAGCCGATCGGGACGTTCGGGTACTCCTTCTCCAGCGTGTTGATCACGCGGAGGTTGAGCTCCTCGGCCTTGGCCGGGTAGGTCGAGGTGGCGTGGCACATGACGATGTTGTCGCTGCCGAGCACCTCGACGGCGTGCCGGATCTGCTTCGGGGTCGACATGCCGGTGGAGAGGATGACGGCGCGGCCGGTGGCGCGCAGGGCGCGCAGCAGCTCGTCGTCGGTGAGGGAGGCGGAGGCCACCTTGTGGGCGGGGATGTCGAACTTCTCCAGGAAGGCGACGGCCTCGGTGTCCCACGGGGAGGCGAACCAGTCGATCCCCTTCTCCTTGCAGTACTCGTCGATCCGGCGGTACTCGTCCTCGCCGAACTCCACGCGGTGGCGGTAGTCGATGTACGTCATCCGGCCCCAGGGGGTGTCGCGCTCGATGTCCCACTGGTCGCGCGGGGTGCAGATCTCGGGGGTGCGCTTCTGGAACTTGACGGCGTCGCAGCCGGCCTCGGCGGCCGCGTCGATCAGCTTGAACGCGTTCTCGAGGTCGCCGTTGTGGTTGATGCCGATCTCGCCGCAGATGTAGACCGGGCGGCCGGGGCCGACCTCGCGGGAGCCGAACGTGCGCAGACGGGAGTTGGTGCTCATGGCGGAACGTTCCTTACCTGGTGAGGGTGTCGAGAGAGGGTCCGAGGATCCAGCCGGCGATCTCCCGGATCGCGCCGTCGCCACCGGGGACGGTGGTGACCGCGCGTGCGGCGCCGCGTACGACGTCGTGGGCGCTCGCGACCGCCACCGGCCAGCCCACGAGGGCGAAGCAGGGGAGGTCGTTGACGTCGTTGCCGACGTAGAGCACGCGCTCCGGCGCGATGCCCTGTTCCTCGCACCACTGCTTGAGTGCGAGGTCCTTGCGGTCGATGCCGTGCAGGACCGGGAGCTTCAGCTTCCGGGCCCGGGCGGCGACGACCGGGTTCTGTTCCGTGGACAGGATCAGGAGCTTGAAGCCGCTCCTGCGCAGGGCGGCGATGCCGAGGCCGTCGCCGCGGTGGACGGAGACGAACTCCCGTCCGTCGGAGTCGATCAGCACCCGGTCGTCGGTCTGGGTGCCGTCGAAGTCGAGCACGATCGCGTCGATGTCCTCGGCGGTGGGCAGCCCGTCGGGGCGGTCCGCGTCGAACAGCGGGGCGAGGGCGCGGGCCCGGGCCAGGTCGTGCGGGTCGTCGACCTCCAGGACCCGGGCGGGGTCGGTGCGGACGAGGTCGGTGCGGCCGAAGAAGCGGTGGCCGTGCGCGCGGAAGCCGGCCGCGTCCATGGCGTAGGCGGCGCCGGTCTCCAGGAAGTCCTGGGGGCGGTCCTGGCGGCGCGGGCGGTAGGACTTGTCGTGGTTGACGCCGTTGCCGCCGGCGTCGGCGTCGCGCCAGACGAAGCCGTGGAAGTGGGCCACGGTCACGGCCGTGTCGGCGCCCTTCTCCACGACGGCCGAGGCGACCCCGTCGACGTCCTCGCGGATCAGGAACGGGCTGGTGCACTGGACGAGCAGGACGACGTCGACCGGTGCGCCGTGCAGGGCCTCGTGGGCGTCCATGGCGTGCAGGACGGCCGCCTCGGAGGTGGCGGTGTCGCCGGCGATGGCGGCGGGGCGCAGCACGACCTCGGCGCCCGCCTCGCGCGCCGCGGCGGCGATGGCCTGGTCGTCGGTGGAGACGACGACGTCGGTGACGAGCCGGGTGGCCCGGCACTCGCGGACCGCGCGGGCGACCAGCGGGACGCCGCCGACGGGGGCGAGGTTCTTCGCGGGCACGCCCTTGGAGCCGCCGCGGGCGGGGATCACGGCGAGGACGCGGCGCCGCGCCGCTGGGGAGTCGGACATGGAGGCTTCTCCTTGCTGTGGAAGACGGTCGCTCACGGCGCTTCCCGCACGGGGCGACGGACCGCCGTCGCGCCGATCGGCGGCCGCCCCCGGCCCGCCCCCGCCGGACAGGGCGGACCCGGCGGCCTGTACCCGGCCCGTCGCCGGACGGTCCCCGCTCACGGCGCGCCCCGCACGGGGCGGCAGACCGCCGTCGCCGGCGCGCCGATCGGCGGCCGCTCCCGGCCCGCCCCCGCCGGACAGGGCGGACCCGGCGGCCTGTACCCGGCCCGTCGCCGGACGGTCCCCGCCCACGGCGCGCCCCGCACGGGGCGGCAGACCGCCGTCGCCGTCGCGCCGATCGGCGGCCGCCCCCGGCCCGCCCCCGCCGGACAGGGCGGACCCGGCGGCCTGTACCCGGCCCGTCGCCGGACGGTCCCCGCTCACAGCTCCCCCATCCGCCGGATCACGGGCGCCACCCGCTGCACTCCGTGCCGGTAGGCGCCGCGGGCGGCACGGCGGACGATCTGGCGGACCGGGCCGGGCTCCTTGTCGGAGGCGGGTGCGCCGGGCAGCGGGCTGCCGTCGGGGCCGAGGTGGTGGCGGGCGAGGATGCCGGGCAGATAGCCGGGCGCGGTGGCGGGCGTGTACCAGGGGGTGAGGGGCGGCAGTCCGCCGGGCCGGTCGAGGAGCTTGGCGATGCGCTCGCGGGCCGCGTCGAAGGCGGTGGCGTAGGCTCCGTCGGCAGCGACGCCCTGCCGGGAGACCCACTCCTCGTCGGGGGTGGGCCGGTGGCCGGCGTCGAGCTGGTCCCAGGAGGCGAGACAGCCGGAGCCGACGAAGTGGTGGTTGCCGAGGGCCTCGCGCACCCCGAGGTCGCTGAGCACGACGGTGGGGACACGCCGGTGGAGGGACTCCAGGGCCGCGGTGGAGCTGATCGTGACCAGCAGGTCGGTGCGGTCGAGGACCTCGCCCATGTTGCCGTACACCAGGCGGAAGTTGGCCGGCGGATCGAGCCGCTGGACCAGCTTCTGGTAGGGCAGTTCCTCGATGTGGGTGGTGTGTTCGCCGGGCTTGGAGCGCAGTTTCAGCAGCACCTCGCGTTCGGGGTGCAGCCGGGCGTGCCGGACCAGCCGGTTCAGCAGGTACGTACGGTCCTTGCGGCTCTCCGGTACGGAGGGCTGCGCGGCGAAGACGACCGTGTAGGGGTCGTGCTCGCCGGTGTAGGGGTCGCCGCCGAGGAAGGGCAGGGCGACCTCGGTCACCGAGGAGGAGTCGGCGCCGACCCCGTCGTAGACCGCGCGGAACCGCTCCGCGTCCTGACGGGAGTTGGCGAGGACGAGGTCGGCGCCGTGCCGCAGCAGCAGGCCGTCGGCGAGCTTCTCGTAGACGACGCCGACGTAGCCGGTGACGACGACGGGGCGGTCCGGGTTGCCCTCCCAGACCCGCTTGAGGCCGTGCAGGACGGCCTGGACGCCGCCGCCGACGAGCGCGAGGACGAGGACGTCGTACGACTCCTGCGCCATGGCGCGCAGGAACTCGACGGCGGTGACCTCACGCAGGGAGTCGGCGTGCACGCCCACCTCGGCGAGCTGGCGCGGGGTGGGGGTGGCGCGGCCGCGCAGGAGGAACCCGTCGAGGACGGGGGCGGCGACGGGGTCGGCTTGCACCCCGCCTCCGGATCCGGGCACGATCCTGGAGGCGGTCAGCGCACCCCATTTCCATCGGGTGTCCGAGTCCGCGAGGACGGCAATCCGTGGGGGGTTCGCAGTACTTGCTGGCACGTCGAAGACGCTAGAAAGCAAAACCGAGGGTTGGCCCAACCTCGATTCAACGAAAAGTTAACAGCAGCCCACCGGCGGCCGAACTGGCTCTCCAGAAGCTGTGACGCACGCCCGGTGCACCATTCCGACACATTGAGTTCACCCCCTGTCTCCTCAACGGAAAGTTCCGTTGTCGGGGGCCCTCCTAGGATTTCGCCGTGCCAAAGCTTTCCTTGATCGTGCCGTTCTACAACGTCCAGCAATACGCGCCGGACACCCTCAGAAGCCTTCGCCTCAACGCCCACCCGGACTTCGAGTTCGTCCTGGTGGACGACAAATCGAAGGACGAAACTCCGGCCATTCTCGAACGGGCGGTCGAAGAGCTTTCCGAGGTCGCCCAGGTGCGGTACGTCCGCCATGAGGAGAACGGGGGGCTGGCCACCGCGCGCAACACCGGACTCGACGCGGCGAGCGGCGAGTACCTGACGTTCCTCGACGGCGACGACTGGCTGGCGCGCGGGTATCTGACCGAACTGGTCACCGCGATCGAGACGCTGGGCTGCGACTTCGTCCGGACGGACCATGTGCAGGCCACCGGACGGGCCCGCACGATCGTCCGGCATCCGCTCGGGCGGCGCGAGGAGGTGCTCAGCCCCCGGGACGCGATCCTGCCCGTCGACCGCTCCACCTCCGTCGACTACGCCTACGCCTGGGCCGGCGCCTACCACCGCCGGCTCCTCGACCGGGGGCTGCTGCACTTCACGCACGGGCTGCGCACCGCCGAGGACCGGCCGTGGATCTGGAAGCTGCACCGGGAGGCGGAGTCGTTCGCGGTGCTGAACCTGCACGGTGTCTTCTACCGCCGCGGGGTCGCCTCCTCCCTCACCCAGATCGGCGACGCCCGCCAGCTGGACTTCATCCGCGCCTTCGACGAGGTGATCGAGGAGACCGCGCAGGACCGGGAGGCCGACCGGCTGCTGCCCAAGGCGGTGCGCACCTACTGCGCGATCATCGCCCACCATCTCGCGGAGATCGACAAGTTCGAGCCCGCCGTGGCCAAGCAGCTGCGGACCATGAGCTCGGCGGCCATAAAGCGGATGCCGCAGGAGCTGCTCACCGACGTTCTCGACACCATGGACCTGCGGCGCTCCGCCAAGTTGCGGCGGCTCAGGCGCCAGATCACCAGCGCGAAGGCGGCCGCCTGATGGCACGCACCACCGGACAGACCACGCAGATCCTCTGCGCCTCCACGCTGTACGGCGCGGCCACCCTCGCCGCCGCCCTGGACGCCGACTGCTTCCCGGCGGCCGAGCGGCGGCTGCTGCTGGTCTGCAACAACGCGACGAACCCGGAGACCGCCCCGGCCCTCGACGAGATGCCGGGCTTCGCTCCCCTGCGCGACCGCTTCGACGAGGTCCTGTCCTGGAACGAGGCGATCAGCCCCTTCCACCCGGGCGCCTGGACCCCGCGCCCCGACGACGTCCCGCTGTTCGAGCGGTATCTGCGGCTGCTGTGGGGGCTCGGCACGGACCGGGTGGAGATCGTCCTGGAGTCCATCCAGGTCAACCCGGCCCAGGCGATCGCCCAGGTGTTCCCGGGCGCGCCGATCGAGGTGTACGCCGACGGTCTGATGAGCTACGGCCCCACCCGCAACAAGCTCGACCCGCTGATCGGCACCCGGGTGCGCCGGCTGCTCCATCTCGACCTGGTCCCCGGGCTCGTACCGCTGCTGCTCACCGAGTTCGAGGTGCCCGCGCGTACGGTCCCGGCGGCCGCGTTCCTGAAGGTGCTCGGGCAGGTCGCCGACGCCGTGCCGGACCTGCCGGCGCCGCCCGACGACTCGGCGCTGCTGCTCGGGCAGTACCTCTCCGCGCTGGACATCATGTCCGCGAAGGAGGAGGAGGACCTGCACGTACGGATGATGCGCGGGGCGGTGGCCAAGGGGCACCGCTCGGTCGTCTTCAAGCCGCATCCGTCCGCTCCGGCCCGCTACAGCCGGATCCTGGAGACGGAGGCGGAGAAGCTCGGGGTCGACCTCACGGTCCTGGACGTGCCCGTGCTCGCCGAGGTGCTGTTCCAGAAGGCGCCGCCCGCGCTGGTCGTCGGCTGTTTCTCCACCGCGCTGTTCACCGCGTCCGCGTTCTACGAGCTGCCGGTCGCCCGGATCGGCACCTGGCCGCTGCTGGACCGGCTGACGCCCTACCAGAACAGCAACCGGGTGCCGGTGGTGCTCGCGGACGCGCTGCTGGCGGACCTGGAGGACAAGGAGAAGACCGTTGCGGCGGACACTCCGGCCGGGCTGCTGTCCGCCGTCGGATTCGTCATGCAGCCGCAGATTCTTTCCGGTCTGCGTCCCGAGGCCGAAAACTATCTGCGCACCCATCTCGGTCCGCGTACCCAGCGTTACTTCAAGCGCAAACGGCTGACTTCGCTGGGGCTTCCGGGCGGTATCCCGGAACGGCTGGCGTTCCTTCCGCACAACTCCACGGCCCGTCGGGTCGTACGGCGGGCGAAGGCTCTGCGGAAGGCGATCAAGCGGTAATACGCCGCCACTCGGTCAAATAAACCTGAAAAGATGAAGAGCAACGGGGAAGCCCGCTTTCGGACGGGCGGAGTTGGGGCGCGGTTAACCAACGCTCCATAGCTTCCCCGAATGCTGCAAACAGCGCTCTCCCAGCAACCGGTCGCCACCCGGGCACCGGAACACCGGCCTCTGGTCTCCTATGTCCTGCCGGTCTACAACGAGCAGGACGGCATCGCCGCCTTCCACACCGAGCTGACCGCAGCCCTCGCCGGCCGCCCGGAGCTCGACTTCGAGATGGTGTACGTCAACGACGGCTCCGCCGACGGCTCGCTGGCCATCCTCAGGGGGCTGGCCGAGCAGGACGACCGGGTACGCGTCGTCGACTTCGCCCGCAACTTCGGCCACCAGATCGCCATCACCGCCGGCCTGGACGTCGCCCGGGGCGACGCGGTGATCGTCATGGACACCGACCTCCAGGACCCGCCCCGGGTCAGCCTGGAACTGGTGGACGCCTGGCGCGAGGGCGCGGAGATCGTGCACGCGCGTCGGCGCAGCCGCCAGGACACCGCGTTCAAGCGGAGCACCGCGCACCTGTACTACCGCGTCCTGCGCTCCTCGACCGAGGTCGACATCCCGCTGGACACCGGCGACTTCCGCCTCCTCGACCGGCGCGTCGCCGACGAGCTGCGCAAGTACCGCGAGAAGAGCCGGTTCGTCCGCGGGATCGTCGCCTCGATGGGCTACCGGCAGACCGAGGTCGCCTTCGACCGCGACGAACGCTTCGCCGGCGAGACCAAGTACCCGCTGCGCAAGATGGCCAAGCTCGCCATCGACGGCGTGACCAGCTTCTCCACCGTGCCGCTGAAGATGATCACCCGGCTCGGCTTCGTCGTCCTGACGCTCTCCATGGTCGGCATCCTCTACGCCCTCGCGATGAAGTTCTTCCGCCCCGACATCACCGTCTCCGGCTGGACGATGCTGATGGTCGTCGTGCTGTTCCTGGGCGGCGTCCAGATGCTGTCCCTCGGGGTCATCGGCACCTACATAGGCCGCATCTACAGCGAGGCTCAGGGCCGTCCGCTGTACCTGGTGCGCGAGGTGATCGGCGGTTCCAGGGCCGATGACTGAGACCACGGCCAGGATCCAGGCGCCTTCCTCGTCCTCGGGCACGATGCGCCAACTGGTCCGCTACACCCTGATCGGCGGCAGCGGCGTCACCCTCGACCTCGTCGTCTTCCTGCTGCTGCACAACTGGGCCGGGATGGACGAGCAGTTCGCCAACGCGCTCAGCACCACGCTCGCCATCACCAACAACTTCGTCCTCAACGCACGCTTCACCTTCGAGGCCCGGGACCGCCTGTTCATCCGCTTCCTGCGCTTCTACGCCGTCGGCCTGACCGGCATCGCCCTGACGAACCTGCTCTTCCTCGCCTTCACCGACGGACTGGGCATCGACGCCAACATCATCAAGGTGGCCTCGATGCCCCTGGTCCTGGCGCTCCAGTTCGTGCTCAACAAAAAATGGAGCTTCGCTTGACATCCCGGCGTTCTCGTCCCGGTCATGGGTCTTGCCGCAGCCGTCACAGGTCCAGGTGCGGACGCTGAGCGGCAGGCTCGCGGCAAGGGCGCCGCAGTGGGAACACAGCTTGGAGGAAGGGAAGAAGCGGTCGACCGCGATCACTTCCCGTCCGTCCGCCCACGCCGCGTCAGTGGTCAGTTTGTGCAGGTGGTCCTTGCGGCGGTTGGCGATCCGGGCATGGATCTTCGCAACCTTCCGTCGGGCTTCGGCTCGGTTCGCTCGGCGCTCGTGCCTCGGGTTGGCAACCTTCTCACCGGTCGACAGGGTCAGCAGATGGTTCAGGCCCACGCCGATGCCAACAAGCAGGGAGACGAACCAGCGCCCTGCCGCATCCTGGGACACGGTCACCGTCGAAGGGGTCGCGCCCTCGGGCAACGGCCGGGACCATACGGTGGCCAGCGGCTCCGCCATCTTCGCAAGCGTCAGTGTCCCGCAACGGAAGCGGAAGGCACTGGTGGTGTGTTCCGCGCTCTTCCGGGACTTCTTCCGCGACTTGAAGCGCGGGTACCTGGCCCGCTGGGCGAAGAAGTTCGTGAACGCGACCTGCAAGTGCCGCAACGCCTGTTGGAGAAGGACAGACGACACCTCGCTTGTTGCAGACCTTTCGCACGCATCCGAAGGTGCGCGACAGCTCAGCCGCCCGCGCGTCCGTCGGGCAGAAGCGGTACTTGAACGCCCGCTTCACGTGAGTGGCCATGCCTCACAAAGCAGGGCCTCTCATTGTGAGTTTCCGGCACTCCAGAAAAGAGAGATCATATGAACCTCGGCATCATCGGCGCCGGTGCCACCGGCCTCACGGCCGCCTGGGACGCCGTACGGGCCGGGCACCAGGTGACCATCCTGGAGGCCGCCGGTGAACTCGGCGGGCTGGCCGCCTCGCTGGAGGTGGGCGGGGTGCCGCTGGAGCGGTACTACCACCACATCTTCCGCAGCGACAAGGCGATGATCGCGCTCATCGGGGAGCTGGGGCTCGGGGACGCGCTGCGGTTCCACAAGCCGACCACCGGGATCTACCGGGGCGGGAAGCTCATCGACTTCACCACCCCGTTCGACATGCTCCGCTTCCCGGAGTTCTCGCCGGTGGACGCGGTGCGCTTCGCCGGGTCGTCGGCGGTGCTGAAGGCCGTACGGAACGGCGAGCGGTACAACGACCTCACCGCCCTCGCCTGGCTGCGCAAGCACGCCGGGAAGAAGGCCACCGCCGCGATCTGGGAACCGCTGCTGAAGGGCAAGTTCGGCGAGCGCGCCGAGCAGGTGTCGATGGCGTGGCTGTGGGCCCGTATCCACTGCCGGACCTTCGAACTGGGCTATGTGGACGGCGGGTTCGAGCGGGTGTACGCGGCGCTGCGGGACGGGATCGAGGAGCGGGGCGGGAAGGTCGAGTTCGGGAAGGCCGTGGAGACGATCCGGCAGGAGGGCGACACGCCGGTCGTCACCTGCGCGGACGGCTCGACCTACCGCTTCGACCACCTGATCGTCACCACGCCGCAGCCCGCCTTCGCCAAGGCCGCCGAGCTGCCCGCCGAGGACGCGGTGTGGAAGAACCAGTACCTGGGCGCCACCTGCTTCGTCCTGGAGATGGACCGCAGCGTGATCCCGTACTACTGGCTCAACATCAACGAGCCCGACTTCCCGTTCCTCGCGGTGGTCGAGCACACCAGGATGATCGACCCGGCGGTCTACGGCGGCCGGCACGTCCTCTACGTCGGCAACTACGTCGAGCGCGAGGACTGGCGCTTCACCACCGACCCCGGTGAGCTGCTGAACGCGTTCGTGCCGTACCTGAAGCGGATCAACCCGGCCTTCGACCCGGCCTGGATCAAGGACTGGCACTTCTCGAAGGCCGGCTTCGCCCAGCCCGTGGTGACCCCGCGGTACCGGGCGCTGATCCCCGGCCACGAGACCCCGATGAGCCGGGTCACGCTGGCGACGATGGCGCAGATCTACCCCCAGGACCGGGGGCAGAGCTACTCGGTGGAGATGGCCCGGAAGGTGACCGCCTCGCTCGGGCTGCGCTGACCGGACACGCACATGCGGAAGGGGCCCCGGTGTTCACCGGGGCCCCTTCCGCGCACGCGGCTACTTCAGCCTGCACACCACCAGTGGTGTCTTCGGCTTGAGCGGCGGGCAGTCGTACGTCGCCTGTACGCGCCTGCGCAGGTCCGCGTCGACGTACGCCAGCCGGAACCAGGCCCGGTCCAGGATCGCGTAGGGCGCCGGGTCGTGGTCGACGCAGTCCGCGTTCTCCTTGAAGGACTTCAGGTCGGCCACGTCCGGGATGAAGCGGGTGCGCTGCAGGAACGTGGCGATCGGGTAGCGGCACTGGGCCGGGTGGTCGACGTAGTAGACCGTGTCGCCGAAGGCCAGGTAGAGCACCTTGGCGCCCGCCGGGAGCTGCGCGCGCAGCTTGTCGGCGTCCTTCTGCTTGGTCTCCGCGTTCCGGTGGAACTTGGTGTTCGTCGACGACACCTTGCCGTACTGGGCCAGGTGCGGCGAGCTCGGCCAGACCGGTCCGGCGAGCAGGACGACCCCGGCGAGCGCGACCGGGGCCAGCGTGCGTCGGGGCAGGCCCGTGAGCCGGGTGTCGGCCAGCGCGGCGAGCAGCGCGACGAGGCCGAGCACCCACATCGTCGCCGGGCGCTGGAGCCCGTGCGGCAGCCGGGTGTAGAGCGCGGGCAGGGTGCCGTACAGCAGGGACACCGCGCTGAAGCACCACGGGGGCTTCGGGGAACCGCCCACCGCGAGACCCCACACGGCGGCCGCGAAGACGGTCAGCTGGACGGCGTGGTACGGGAACCAGTTGCCCTGGACGATCACCACGGCGAGCGAGCCGAAGCCGATGAGCACGGCGATCGTCAGCAGTTCCAGGCGGCGGGCGCGGCCCTGGACGCGGGTGAGGAGGAGCAGCAGCGCGCCGGGCAGGAGCAGCAGCACCGGGGTGAGGATCGACCGGTCGGCGAGGAACTCGAAGGACCGGTGCAGGATGAAGCCCGGCCGGATGCCGGTGCGGCTGAGGGCCGACTGGTTGATCTGCGGCATGTCGTGCGTCCACTGCAGCTCGTGCGAGCCGGCGAGGACGCTCAGTGCGAAGAGCAGGACCGCGCCGGGTACGGCGACCACGGCGACGCGGATCGCCCGGCCGCGGTCGGCGGCCCACAGGATGAGGACGCCGAAGGCGGCGGTGGAGGCGGTGGAGTACTTCATCATCACCGCGAGGCCCAGCGGCAGCGCGGCGATCAGGGCGGCGGGCCAGGCGCGGCGGACGCCGAGCGCGGCCGCGATCCCGAAGACCGTCAGGACGACCGCCGTCCACTCCGGCTGGAGGAAGTCGGTGCGCGGGGCGAGGACCAGGACGAGTCCGGTGGCGCCCGCGGTGAGGGCGGCCTCGCGCGGGGTGATCCGGCGCAGCAGCGCGGTGTGCAGGGCGAAGGCCGCCGCCGCGACGACCAGCGCACCCTCGGCTTCGATGATCGTCTCCCGTACGACCACGCCGCCGGAGGTGGGCAGGTCCAGCAGGGCGATGAACCACCGGTAGAAGAACGGGCGGTGGGTGAAGACCTCGGACGGGGAGTAGCCGGCCTCG
Source organism: Streptomyces sp. NPDC005820 (assembly GCF_040630255.1). Lineage (NCBI taxonomy): Bacteria > Bacillati > Actinomycetota > Actinomycetes > Kitasatosporales > Streptomycetaceae > Streptomyces > Streptomyces sp. NPDC005820. The sequence continues at coordinate 54,103 of NZ_JBEXXE010000029.1, forward strand.
CCGCCCAGGCGCAGGGCGGCGAGCACGTACTGGAGGTCGCCCGTCAGCCGCCGGATGAGGACCGTGTACACGACGGCCGCCGCGGCCAGGGCCGCGACCACCGGCCACCACAGGGGTGACCGGCGGGCGCGGGGGGCGGGCGGCGCGTCGACCGGGGCGGTCGTCGTCGCCATGGGATCAGCCGCCCAGGATCGTGCGCAGGTCGGCGGAGTTGGCCTCGGTGACCTTCCAGAGTTCCTGCTGGCGGCCGTGCACGTCGGCGACCGTGCGGTCGTGGTCGGCGAGCAGTTCGCGGGAGCGTTCGACGAGGAGCGCTGCGAGGTTGCGGTCGTGCACCGAGACACCCCACTCGGGGCGGTCGATGTCGCGCAGGAAGTACGCCATCTTGGGGTGCGAGATGAGGCTGATGATCGGGGTGCCGCAGCCGAACGGGATCATGCCGGCGTGGCCGCGCATGCCGATGACCAGTCTGGTGCGGGCGTACAGCTCGCGGATGCCGTCGTTGTCGAAGTCGTACATCGGGATGACGGGCAGTGAGACGCCGTGTTCGCGGCGCAGGTCGAAGGCGATCTTCTCGTCGTCGAGGGAGTGCGCGACGCACTGCACGTCGGCCAGCTCGCGCAGGCCCTCGACGGCCTTGGCCATCTGGGCGAGGAAGTAGCCGTAGTCGTGGCCGAAGCGCAGGCCCGCGCGGTCGTAGGCGGCGTTGATGAGGATGGTGTCGTCGCGCCGCACGGGGTCCTGCCAGCCGTCGACCAGCTGGCGGGTGACCGTGGTCGGGCAGGGCTGGAAGCGGACCTTGTCGTGGAGGTGGGCGGGGAGCATCGCCCGGACCTTCTCGATGGAGCCGTGGTTGCGCAGGCCGAAGAAGGAGGACTTCTCGACGAGGAGGCGCAGCGACTCGCGGAAGCGGCCCGCGCGGTAGGACTGGCCGTCGAAGGCGTTGAAGCCGACGGCGTAGACCGCGATCGGGACCTCGATGCCCTTCAGCATCTCGTCCGGGACGTTCCACTGCCAGGCGCTGTTGCCGTTGGGCATGGTGTCCGGGATGAAGAGGCCGCCGCCGCCGATGACCAGGCCGCGGCGGGCGTTGACCCGCTCCAGGGCGGCCTCGTCGAAGAGGCGGTGGGCGTGCACGGAGTGCCAGCGGCGGGAGGTGGTGTCCCGGTCGAAGCCGAGCCGGACGCTCTCCGGGAGCAGTTTGTCGCCGGCGTTGCCCTGGCGGTCCATGTAGAACGCGACGTGCGCGAGCTGGTCCTCGGGTCGGCCCGCGGGCTGGGCCGGGATGCCGGTGGTGCGCTGGTGCCAGATGCGGCTGGCGCGGTGGGTGGGGTCGACGGTGAGGCCGGCGGTGGCGTACGCGCGGGCCTCGGTGTCGTCGCCGTGCACCCAGGCGATCTGGGCGAGCCGGGAGAAGGCGGTGGCGGCCCGGTTGGGGGCTGCGGCGGCGAGGTGGAGCCGGGCCCGGGCCTCCTCGTAGCGGGAGACGCTCATCAGGGCGTTGCCGTAGACCTCGTGCGGCCAGGCCTCGTCGACCGGCAGGTGGACGCGCTCCAGGATGTCGACGGCGGCCTGGAAGTCGCCGGCGCCGATGTGGGCGAGGGCGACCTTGCGGGCGGTGTCGACGTCGCCGGTGCGCTCGACGTGCGGGGTGCCGTAGTGGACGAGCAGGTCGTGGTGGAGGGTGTCGCCGGCCTCCAGGTAGGCGGCGTGGAACTCGGCGTCGGTGAGCTCGAACTCGGCCCAGCGCTCCTGGGCGAGCCCGTAGCCGGCCTCGCCGCCCTGCCAGGGCTTGTGGCGGCCGGTGAAGTGCAGGACGGCGACGTCGTCCGGGACCGGGAGGTCGCCGGAGAGGCGGCGCTTGACGTAGTTGTACGCGGGGTCGAGGTCGACGAAGTCGCCGTCGAGGAGGGCGTTGAGGATGCCCTGGTCGTGCTTGTCGAGCTCGTACTTCCCGCTGCGGCCGATCGCGTCGATCTTCGCGCAGAACGCGTCGGTGAGGTACTCCTTCTGGATGACGAGCAGTCCGCTGTTGAGCATGCGGGTCTTGTCGCCGTAGAAGAACTGCGGGACGGCGGCGAGGCCGTGGCGCAGCGACAGGAGGTCGTCGATCGGGCCGAGGACCACCATGTCGGTGTCCAGGGTGATCACGGTGTCGTAGTCGCGGATCCGGAAGACGTCGAGGATGAAGTACGCCTTGCGGACGAGGTAGTTGTCCTGGTCGCCCTTGACGTAGGAGTCGTAGTGGTCGGCGTCCACCCGGCGGAACTTCACGCGCGGGTGCAGATCGCGGATCGCGGCGACGGAGGCGGGGCGCAGGTCGTCGTGGAGGACGAGGAAGTCCTCGCAGACCTCCGGGTTGGAGAGGGCGAGGGAGCGCAGCAGGACGAGGAAGCCGGGCAGGTAGTTCTCGTCGACGAAGCTCGCGAAGGCGATGCGCCGCTTGCCGGTGAGGGCGGAGGCGTCGGTGGCGGGGGCCGCCGGGGCGGAGGCGGAAGCCGAGAGGGAAGTGGTCATCGCAGGGAAATCCTCATGCCGGAGACGCTCTGGGCCCGTTCCATGACCCACGTCTTCTCGCTGCCGTATTCGTGCACGTTGGTGATGGCCAGCTTCATCGCCTCGGGGAGGCGGTAGGCGCCGCTCTCGTAGAAGTCGAAGCCGATCAGGTCGAGCGTGGGGCTGACGTCGAGGAAGTCGAGCAGCCAGAGCATGTTGAAGCCGGAGGTGGGGATGGCCGCGAACTGCTCGGTGGTCCAGCCGCCGATGTTGCGCACGGGCCAGCGCAGCGACTCGTCGTTGACGTAGGTCTGGGCGCCGGGGATCAGCTTGTTGCGGACGGAGTACTTCCAGTCCGGTGAGCTGCCGCTGAAGACGAGCCGGGTGTCGACGGGCTTGTCCCAGTTGTAGTTGTGCTTGTGGATGGTGACGTGGATGTCGGTCTTCCTGCCGGTGTGCGCCGGGTCGATGCGGTACGAGTTGAAGCGCACGACGAGGTCGTAGGCATCGATGTCGTGGCCGAGGCCGCTCTCGCCGACCTTGCCCGAGTTGGCGACGAGGCAGATCGACTTGCCGGCGATCCGGTTGCGGAACTCGCCGAGGCTGAGCCACTGCACGCCCCCGAACAGGGGGTCGGGGACGGGTCCGCGCATCCGGTTGCGGCGGACGTCGGCGTACAGGGCGAGGGACCGGGTCAGTTCGGGGGTGGGCCGGGTCTGCCGGCCGGTGGCCAGGTCGAGGTAGTGCGCGAGGGCCTCCTGGACCTCGTCCTCGGGGGCGCCCTCGCGGTCCATGGCGAGCAGCGCGCCGGCCAGCCGGGCCTCGGCGCCGGACTGGTCGCCGGCGGCGTGCGCGGCGAGGCCCTCGGCCCAGACGTCGGTGGCGGGTCCGGCGCCGAAGCGGGCGGCCTCGGGGACCGTGCGCTCCAGGAGGGTCAGCAGTTCGGTGCGGGCCTTGGTCGCGGCGTGGATGCCGTCGACGCGGGCGCGGACGCCGAAGCCGTCCTCCTTGGTGAGCTCGAGGTAGCGCTCGTAGGCCTCGGCGGCCTCCTCGGGCAGGCCGAGGGCCTCCAGGATCCGGCCGCGCAGCCGCCAGCCGGCGCGGGAGCCCCGGCGCAGGTGGAGGATGGTGTCGGTGATCGTCACCGTGAGGTTCAGCTCGTCGTCGTAGGCGCAGAGGACGGCCTTGTTGCCGACGTTGAGCAGGGCGTCGAGGACCTCGTTGCCGAGGTTGCCGCCGCTGCCGGTCGCGGCGGCCTTGGTGCGCCGGAGCAGGCTGGTGGCGGTGGGCGCGGGTGCGGACTGCTCCTGGATCGCCCAGGTGGCGAGCAGTTGGCGCAGCGCTTCGGCGACTGCCTGGCGGCGCGGGTCGAGGCTGCCGACGAGCTTGCCGCTGTGCACGGAGCAGGCGCGCAGGCAGTCGTCGAGCGAGACCGGGGATGGCGCCGACGAGGGCCTTTGTGGCCTGGTGTCTGACCCTCTGCTGCGGACCCTCGTCATGGTTCTCCTGGTCTTATGAAAAGCGTATTGACGTACTGAAACCTGGTGAGGTTGGGAGAACGTAAGAAAGGAAAACGACGCCCAGGTGAACCCCTCGGAACAGAGGAGCGAATGCTGAGGCTGTCGAACAGAAGTTTCGCGGGTGACGCCATAGGGTCCACATAGACGGCACTCATCCGCATTCCTAGGGACACCCGCGTGACACAGACGGTCGTGAACACGACACAAGGGAGCCTGGCGGTCGCCACCCCGAAGGCGGCACCGCGCGGCGGCCGGCTGCGCGCACTGGACGGGCTGCGGCTGATCGCCGCGCTGATGGTGGCCTGCTACCACTACGGCGGCCGGGGCGGTGACATCACCCGCGCCTGGGGCACCTCGGCGTCGACGGTCTTCCCGACCCTGCACACGCCGTTCGCGTACGGCTGTCTGGGCGTCCAGGTCTTCTTCGTGATCAGCGGTTTCGTCATCTGCATGAGCGGCTGGGGCCGCCCGCTGCGCTCGTTCTTCGCCTCCCGGGTGGCCCGGCTGATGCCCGCGTACTGGGTGGCGGTCCTGCTGGTGACGGCCGTCTTCGCGCTGCCGGTGGTCGTTTACGACGCCGTCTCGCCCAGTGACGTCCTGGTCAACCTGACCCTGCTTCAGCAGCCGCTGGGCGTGGACCGGGTGCTGGGCGTGGACTGGACGCTGTGGGCGGAGGTCCGCTTCTACGCGCTGTTCGCCCTGTGCGTGGTGCTGCCGGGGGCGAACCGGCGCCGGGTGGTCCTGTTCTGCGTGGGCTGGATCCTGGCGGCGGCGATCGCGCAGGGCGCACACCAACCGCTGCTGGACATCGTGCTGATGCCGGAGTACGCGCCGTTCTTCGTCGGCGGGGTCGGCCTCTACCTGGTCCACCGCGACCGCCGGGACCCCTACGCGTGGGGGATCACCGCGGTGAGCTTCCTGATCGGCCAGCACTACGCGGTCCGCAGTCTGTGGAACGTCTCCGACCCGAACGCCTTCGCCCACCGCACCTCGTACGGCATCATCGCGGTCGTCGCGTTCGGGTTCCTCGCCGTCGGGGCGATCGCCCTGGGCCGGCTGGACCGGGTGAACTGGGGCTGGCTGACGGTGGCCGGGGCGCTCACCTACCCCTTCTACCTGGTGCACGAGCACCTGGGCTGGGTCGTGGTCGCGGCCCTGCACCGCCGCCTCGGCATCCCGTCCGCCGCCACGTTCCTGCTGACGATCGCGTCGATGCTGCTGCTGGCCTACGCGATGAACAAACTGGTGGAGGAGCGGCTGACACCGAGGCTGCGGAAGGCGCTGGCAGCGCCGCGTCAGTGAATTCCGAGTGAATTACGGGGCCCTTTTCAGGAAACTCCGCAGCGCACCCCTATTCCCGCAATGACGATCTCCAGCCCCTCGTCGAAATGCGTGCCGTAATCGGCGAAGATCTCCGCGCCGGCCCGCGCGGACAGCGGGAACTCGGCGAGCAGTCGGGCGCGCTCCTCGACGTCGTACCCCTCCCGCCGCTCGCCGGGCAGCGGCTGCACACCCTGCTCCTCGATGACGAACCCGATGGTGTACGAGTACGCGGTCGAGGTCGCCCGGACGGCCTGACCGAGGCTGAACCCGGCGGCCGTGAACAGCCGCAGGTTCTCCTCCATCTCATGGGCGTGGTCGGTGCCGGTGAAGCGGGAGCCGCTGAACACCCGCGCACCGTCGCGGTAGGCGAGGAGGGCCTCACGCAGCCCGCGGTTGACCTTGCGCAGCCGCTCCTGCCAGGAGTCGGCCGGGTCGAGGGCGGTTCCGGCGACCATCCGCCGGTACATCTCGGTGGCCATCTCGTCCAGCAGCGCCTGTTTGTCCTTGAAGTGCCAGTACAGGGCGGGCGCCTTGACGTCGAGCTCCTTGGCGATGGCACGCAGAGTCAGCCCGTCGAGACCGGTCTCGTTCAGCTGCGCCAGGGCGGTGTCGGCGACGCGCTTGCGGTCGAGGGGGGCCCTGGGGGCTCGTTCGGTGGTCACGGTTGACAGCTTAACGCCGTTAAGGGCACAGTCGTCATCGGCAGCACTTAACGGCGTTAAGGAGAATGGGATGCGGCAGACGGACGTACTGATCGTGGGTGCGGGCCCCACCGGCCTCGCCCTCGGCATCGACCTCGCCCGGCGCGGGGTGGACGCACTGGTGGTGGAGCGCGGTGAGACCCTCGCCCCCGGCTCCCGCGGCAAGGGCCTGCAGCCGCGCACCCTGGAGATCTACGAGGATCTGGGCGTCCTCGACGAGATCCTCGCCGCCGGCGGCCCCTACCCGGTCGGCATGATCTGGCAGGACGGGAAGCAGGCCGGCGAGCACCAGATGTTCGACCCGGCGAAGGAGGGCGAGGAGGGCTCCCGCTTCACCGTGCCGTGGATGATCCCGCAGTGGCGCAACCAGGAGATCCTGCGGGCTCGGCTGGCGGAGCTGGGCGGCGAGGTCGCCCTCGGCCGGGAGCTGGTGGGCATCGAGCAGGACGACGAAGGGGTGACGGCGCGCTTCGCCTCCGGCGGGCCGGTGCGCGCGCGGTACGCGGTCGCCGCCGACGGGGGCCGCTCGGCGGTGCGCCGGGCGCTGGGCATCGGGATGACGGGCGAGACGGTCGACCCGGACCCGCTGCTGGTGGCGGACGTACGGATCACGGGCCTGGACCGGACGTGGTGGCACGTCTTCCCGCCGGCCGGGGAGGGCGCGGGCTTCCTGGCGCTGTGCCCGCTGGCCGGGACGGAGGACTTCCAACTGGTGGCACAGTTCCCGGACGGCACCGATCTGGAGCCCCTGCTGTCCCTGGCCGGCGTCCGCACGGTGATCGCCGACCGCACCCACCTCGACCCCGGGGACGTGACCGAGGTCCGCTGGTCCTCGGACTTCCGCCCGCGCGCCGCCCTGGCGGACCGCTTCCGCGCGGGCCGCGTCCTCCTCGCCGGGGACGCGGCGCACATCCACTCCCCCGCCGGCGGACAGGGCCTCAACACCAGCGTCCAGGACGCCTACAACCTGGGCTGGAAGCTGGGGGCGGTCCTCGGCGGGCGGGCCCCGGAATCCCTCCTGGACACCTACGAGGAGGAGCGCCGCCCCAACGCCGCGGCCATGCTGGGCCTGTCGACGGCCATCCACCGGGGCGAGGCCCGCCGGGGCGCCGAGACCCGCCAACTGGCCCTGAACTACCGCGACTCCTCACTCACCGAAGAGACCCGCCGCACCCCGGGCGGGATCCGGGCGGGCGACCGCATGCCGGACCTGACCGAGAACGGCGAACGCCTCTTCGACCGGCTGAGGGGCCCGGACTGGACGACGATCACCCTGAAGGAGGGCGTCTTCCTGGTCCGCCCGGACGGCTATGTGGGCTGGGCGGGCGAGACGGAGACGGGGATGGCGGGCTACCGGGCACGCGTGGGCTGCTGATGCCGCGCGGCTCGCACGGGCGCCAGCCGCAGCCGCTCGACCGGCCAGGGGGGCGGCTCAGCAGGCCCGAACCAGAGCCGGACGTCCTCGCCGGTGCGGACGGGCAGGCGGGGGTAGTCGTTCTCGGCCCGTTCGGTGCGGTGCAGCGCGTGGCCCGGGGCCAGGTGCCCGGCGGCGTACGCGTCGAAGGCGGCCGCGTCGGACGGCCGGCAGATCGTCGCCTCCACCTCGCGGGCGCCCGGCTCGGCGGTGAAGCACGGCCCCCGCAGCAGCAGGACGTCGTCGCTGTCGACCATGGTGGCGTTGGCCGCGTCCCGGTGCTCCCGCCAGACCGGGCCCGTGTAGAACGCCTCCAGCGCGCGCCGACGGCGCCCCATGTCGGGGAACGCGCGCAGCCAGACGAAGCGGTCCGGGTCGTCGAGGTCGCGGAACCGGCCGCCGACGGTGATGCCGACCGCCCGCTGCCCGGCGACGAACTCGCGCTCGAACAGCTCGATCAGCGTCTCCCGGGCGCCGGGGTGCAGGGTGTACTGCCGGAGTTCGACGATGCTCATGCGCCGCAGGCTAGGGACACTCCCCTGACATCCACTGTCAGTGAACGCTCTGCATACTGGGCGGCGTGCGCGCGAGCCGACTGGTCACCCTGCTTCTGCTGCTCCAGAACCGGGGCCGGATGACGGCCCGGCAGCTGGCCGAGGAGCTGGAGGTCTCCGTCCGCACGGTCTACCGGGACGTCGAGGCGCTCGGCGCCGCGGGTGTCCCGCTGTACGGAGCCGCCGGACACGCGGGCGGCTACCGGCTGGTCGACGGCTACCGGACCCGCCTCACCGGACTGACCGCGCCCGAGGCCGAGGCCGCGTTCCTCGCCGCGCTCCCCGGAGCCGCCGCCGACCTCGGCCTCGGCGAGGCGCTCGCCACCGCCCAGCTCAAGTGGCGGGCCGCCCTGCCGACGGAGCTGCGCGAGCACGCCGGGCGGATCCAGGAACGCTTCCTGCTCGACGCCCCCGGCTGGTACGGCGACGGCGACCGCACGCCTCACCTCGCCGCGGTCGCCGCCGCGGTGTGGGCGCGACGGGCGGTGGTCCTGCGGTACCGGCGCTGGCGCGCACCGGAGGAGATCGAGCGGCGGGTGGAGCCGTACGGGCTCGTGCTCAAGGCCGGCCGCTGGTACCTGGTCGCCGACGGGCCCTCCGGGATCCGCACCTACCGGATCGACCAGATCATCGAACTCCGTCCCCTGCAAGAGGAGTTCACCGTCCCGGACGACTTCGACCTGGCCGCGCACTGGCAGGACCATGTGGCCGGTTTCCGGGCCCGGCTGCACACCGGAGAGGCCCTGGTACGGCTCACCCCGCGGGGAGCCCACCGCCTCGGCGTGGCACCGGTGGGTGACGGATGGACGCAGACGCGGGTGCCCATCGAGTCGATCGACCACGCCCATGGCGAGTTCCTGCGGCTGGGCGCCGACATCGAGGTCCTCGCACCGGCGGAACTGCGCGACCGCATCGCCGAGACGGCACGGACCCTGGCCGCCCGCTACGAGGAGTAGCTCACGCGCCGGCCAGCGAGAGCTTCACGGCGAACCCGAGGAACAGCGCCCCGGCCGCCGAAGTGGCCCCCGCGGCCAGCCGCCTCCGCCGCCGGAACGCGTCCGCGAGCCGCGTCCCGCTGAATATCAGCGCGCTGAGATAGAGAAAACTCGCCGCCTGCGCGAAGGCCCCGAGGACGACGAACGACAGCGCCGGGTAGGCGTATCCGGGGTCCACGAACTGCACGAAGAAGGCGACGAAGAACAGAATCGCCTTGGGGTTGAACAGGCTCACGACCAGCGCCCGCCGGAACGGCCGCTCATCGGGGACGACGGCCGCCCCCTCGGCTCCCTCGGCGACAAGCCGCTCCCGCCGCGTCCCCCACATCCCCCACGCGGCCCGCAGCATCCCGACGGCGAGCCAGGTCAGATATCCGGCGCCGGCGTACTTCACGATCCCGAACAGCACCCCGTTGGCCTGCAGCAGCGAGGCCACCCCGGCCGCCGACAGCGTCATCAGCACGGTGTCCCCGCACCACACCCCGGCCGCGGCGGTGTACCCCGCCCGCACCCCGCGCCGGGCGGCGACCGAGAGGACGTACAGGGAGTTGGGCCCCGGAAGGAGGACGATCAGGACGAGGCCCGCGAGATAGGTGGGAAGGTCGACGACTCCGAACATGGGGACGAGTGTCGCATAGGGGTTCACCCGTCAGAACGCGTCGGTCGGGACGTACCTCCCCCACACCCCGCGCAGGGCGCCGCACACCTCCCCCACCGTCGCCCGGGCCCGCAGCGCCTCCTTCATCGGGTACAGGACGTTGTCCTTCCCCTCCGCGGCCTTGCCCAGGGCGGCCAGGGTGGTCTCGACCGCCGAACGGTCGCGCTCGGCCCGCAGCCGCGCGAGCCGCTCCGCCTGCCGGGCCTCGATGACCGGGTCCACCCGGAGCGGCTCGTACGGCTCCTCCGCGTCGAGCCGGAAGCGGTTGACGCCCACGACCACCCGCTCGCCCGAGTCGGTCTCCTGCGCGATCCGGTAGGCGTTCCGCTCGATCTCGTTCTTCTGGAAGCCGTGCTCGATCGCCGCGACCGCGCCGCCGAACTCCTCGACCTTCCGCATCAGCCCGACCGCCGCGGCCTCCACGTCGTCGGTCATGCTCTCGACGACGTACGAGCCCGCGAAGGGGTCGACCGTCGCGGTCACGTCCGTCTCGTGGGCCAGCACCTGCTGGGTCCGCAGCGCCAGCCGCGCGCTCCTGTCCGTGGGCAGCGCGATCGCCTCGTCGAAGGAGTTGGTGTGCAGGGACTGGGTGCCGCCCAGGACGGCGGCCAGGCCCTGGACGGCGACCCGCACCAGGTTCACCTCGGGCTGCTGGGCCGTCAGCTGGACACCCGCGGTCTGGGTGTGGAACCGCAGCATCAGCGACCTCGGGTCCCGCGCCCCGAACTCCTCCCGCATCACCCGCGCCCAGATCCGGCGGGCGGCGCGGAACTTCGCGACCTCCTCCAGGAGCGTCGTCCGGGAGACGAAGAAGAAGGACAGCCGGGGGGCGAAGTCGTCGACGTCCATGCCCGCCGCGACCGCCGTTCGGACGTACGCGATACCGTCCGCCAGGGTGAAAGCGATCTCCTGCGCCGGGGACGCGCCCGCCTCCGCCATGTGGTAGCCGGAGATCGAGATCGTGTTCCACTTCGGGATCTCGGCCCGGCAGTACCGGAAGATGTCGGCGGTCAGCCGGAGGGAGGGCTGGGGCGGGAAGATGTACGTCCCGCGCGCGATGTACTCCTTCAGCACGTCGTTCTGGACCGTCCCCGTGAGCCGGTCCGCGGGGACGCCCTGCTCCTCCGCCACCAGCTGGTACAGCAGCAGAAGCAGCGCGGCCGGGGCGTTGATCGTCATCGACGTGGACACCCTGTCCAGCGGGATCCCGTCGAACAACACCCGCATGTCGTCCAGGGAGTCGATCGCGACCCCCACCTTGCCGACCTCGCCGTGGGCGATCGGGGCGTCGGAGTCGTGCCCCATCTGGGTGGGCAGGTCGAAGGCGACGGACAGGCCGGTCGTGCCGTGGGCGATGAGCTGCCGGTAGCGGGCGTTGGACTCGGCCGCCGTGCCGAAGCCCGCGTACTGGCGCATGGTCCAGGGGCGGCCGGTGTACATGGTCGGGTAGACGCCCCGGGTGAAGGGGTACCCGCCCGGCTCGCCCAGCTGTTCGACCGGGTCCCAGCCGTCCAGGGCCCGCGGCCCGTACACCGGCTCGATGGGCAGCCCCGACTCCGACTCGCGCACCATGCCCACCACCATGCCGCTCCGTTCGCCCGGCGTCATCCGGGGGGAACATCTCAGGCATGCGGATGCGGAGATCGATCATCGCCCTGGCCGGCACGGCGGCCCTGGCGACCCTGTGCGGCTGTACCGTGCGGACCCCGGACACCCAGGACGGCAGGGCGCGCCCGCCCGGCCACGTCGACGTCACCCGTACGAGCCCCGCCCCGGACCCGAGCGGCACCGCCCCGGACGACAAGCCGAACGCGTCCCGGACCCCCGGCACGCCGACGCCCGCCGCGGCCGTGCGGTGGAAGCGCGGCGACTCCGGGCGGGACGTACGCGAACTCCAGGCCCGGCTGCGGCAGCTCGCCTGGCTGTTCGAGGGGCCCACGGGGCTGTACGGCGCGGCCACCGAGGAGGCCGTCAAGGGGTTCCAGGGCAAGCGCGGGCTGCCGCGGACCGGGACGACGGACACCGTCACCTGGGACCGGCTGGTGGGGATGACACGGGAACCGGGGCAGTGGGAGCTGTATCTGATGGGCGGTCAGCCGGCCGCCGCGCCCGACCCCCGGTGTCTGACCGGGCGGGTGCTGTGCATCGACAAGACGAGTCGCACCCTGCGCTGGATGATCGACGGCCGGACCGTGTCGACGATGTCCGTACGGTTCGGCTCCCAGTACACGCCCACCCGCGAGGGGGTGTTCCAGGTCTACTGGAAGTCCCGCGACCATGTGTCCACGCTCTACCACACGCCGATGCCCTACGCGATGTTCTTCAGCGGCGGCCAGGCGGTGCACTACTCGGCCGACTTCGCGGCCCGGGGATACGCGGGCGCCTCGCACGGCTGTGTGAACGTACGGGACGAGGCGGCGGTCTCGGCGCTCTTCGCTCAGGTCCGCGGGGGCGACAAGGTCGTGGTGTCCTGGTGAGTTCGGGGCGCGGGCGGGACCGGGGGAACGTGTCCCGCCCGCGCCAGGTGCACGAGCCGTAGGTACGGGGGGAACCCCGGCTCTGTGCGAAGGCCGATGACCAGTCGGCTCACTTGTTACTGCGCCGCGGCTCCCGAAAACGTCACACCCGGCGCGAAAAAAAATTTCTCGGATGATGAATCCGCAGGTCAGAGGGGGCGTGCGGGGATGGGGAATCAGTGGCGGCCGGTGCCGCCGGACGCGCCGCCGTTGCGGCTGCCGCCGTCGCCCCCGCTGTGTCCGCCGCCGTATCCGCCGCCCTGGGCGTCGCCGTCGTGCGAGCCGGTGCCGCCGGAGCGGTCGTCGTCCTGGTCCTGGCCCGCACCGGCGCTCTGACCGGCGGACAGCCCGGCCGACCCGTCGTCGTCACCGCCGCGGCCCGTACCGCTGTCGTTGTCGCCCCAGGAGTCCCGGTAGTCCGACGTGTCCTGGTCGTCGCCCGTGTTCCGGCGGGAGCCGCCCTCGAGGACGTTCGCGCAGTACGACGTCACCTGGGACCAGCCGCCGGCCAGGCCCTCCAGGGTGCGGCGGTGCTGGGTGTCCAGGGTCCGGCCGGCCTCGATGTCCCGGCAGGACGAGGTCACGCCCTTCGGCCAGCCCCGGACGCCGGGTGCGGTGGAGGAGCCGTCGGCGCCCTTCGTGCCGTCGGTGGTGTCACGCTCGGCGCCGCCGTCCGGCGCCACCGCGTCCGGGCCGCCGGAGGCGTCCGGGGAGGGCGAGATCAGCGGGCGGTCGGGGCTCGCGGCGCTGGAGACGGAGGCCCCGGGTTCGGGTCCGGCCCCGTCGAAGGGGCTCGGCAGCACTCCGGTACCGGCGGCCACCGCGACCCCGCCGAGCATGCCGGCGGCCACCGCGGCGGCCAGCCCGAGCCGCAGCGGGCGGTTCCAGCGGCGGCGTGCCCGTTCGCCGTTGCGATCGCCGCCGGCGCGCCCGCCGATGCGGACCAGTCCGGCATCGTCCGGGTACGCCGACTGGTGTGACGTACACGACTGCTGTGACGTCTGGGACTCACGTGCCGCCCGGGCCTCGCTGAAGGCCTTGAGGGCGGCGGCCTCGCCGGGGAGCTCCTCGTCGGACCGGAGCGGTTCGGCGCCCAGCGCGGAGAGCGCCGCCAGTGTTCTGGCGAGGCGTTCGGCCTGGTCCTGGGCCTGCGGGGCGACAGCGTTCTCGGGTGACTCACCGCGCAGCAGACGCTCCGCCGTCTCGCGGTCGAGCCACCTGTCCTGCTTGTCGGCCATCACATGTCCTTCTGCGTCCGCGCGCTCGCTTGCGTCACACTCGCGGACGTTACCGCGCGCGAACGCGGCCCTCGCTGGGGAGGCAGGGCGTCGAGCACCCCGGCGGTCTCCGGATCGTCGCCGAGCAGTTCGGCGAGTTTCTTCAGGCCGCGGTGCGCGGCGGTGCGGACGGCGCCGGGGCGTTTGCCGAGGGTCTCGGCGGCGGTCTTGGCGTCCAGGCCCATCACGACCCGCAGCACGACGGCCTCGGCCTGGTCCTGCGGGAGCCGGGCGATCAGGTCGAGGGTGCGGCCGGTGGCCAGCGCCTCGATGGCCTCGCCGGCGGTGTCGGACTCGGCGGCCCGGCCGGTCAGCTCGGTCTCGTCACCGCCGATCGCGGGACGCCGGCCGCGCATGCGGATGTGGTCGAGCGCGCGGTTGCGGGCGATCCGGGCGGCCCAGCCGCGGAAGCGGTCCGCGTCGCCGCTGAACCGCTCCAGGTCCCGGGCGATCTGCAGCCAGGCCTCGGAGGCCACGTCCTCGGCGTCGAGGTCGCCGACGAGTGTGCGCACGTACCCGAGGAGCCGCGGGTGCACCGTGCGGTACACAGCCCGGAAAGCGGTCTCGTCCCCGTTCTGTGCCGCAAGCACCGCGGCTGTCAGCTCCGCGTCGTCCCCCACGTCGTGGTTCCTCGGTCGGTCGATGGTCGCGGTCGAGACCGCAGGTCGTTGCGGTGGTCTGCCGCTTGGCCGTCCGGCGCGAAAGGCACGTTACGACCTGAAAGCGTCGGGCGTCCATGTCCGTACAACATGCAACGAACTCGTGATCCCGTAGGGGACGGTCGCGGACGGGCCCCGGGGTGTGACAGAAAACGCACTCCCGGCGCTGTAGGGAGTACGGGCCGCCGCGCGGTCCGTGCCGCGCGACGGCCGGGGTCTCTCCTGTGGGGGGTGGCGACCCCGGTCGTTGCCTCGGCCCCCTCGACCGAGGGGCGGGCTACTGCTTCCTGGCGTTGCCCTTGGGGGTGTTCCCTGCCTTCTCCTGGCCCTTGCCGGTGGCTCCGGTGGTGCCGTTGTTCCCGGCGTCGTTCCCGGCGTTCCCGGCTTCTCCGTTGTTCTTGGCGGACGCCGTCTGCGCCGCGCAGTACGCCTCGACGTTCTCCTCGCCGCCGGCCGCCGTCACCAGCCGCTGCCAGGCCGTGGCGTCCAGCGCCTTGCCCCGCTCCTTGACCTGCTCGTAGGCGCGGCAGTGGGCCTCGGTGTCCTTCGCGGTCACCGGGCGGTCCCGGTCCGCCGAGGCGGACGGGGACGGGGTGAGCGAGGGCGCGTGCGAGCGGCCCTCGGTGGCGCTCGCCGACCGCTCGGGGCGCTTCGCCTCGGCGGAGTCGTCCCCGGCGGACCCGATCGCGGCGAACGCGACCCCGCCGAGGGCGAGGCTCGCGACGGCGACGGAGAGCGTGGCCCGCAGCGAGCGGGCGGTGGAGCGGCGGGTGCGGGGCCGCCAGTCGTCCCGGCGGCGGGTACGGGCCGTGTGCGCGCCCGCGTCCCGGGCGGCCCGGAAGGCAGCCACGGCCCGCAGCTCGCCCTCGCTGCCCGCGGGCGGGGCGACGGGACCACCCGCGACGCGCAGGACCTCGGCGAGCAGCGCCTCCAGCTCCCGGGCTTCCAGCTCCTGGACTTCCAGCTCCTGGGCTTCCCTCTCATGGCCGAAGGCGTCCGCCGCCGGGGTCGTCCCGGCAGGGTGCGGACGCCGACGGACCGGCTCTCCGCCGTCGTTCAGCCGTTCACCCATGTCCGTTTCCGCCTCTGTCCCATGCGTGCGTCTACGCGTGCCGCCGATCCGGCCGCTCGGCCGTGGCCGTTCATTTCGACTCCCCCAGCGTGCGGGGCCCGTCATCCGTCACACCTTCGCCGTTCGCGTCCGCGACGCCGAGCTGGCGGGCCAGCCGTTTCAGGCCGCGGTGCGCGGCCGTGCGGACCGCGCCGGGGCGCTTGCCGAGCACCCGGGCCGCGGCCGGGCCGTCCAGCCCCACCACGACCCGCAGCAGCACGGCCTCCGCCTGGTCCCGCGGCAGCCCGCGGACCAGTTCCAGCGCCCTCGCGGTGGAGAGCGACTCCAGCGCCTGGTCGTGCGTGGAGTGCGGACCGGGCAGGTCCATGACCACGTCCTGCTCCAGCGCCGCCGCCCTCGGCCGCACCCGCAGCCGGCGCAGATGGTCCAGGGCCCGGTGCCGGGCGATGGTCGCCGTCCAGCCGCGGAACCCGGCGCCGTCGCCCTTGAACCGCCCGAGGTCGCGGGCGATCTCCAGCCAGGCGTCGGAGGCCACGTCCTCGGCGTCGTCGCCGACGATCCCGCGCAGATAGCCGAGCAGCCCCGGCTGGACGATCCGGTACGCGACGGCGAACGCTGTCTCGTCCCCGTCCTGGGCCCGCGCGACGGCCGCTCCCAGTTCCCCGTCGTACGCCTGCGCGCGCCGGGGTTCCCCTCCCTGGCCCAAGACTGTCCTCGTTCGTACGGAATTCGCTGGGGGTGCACCCCCACGGTCTTCAGCGCCGGGCCGCACAGAAGTGTCACAGGGTGGGCCGTTCGCCCCGGTCAGGGGCGGGCCCTTCACCGCGTTCAGGCCGCCACCCGGCGTGAGCGGCCGTGCAGGGTGAGGTAGAAGGTGCGCAGGGACTCCTCGGGGGAGCCCGTCTCGAAGCGGTTGACGACCTTGCCGAGCGGGTTCCAGACCCGGCCGTCGGGCATCCGCACCCCGACCGGCTGCCCGAACCAGCCGCGCTGCGGCTCGTCCAGGTCCACCCAGACCGCGCCCGCGCGGCGGACCAGCACCTCACCGACGTACGCGCCCAGTTCCACGAGCGTGTCGTGGGCGCGCTCCCGGTCGGCGCCGCCCTTGCGCACCCCGTCGACCAGGAAGTCGACCAGGCGCAGGCTGGCCGGGGAGTAGTCGAGGGGCAGCCGGTGCCGTGCGGTGGCGCGTGCGACGAAGGCACCGGCCCGCGCCCGCATCTCCGCCGCGCCCGTTCCCCGCGGGTCCGCTCCGCACTGTTCGTCCGTCCCGCTGCCCATGGGTCCTCACCCCTTCGCTCGGCCCGCTCGTCACGGGGGAACCGGCTCGGCTCCCCGCTGTCCCAGCGGACGGCGGCCCCGGAGCATCACGGGTCACCGACGTGTCGTCCGTCACGTCCGCTGCGCATCGCGTCCCGGCACAGCAGCCGGAGCGACCCGTGGCCGCCGAAGCACCGGCGGGCCTCGTCGAGGGGGTCCCAGAGGCGACCGTCCGGGGTGCGGATCCAGTGGTCGCCGCCGGCCGTCCACCACTCGGCGCCGGTGTGCCGGACGACCACCTCACCGGCGTACGCCCCGAGGCCGCGCAGCACCTGCTCGACGGCCGGGTACGGGGTGCCCTCGGCGCGCAGGTCCTCGATCAGCCGGTCGACGCGCCACAGGCTCTGCGCCG
Source organism: Streptomyces sp. NPDC005820 (assembly GCF_040630255.1). Classification (NCBI taxonomy): domain Bacteria; kingdom Bacillati; phylum Actinomycetota; class Actinomycetes; order Kitasatosporales; family Streptomycetaceae; genus Streptomyces; species Streptomyces sp. NPDC005820. Next base: position 70,960 of record NZ_JBEXXE010000029.1, read on the forward strand.
AGTGGTCGAGGTACAGCCGGGCGCCCTCGCGCAGCGCGGACACCGTGTCGGCCGCCCAGCGCACCGGCTTCACGGCGGCCTGGGGCCGGGTGGGGAACGGGTGAGTCGTCCTGGTCATGTACGGGACAGCGTGGCGCGGCGGTGATCCGTCACGCGGTTCGGGGCGCCTCCCCGGAACCGGCCCGGAACCCGCACAGGAGTGATGGTTCCGCGTCCCCGTGCGCTCCTTGAGTGATGAGCGCGTACCTCGACTTCCGCGCCGTGCCTCCTTCGGCGCTGCGCAACAGCGCGATGTGGCTGCGAAGACTGTTCGCCGACGATGACGACCGCCGCCGGGCCGTCCCGGTCCGGGACCGGGTGGACCGGGTGGACCGCGACCAGCGGTTCCTCTACGGCGACACCCCGCCGGAGCATGTGGATGCGGGCCCCGGGGCCTACGCGGTCCTCGGCGGCGGCCGGGTGTACTCGGCCGATGTGCGGGAACCTCCGTTCCTGCTGCTCACGGCGGCGCAGACGGCCCGGGTCGCGGACTTCCTCGCGACGGCCGACTTCGACGAACTGTGGCGCCCGGCGCGGGCGGAACTCCTGCCCCGCCACGGCGGCCCCACCCGGGAGCCCCGCACCCGAGCCGCCTTCGCCGCGGCCCACCGCGACCTGACGGCCTTCTACACCACGACGGCCCTCCACCAGGACGCGGTGGTGAAGTGGCCGGCCCCCTGAGCCGGCTCGCGCAGCGACCCACCCACAGCCGGCACCCCGAGGCGGCTCGCGTGGCGCCCCGGCAGCCGCCGGTGCCCTGAGGCAATTCGCGCAGCGACCCGCCCAAGGCCGACGCCCTGAAGCAACTCGCGTGGCACCCCGGCGGCGGCCGACCCCGTGAGCCGGCTCGCGCAGCGACCCGCCCACGGCGGGTGTCACATGCGGCCACGCGCTCCGCGGGAGACCACCGCGCGGAGGACGCGGCGGCCCTCCGTGGAGACGTCCAGGGCGCGGCGCAGGCCGGCCGCGCCGTGGTTCGTGAGGAGTTCCAGGACCGTGATCTGGCGGCGCAGCTCGGCGGCGACGAGGGGCGGCATGCCCTCGGTGCGGCCCGCGCGGCGCGAGTCGACCGAGTCGGCGTCCTTGGCCGGGTCGAGGAGGCGGTGTATCTGGAGCGAGGCGACGGAGCATGCGTCGGCCCACACCCGTACCTCGGCGGCGGCCCGGCCGGCGGGGGCCGCGTCGAGCATCCGGCGGGCGAGCAGCGCGGCCTCGCCGCCGGTCTCGCCGGACTCCAGCTTGGCGCGCACCTGTTCGAGCCCGCTGTCCCAGTCCTCGCCCGAACCCGCCTCGGCGAGGCTCGCCCACAGCGGCCGCAGGATGGCGTCGTCACCGCCGAGCAGCGGCACGCACCGGTCCAAACAAGCCAGCCCGCTGGCGGCCAGTCCGCGTTCGTCGGCCTGAGCGATCAGTTCCACCAGGCTCATCCACGTCTCCCTCGCCAGGGCGCCGCCCTCACGGAGCCCGCACTTTCCCTTACTGCGTGCGACGGAGGAAGACTGTCACAGAGTGGATTTTCAGCCAAGGGGTGATCTGTGGGCCGAAAAAGCCCTCCTCAGCCCAGCCGTCCCGCGAGTGTCCTGAACTGTGCCCAGGTAAGGGCAGGCGTGCGCGCGTCCCACAGCTTCTGCGAGGTGGCCCGCAGCGGCATCCGGATCCCGGCCGCGACCTGGTCCTGGGTCTGGGAGTTCGCGAGGTCGCACCAGACGGAGAAGGCCCCGCCGAGGATCTGGGCGTCGTACGCCGAGGACACCGCGGTCGTACCGCGCAGCACCCGCGGCGTCCACTGCTCGTAGATCCGCTGCCCCGTCGGATAGACGAAGGTCTGCGGCTCGCCGAGGACGTAGTACAGGAACTCGTCGTTGTAGTTGAGCACCTTGCGCCCCGCGCTCAGATACTCGGCCGGCACCCGCGCCCCGATCTCCTTGCCGGTCCAGTACGCGACGACGAGGTCGGAGGCCGGCTTCACGCTCGCGTCGCGGAAGAAGCCGTCGTTCCACACCCACATGGTCCGCTGGTGGGCCCGGACCGTCTCGGCCCGGTCGTTGAGCCAGCCGGTCGTGAGGTCGGCGACGTTCGCGCCCGAGCCGTAGCGCTGCCGTGCGGCGGCGGCGAGCTGCGGGAAGGAGGCGGCCGGGTCGGGCACGGTCAGCGCCTGGTACTCGTCGCCGCCGAGGTGCCACTGCCCGCCCGGGAAGAGGCCCGCGTACTCGTTCAGCAGATCGTCGAGGAGTTTCCCGGAGGCGGCCTGGGAGATGTCGATCGCCCCGCGCCTGGCGATCCCGTTGACGTTGCGCAGCTGCAGCTCGGGGTGGGCCGCGAGGACGGCGCCCAGATGCCCCGGCGAGTCGATCTCGGGCACGACGGTGATGTGCCGGGACGCGGCGAGGTCGACGATCTGCTTCACCTGCGCCTTGGTCAGGTGCTGCGCGGCGACGATCTCGGGATGGGTGTCGGACTCGATCCGGAAGGCCTGGTCGTCGGAGAAGTGCAGCTCGAACCGGTTGAACTTCAGGTCCCCCAGCTCACGGACCCGGTCCTCGATCCAGCCCGGCGAGAAGTACTTGCGGGCGATGTCCAGCTGGAAGACCCGCTGCGGCTTGGCCGGGGCGTCCCGCACGACGCCCTCCGGGGCCGTACCGCCCCCTCGGACCTCCTGCTTGAGCGTGCGGGTGCCGTAGAACACGCCGGCGTCGGAGGGCCCGCTGACGGTGACGCGCCCACCGCGCACGGTCATGGTGTACGACTCCCCGTCGCCGCCCCCGCCGAGCGTCAGCCGCAGATCGCCGGCCCGGGTGTCGTTCTTCTGCCCCGCGTACGTCATCCCCAGCTCACCGGCGACCAGCCGCCCCTCGTCGGCGAGGCGCGGGTCGGTCACGACCACCCGGTGCCCGGAGGCGGGCCGCCAGCCGGGCCCGCGCGCCGCCGTGAAGCCCCGTACGGCCGGGATCGTGCGCGGGGCGGTGGACAGCGGGTACGTACGGGTCGGACTGGGGCTCGCGGACGGCGCGGCGGCGACGCCGGACCGTTCAGCGCTGGACGCGCCCCGGGAGGTCTGCGCCGCCGCCGATCCGGTGGGCGCGCCGTCGTCCCCGCCGGAGGCCCACAGCCCCACCCCGGCCCCGAGGGCGGCGACCAGCCCGCCGGCTATCAGGGCCCGCAGGGCGACCTGCTCCCTGACCTTCTTGCGTGGCGCCGGACGCCGATGCCTGTGCCTGCTCACCCCGCCAACCGTACGTCGCCCGGGTGACGGGAGCGCACCGGGCAGATCACCGAACGCGTCACCGAACGGTCACCGAGAGAGTCCACCAACGGTTCCGAAACTCTCTCGTTCGAGTGAAATTCGGGCAAGCGTCAGACACCGGATGACCACTCCCGATAACGTTGCGACACACCTTTCACCGCATCCCCTGCCACATCACTCGTGACGCGAGGATCCACGCTGCCTGCGCACCGTCTTCCCCACCTCACCGGCCGCCTTCCCATACCGGCGCAGACCCGGACACCCCCGGCCACCCTGGTGGACACCTTCAACGCCGCCCCGGCCGAAGAGGCCCTCGGCACCCTCCTCACCTGCCTGAACAGCCTCTGCTGGGCGCACAGGGTCGCGGACCACCGCCCCTACCCCACGGTCGACGCCCTCCTCGCCGCCTCCGACGAGGCGGCCTACGACCTGACGACGACCGACCTCACCGAGGCCCTCGCGGCGGAGTCCCTGCCCACCCTCCCGGCCGACGCCTACGAGGCCGCCCACCTGGCCCTGGACGCGGCCCACGCGGCCTACGAAGCCCGCTTCGGACACGTGTTCGTCATCTGCCTGGACAACGTCCCCCCGGCCGAATCCCTGGACTTCGTCCTGGAGAGCATCCGGTCACGATTGACAAACGATCCGGAGGACGAACGGGTAGTGGCAGCAGAAGAACTCCGCCGCCTTGCCAGGCAGCGTCTCCTGACCCACCTAAGGGGCGCGGGGAACTGCGCGACCAGCCACAACGAACCCGCACCCGGCGCATAACGACACAACCCCCCACGGATGCCGCACGGCTCACCCATCCGCGTGCCAGTTTGATCACACCGGTAGGCCCGCTGTAAGCCCAGCGCCGCGGCGTGGCTACGATGCTGGGGGCCGGTGGACCGTACCCGGCCGGGCCCGTCCGACAGCACAAGCCGGCAGGCCCCAATCCCCGCTCCCGGAGGGTTCTTCCGTGCCGGCTGGAACGCTGTACCGCGGCCGGGAAGGAATGTGGTCCTGGGTGGCTCACCGAGTCACCGGCGTCCTCATCTTCTTCTTCCTGTTCGTACACGTGCTGGACACCGCTCTCGTGCGTGTCTCCCCCGAGGACTACGACAAGGTCGTAGCCACGTACAAGACCCCGATCGTCGCCGTCCTCGAGTACGGCCTGGTCGCCGCCATCCTCTTCCACGCGCTCAACGGCCTGCGTGTCATCGCCGTCGACTTCTGGTCGAAGGGCCCGCGCTACCAGAAGCAGATGCTGTGGAGTGTCGTGGGCATCTGGCTCGTGCTGATGCTCGGGGCGATCTACCCCGTCCTCGGCCACGCCGCTCGTGAACTGTTCGGGAGCTGAGACCGATGGCCACCACTGAAACCTCCGCCTCCGGGATCGGCCCCGTCGAGGGCGACTCGCTCTACGACGTCGACAACCCGGCGCCCCTCATCGAGGCCCCGCGCAAGCGCACCAAGAAGACCCCGCGCTCGACCCGCGGCAACTTCGAGATGGCCGCGTGGCTGTTCATGCGGCTCTCCGGCATCGTGCTGGTCGTCCTGGTCATCGGCCACCTGCTGATCCAGCTGGTGCTGGACGGCGGCGTGTCGAAGATCGGCTTCGCGTTCGTGGCCGGCCGCTGGGCGTCCCCGTTCTGGCAGGTCTGGGACCTGCTGATGCTGTGGCTCGCGATGCTGCACGGCGCGAACGGCCTGCGCACGGTCATCAACGACTACGCGGAGCGCGCGAACACCCGGCTGTGGCTGAAGGGCCTGCTCTACACCGCCACGGTGTTCACCATCCTGCTGGGCACGCTGGTGATCTTCACCTTCGACCCGAACATCCGCTAGGCACGGGGTTACGAGACTCATGAAGATCCACAAGTACGACACCGTCATCGTCGGCGCGGGCGGCGCCGGCATGCGCGCCGCCATCGAGTCGACGAAGCGCAGCCGCACCGCCGTGCTCACCAAGCTCTACCCCACCCGCTCCCACACGGGCGCCGCGCAGGGCGGCATGGCCGCCGCGCTGGCCAACGTGGAGGAGGACAACTGGGAGTGGCACACCTTCGACACGGTCAAGGGCGGTGACTACCTGGTCGACCAGGACGCCGCCGAGATCCTGGCGAAGGAGGCCATCGACTCCGTCCTCGACCTGGAGAAGATGGGCCTGCCGTTCAACCGGACCCCGAACGGCACCATCGACCAGCGCCGCTTCGGCGGACACAGCCGCAACCACGGCGAGGCCCCGGTCCGCCGCTCCTGCTACGCGGCCGACCGCACCGGTCACATGATCCTCCAGACGCTGTACCAGAACTGCGTGAAGGAGGGCGTGGAGTTCTTCAACGAGTTCTACGTCCTCGACCAGCTGATCACCGAAGAGGACGGCGTCAAGAAGTCCGCCGGTGTGGTCGCCTACGAGCTGGCCACCGGCGAGATCCACATCTTCCAGGCGAAGGCCGTCATCTACGCCTCCGGCGGCTGCGGCAAGTTCTTCAAGGTGACGTCGAACGCGCACACGCTGACCGGCGACGGCCAGGCGGCGGTCTACCGGCGCGGGCTGCCGCTGGAGGACATGGAGTTCTTCCAGTTCCACCCGACCGGCATCTGGCGCATGGGCATCCTGCTGACGGAGGGCGCCCGCGGTGAGGGCGGCATCCTCCGCAACAAGGACGGCGAGCGCTTCATGGAGAAGTACGCGCCGGTCATGAAGGACCTCGCGTCCCGTGACGTGGTCTCCCGCTCCATCTACACGGAGATCCGCGAAGGCCGCGGCTGCGGCCCCGAGGGCGACCACGTCTACCTGGACCTGACGCACCTTCCCCCGGAGCAGCTGGACGCCAAGCTCCCGGACATCACCGAGTTCGCCCGTACGTACCTCGGTATCGAGCCGTACACGGACCCGATCCCGATCCAGCCCACCGCGCACTACGCCATGGGCGGCATCCCGACCAACGTCGAGGGTGAGGTCCTGTCGGACAACACCACCGTCGTCCCGGGTCTGTACGCGGCCGGCGAGGTCGCCTGTGTGTCCGTCCACGGCGCCAACCGCCTCGGCACGAACAGCCTCCTCGACATCAACGTGTTCGGCCGCCGGGCCGGCATCGCGGCGGCGGAGTACAGCCAGCGGACCGCGACCTTCGTCGAGCTGCCGGAGAACCCGGCGCAGCTCGTCGTGGACCAGATCGAGCAGCTGCGCGGCTCGACGGGCACCGAGCGGGTGGCGACCCTGCGCAAGGAGCTCCAGGAGATCATGGACGCCAACGTCATGGTGTTCCGCACGGAGCAGACGATCAAGACGGCGGTCGAGAAGATCGCGGAGCTGCGCGAGCGGTACAAGAACGTCTCGATCCAGGACAAGGGCAAGCGTTTCAACACGGACCTCCTCGAGGCGATCGAGCTGGGCAACCTGCTCGACCTGGCCGAGGTCATGGCGGTGTCGGCCCTCGCCCGCAAGGAGTCCCGCGGCGGTCACTACCGCGAGGACTACCCCAACCGCGACGACGTCAACTTCATGCGGCACACCATGGCGTACCGCGAGGTCGGCGACGACGGCACGGATTCCATTCGTCTCGACTACAAGCCGGTCGTCCAGACCCGCTACCAGCCGATGGAGCGTAAGTACTGATGGCAACCCCTGTTCTGGACAAGGTCGAGGCGGAGGCCGCGGCGTCCCCCTACATCACGGTCACCTTCCGGATCCGCCGCTTCAACCCGGAGATCTCGGCCGAGGCGGTCTGGGAAGACTTCCAGCTGGAGATCGACCCGAAGGAGCGCGTCCTCGACGGTCTCCACAAGATCAAGTGGGACCTGGACGGCACCCTGACCTTCCGCCGTTCCTGCGCCCACGGCATCTGCGGCTCGGACGCGATGCGGATCAACGGCAAGAACCGCCTCGCGTGCAAGACGCTGATCAAGGACATCAACCCCGAGAAGCCGATCACGGTCGAGGCCATCAAGGGCCTGACGGTGCTCAAGGACCTCGTGGTCGACATGGACCCGTTCTTCCAGGCGTACCGCGACGTCATGCCCTTCCTCATCACGAAGGACACGAACGAGCCGACCCGCGAGCGCTTCCAGACGGCGGAGGACCGCGAGCGCTTCGACGACACGACGAAGTGCATCCTCTGCGCGGCCTGCACGTCCTCGTGCCCGGTCTTCTGGAACGACGGCCAGTACTTCGGCCCGGCGGCCATCGTCAACGCGCACCGTTTCATCTTCGACTCGCGTGACGAGGCCGGCGAGCAGCGCCTGGAGATCCTGAACGACCGCGACGGCGTCTGGCGCTGCCGCACCACGTTCAACTGCACGGACGCCTGCCCGCGCGGCATCGAGGTCACCAAGGCGATCGCCGAGGTCAAGAAGGCCCTGATCACGCGCCGCTTCTGACCCGCGTTCCCGTACGGCCACGAGGGCCCCGTCTCCCGGTTCCAGCACCGGGGGCGGGGCCCTCGGGCGTGCAAACACCACGATCGGGTGAACGTGATCAAGGGGGACATCCGGGGGGCGTCCGGCCTACGATGATGCTCTCGACACCAGCCCACAGGAGGCGCCAGATGTCCTCAGCAGCTGTCGAGCGGCCCCGAGAGAACCGGCCGCTGATCGCCGAGGCGAACCTCATCATGGAGAGTCTTCCTGGCCGCCGCGTCGAGATCATCGGAGGCCAGATCCTCGTGAGCCCAGCACCGGACGGCCCGCACTCCGAAGCCCTGATGCTGTTCGCCGTTCCTTTCCTGCAACTCGGTCTGGTGCGAGCGCTTCCGGGTATCGGCCTCTGGCTGCCGACAGGACCGGAGGACTATGTGATCCCCGACCTGTCGGTGGTCGACGACGACTACCGCGACCACCGGGTCGAGAACAGTTGTTACGACCCGGCCTGCTTCCGGCTCGTCATGGAGGTGACCTCCAGCAACTGGAAAACCGACCTCCGGGCGAAGGTCACGTCCTACGCGAGGGCCGGGATCCCCGTCTACGTCATCATCGACCGTCGGCATCAGCGCCTCCACGTCCTCACCGACCCGGTCCGGGACAGCTACACGACCCACCACATCCACACCGCCGGCGAGTCGGTCACCTTGCCCGAATCGATCGGCGGCAAGGTCGTCCTGGACGTGAGCCGGCTGCTGGAGGCCGGACGCCCGGAGACGGAGGACTGACCCCGCGTCACCAGGACGCGTACCACTCCGGATCCCCGCTGCCCAGGCGGCGGCGGAGATAGTCCTCCAGGTTGTTGGCCACCCAGCGGCGGCTGTCGCTCTCGTGCTCCCAGACGAAGACGTCCGGCCGCTCGGGCTTCACGACGAAGCCGAAGAGGTCGCCCCCCGCGCTCTCGCCGAAGAGCAGCAGCGGATCGAACGGCATGTAGAGCTCCCGGAAGTCGGCCGAACTCCTGAACTCCAGGTTGCGGTCCACGACCTCGCCGACGGAACAGATGATCCCGGTGCCGTACTTGTCCCGGGCCCCGTCCGCCGCACTCCAGAACTCCTTCAGCGCCGCGGGCAGCGGATGCCCCAGCACCACTTCCGCCACCCGCATCTGCTCCTCGCATCCGGGACCGTCGGCGATGTCCACGTCCGACGACAGCGAGGAGATGAGCTCGGTCCACATACGGTGATCCTTCATGGTTCAGAAGACGCCCTGACCCGGGGTCAGGATTCCGTTCGGGTCGTACGTGTGCTTCGCCCGCTCGAAGGCGGGCCAGGCCGCGCCGAAGTGGGTCCGCCAGTCGTCGCGGGTGAGGCGCATGGCGCCCACGGGGTAGCGGGTGCCGCCGGCCGCGGTGACGGTGTCGTAGGCGGCCCGGTTGGCCGCCAGGGCGCCGTCGACGGCGGCGGTGTCGTCCGGCGGGACGGTGCGCAGGAAGTCGAAGAGATGGAAGACGTCGTCGTCGGGGGTGCGCAGGAGCGGCGTCCTGAAGTGCTCACGGAGGAGAGGGTAGAAGAGGACCACGCCGCCGGGTCCCAGGGTGTCGGGGGTGAGCGCGTCCAGGAGCGGGGCGGCGAGGGCGGCGGCGGACCGGCCGGGGAACATCAGGTCGAGCCAGGGATGGGCGTACGCCCACAGGCCCGACTCCTTCAGCACGGCGACGAAGGGCGCGATGCGGTCCAGGAAGTCGTAGTAGGTGCGGTCGGTGCGGTTCACGGTCGCGGGATCGTGGCGCAGGCCCCGCAGCAGGACCGTGTCGTCGGGCTCGGGGCCGACCGGTGGACCGTAGGCCACAGCTTCCAGGATGTACACGCGGAACGCGCCCTCGGCGTCCGCGGAGACCTGGCCCTCCACATAGGCGAAGCGGCCCTCCCGCACCAGGAGGCGCTGGTCCTCGAGGAAGGTGTCCAGGTCGTCGTAGGTCAGCAGGTAGTGGCGTACGGTCGCGGGCGCGGGGACCAGACGCACGGTCGCCTCGACGATGACCGCGCACTGCCCGAGCCCCGCCAGCACGGCGTGAAAGAGGTCGGGGCGGCGGGAGGGCGAGCAGCGGACCAGTTCGCCCGCTCCGGTGACGACCCGGAGTTCGGTGACGTTGTCGACCTGGGCGCCGTGGCGGTGGGCCTGGCCGCCGAGGCCGCCCACGGACAGGGTGCCGCCGACGGAGAGTTCGAGGTAGTCGGTGAAGACGGGTGGGGTGAGTCCGTGGGCGAGCGTGGCCCGGGCGACCGCGCTCCAGCGGGCGCCGGCGCCGACGGTGACCGTGGTGCTGTCGGAGTCCAGGTCACCGATGTCCGCCAGGGTCGCGGTCTCGATGATCAGACCGCCCCGCGTCTGCGCCTGTCCGAAGGCGGCGTGTCCCTGGCCGCGCGGTGCGACGGGCAGACGGTGGTCGTTGCAGAACCGGATCATGGTGACGACGTCCCGGACCGAGCCCGGGCGCAGGACGGCCGAGGGGCGGCGGTGCACGATGTGCCCGAAGTCGTCGGCCGCGGCGGTGAGCGAGGAGTCGTCCGTGACGAGGGTGCCGTCCAGCCGGGGGATCCTCGCCAGTCCGGCCGGCGTGGGCCCGGTCGCCGACGTCGTCGCGGCCCAGCTTCGGGCGGTGGGGTCGAAGCCGATCACCGTGGCTCCGGCGAGCGTGACGCCGTGCAGGACGGTGCGCCTTGACGGTGTGCGGGACATACGAGTGCCGCCTCTCGAGCTCCGCGGGATCATCAAATCGGCGCCAGCCTAGGGCCTGTCCGGCGGATCAGGCCGCAGGAATGCAACAGTGACTGATCAGCGCAGGTGAGCGGGGTCTGGTGGGCCCAACTGCAAGGCGGAGGAGGGCGTCGACGCGATGGGGGTCCCCCCGCTCGAGCGCAGCCGAGAGTGGGGGAGTCGGCAACCGACGGCAACGCGGCAGGTGGGCCCGCCAGACCCCGCGTCTGCCGCATGATCCGCCGGACAGGCCCTAGGGCAGTTCGCCCCGTGGTGGCGGGATTTCCCGGCCCGGGTCCACGCCGGGGGTACGGCGAGGGCCCCGCTCCTCGAAGGACTCGAAAGGAGTGGGGCCCTCGCCGTGATGGCGCCTGGGCTCAGCCGCGCAGGACGCGGCCCTGGCTGTCGGTGCGGTCGTTGCTCGTGAGGAACAGGATGCCGTCGATCAGGGCCCAGAAGCCGAGGCCGCCGCAGGTCAGGAGCTGGGCGATGCCGACGCCCACGGAGCCGACGTAGAAGCGTCCGATGCCGAGGGTGCCCAGGAAGAGCTGGAGGATACCGGCGACGATCTTCGACTTGTCGGAGTACGGGCGGCCGAGCGGGTCGACGCCGTAGGGGGCCTCGGGAGTGGGGACGGTCATGAGAACTGCTCCTGGGATGACTTCGGGTGACCGGAGCCGACTTGCTCCGGACGGGGACTCCAGGAGGGATGCGACGAGTTGCTCCTACGCGTCGACCGTCGTCGACGACCACGTCCGAGCATGGTGTCGACCACGCGCGAACGTCCCCCTGGTTTTGTGAGAGTAAAGAGACCAGTGGGGCGAAAGGGAGTAGCCAGGACTGATCGTTCCTGTTCCGTGATCAAAATCCGCCAACTCCGCAATCTTTTCGGACGTCCGGTGGGCGAAGTGTGAACTCGGAGCGGTGAACTCGGAGCGGTGGAATCGCGGCGGTGACAGCGCGCCTAGAAGACGTTCCGGACGACCGTCCAGGCCACCGCGACACCGAGGATCACGCCGATTCCCCGGCCGCTGAGCGTCGGCCGCCAACTGCGGCCGCGCAGGCCCTCCCAGGCCCAGCGGGCGAGCAGGGCGAGAGCGAAGGGGGAGGCGAGCAGCAGGACGCGGTTGTCCAGCCAGGCCTGGGCGAAGTGGCCGTGCATCAGGTCGTACACCATGCGGGTGCCGCCGCAGGCGGGGCAGAGCAGACCGGTGACGAGGCGGAACGGACACTGCGGGAGCAGCCGACCGCTCTGGTGGGGATCGGTGCCGTAGAGATAGGCGGAGCCCGCCGCGCCGGCGACGAACACCGCGAGGGGTGCCGCCGCGGGGTGCCGCAGCGCGGACGGGCGCTCCGCTTCAGCCACGCAGGACCCGCCCGTTGCCGTCCGTGGTGTTGCTGCCGGTCAGGAGCATGATCCCGTCGATCAGCGCCCAGATGCCGAAGCCGCCGCAGGTGAACAGCTGGGCGAGGCCTATGCCGACGTGGCCTATGTAGAAGCGGCCCACGCCCAGGGTGCCCAGGGTCAGCTGGAGGACACCCGCGACGATCTTGGACTTGTCCGAGTAGGGACGCCCGTAGGGGTCGTAGCCGTAGGGGGCGTTGGGGTCGCCGGTGAAGGTGCCCGGCGGCACGTAACCCGGCGCGGGGTAGCCGGCCTGCGGCGGGTAGCCCGGCTGGGGCTGGCCCGGCTGCGGGTAGCCGTAGGGGCCGGGCTGACCGCCGGGCTGGGCGGCGCCGTACGGCCCGGGGGCGCCGGCGTTGGGGTAGCCGTACCCGGGCTGGGGCGGCTGATGGGGCTGCTGCGGCTGTTCGGTCAAGGCGAGGTCTCCCCGTGATCGGATGAGCGGAAAATCTGCGTGCAATGCGGGTGCACGTCATCTTGCAGCAGAAAACCGGCCCCGGAGAAGCCGGGGGTGGTCAAGACAGGACACCCCTCGAGCGGCAATCACCAATTCATGGGCACTGCCCACCTATTCTGACGGTATGTCAGATGACGAGTCCTACGAACTGCTCGGGTTCGACAACGTCCTGCTGCCCGTCGGCGACCTCGCCGAGGCCCTGCGGTTCTACGAGCGGGCCGGGTTCGCGGTGGCCTTCCGGTTCGACGAGGGCGGGATCGCGCTGTTGAAGGTCGGGGACGAGACGCCCGGGATCCTGCTGCGACAGGAGGAGGCCCTGGGACACCGGCCACCGCCGTGGGCGACGCCGCGCCTCTGGCTCGAGGTGCCGGACGCGCGCCTGGCGGCACGGCGGCTGGCCGACGCCGGGATCGCACCGCTCGATCCGCCGTTCTCGGTGGCGACGGGCTGGACCGTCGAGGTCGCGGATCCCTGGGGGAACGTCCTCGGGTTCGCGGACTACACCAAGCGGCCGGAGCTCGGCCGCAGGGCGTGACGCAGGTCCCACACCCCACGTGTTGAACACGTTCAAAACTGAGCTACAGTCATCCCTGTCAGCGTTTTGAACGCGTTCAACAAGGGGGACGCCATGGATCGCACCGTCATCGCCTACGTCATCTACCTGGTCGTCAGCATCGGCCTGACCGTCTGGGTGGCGCGCACTCTCAGCCAGAACGGAAGGGTCTTCCTCGCCGACGTCCTCCAGGGCAACGAGAAGCTCGCCGACGCCGTCAACCACCTCCTGGTGGTGGGCTTCTACCTCGTCAACCTCGGTTTCGTCGCCCTCTACCTGAGCGGTGACGACACCATCGAGGACACCCGCGGCGTCTTCGAGGCCCTGTCGACCAAGCTGGGCGTGGTGCTGCTGGTGCTCGGCGTGATGCACCTGGGCAACGTGTACGTGCTCAACCGGATCCGCCGGCGCGGGGTCATGGAGCGCGAGCAGCTCCCGCCCGTCGCCCCGCAGGGCTGGACCGCCCCGCAGGCGGGGGCGTGACGGCCGTGACCACCACGGCCGTACACGGCGACCGGGACACCACGGGGGTCCCGGTCCGCCGGCTCACCGTCCTCTACGACGCCGACTGCGCCCTGTGCGCCTTCGTCCGCGACTGGCTGGTCCGGCAGCCGCAGCTCGTCCCGCTGGAGCCGGTCGCGGCCGGGTCCGCCGAGGCGGCCGCCCGCTTCCCCGCGCTGGACCACCGCGCCACCCTCGAGGAGATCACCGTCGTCGGCGACGGCGGCCAGGTCTACCGGGGCGCCGCCGCCTGGATCGTCACCCTGTGGGCGCTGCGCGAGCACCGGCCGCTCGCCCACCGGCTGAGCACCCCCGCGGGCGCGAAGCTCGCCAAGGGCGCGGTCCTGGCCGCCGCCAAGTGGCGCGGGGCGCGGCGCAAGGAGGCGGGCTGGGGCGGCGGCGCGTACTACGGGGCCGACGGCTGGTCCTTCGACCCGAGGCACGGCTGGACCTACACCCCGCCCTCCTGTGCCGACGGCGCCTGCTCCACTGGCTAGGCTCTGTCCGTGTCCGCCATGAACGAGTCCGCCGACGGGGACGACCGCGCCGAGCCCGCTGCGTCCTCTCCGGCCGAGCCCCGTGAGCCGTCCCCCGCGACCGGCTCGAAGTCCGAGCAGACCCGCGCGCTGATCCTGGAGACCGCGATGCGGCTGTTCCAGGAGCGCGGCTACGACAAGACGACGATGCGGGCCATTGCCCAGGAGGCCGGGGTCTCGGTAGGGAACGCCTACTACTACTTCGCCGGCAAGGAGTGGCTGATCCAGGGCTTCTACGACCGTCTCGCGGCCGAGCACCGCGAGGCGGTCCGTGAACTCCTGGCGACGGAGACCTCCCTGGAGGCCCGGATGGCGGGCGTGCTGCGGGTCTGGCTGGACGTGGCGACGCCGTACCACGAGTTCGCGGTGCAGTTCTTCAAGAACGCCGCCGACCCGGACAGCCCGCTCAGCCCCTTCTCGGCGGAGTCGGAGCACGCGCGCGTGGAGGCGATCGGCGTCCACAAGGAGGTCCTCGCGGGCTCGAAGGCGAAGGTGCCCGAGGAGCTGCGCGAGGTGCTGCCCGAGCTGATGTGGCTCGCGCAGATGGGCCTCGTCATGTACTGGATCTACGACCGCACGGAGGGCCGCGAGCGCAGCTACCGGCTCGCGGAACGGGGCGCGCGCCTCACCGCGCGCGGTGTGGCGCTGGCCCGGTTCCGCATCCTGCGGCCCCTCGTCCTGGAGATCCACGAACTGTTCACGGACTTCCTGCCCGGCATGACCAACGCCCTGCCGGACCCGCAGAAGAAGAAGCGCGGCTAGCGGCTAGTTCACCTCCGACATCTCCGCCAGTTCCACGTCGTGGACCAGCGGCTCGTCGACGACGGTCACCTGGCGGGCCTGGGTGGTGTACGAGGCCGCCGTGGCCGACAGCAGATACGTCCCCGGCGCCGGGACGGAGAGGACGTAGGAGCCGTCGGCCAGGGACGTCACCTGGTCCAGCGGGCGGCCGCCCTTGGACAGCAGGGCGACCGAGGCGTCCTCCACCGGGTCGCCGGAGGTGTCGCGGACGAAGCCGTGGACGACCGTGGCGGGACCGTCCCCCGGGGCGGCGGAGGCGGTGACGTCCTCCTCCTTCGGCTCGACCGCGAGATGCGGCAGCCGCTTCTCCAGCCAGACCGGCAGCCACCAGTTGGAGGCGCCCAGCAGATGCATCGCGGCCGGCACCAGGGCCGTACGGAGGATGAACGCGTCCAGGGCGACGGCCGCCGCGAGGCCCACGCCGGCCATCGCCGCGCCCGCGTCGCCGCTGAGGACGAACGCGAGGAACACACAGACCATGATCAGGGCCGCGGAGTTGATGACCCGGCTGGTCTCGGCGAGGCCGACGCGCACCGCGCGCGCGTTGTCCCGCGTGTGCACCCACTCCTCGTGCATCCGGCTGACCAGGAACACCTGGTAGTCCATGGAGAGGCCGAAGAGCAGGGAGAGCATGATGACGGGCAGGAAGGCGTTGATCGGGCCCTCCTTGCCGAGGCCGAGCAGTTCCAGGCCCCAGCCCCACTGGAAGACGGCGACCAGGACGCCGAAGGACGCGGCGGCCGCGATCAGGTTCATCACGGCGGCGGTCAGCGGCACCACCAGGGAGCGGAACGCGATCAGCAGCAGCAGGAAGCCGAGTCCGATGATCGTCGCGACGAACAGGGGCAGCCGGTCGCCGGTGACCGTCGCGAAGTCCTTGGAGACCGCGGTGACCCCGCCGACGTGCGCCGTCACCCCCGCCTTCGGGATGACGTCGTCGCGCAGCCGGTCGATGAGGGCGTCGGTCTCCTCCGACTGGGGCGAGGTCGTGGGGACGACCTGGATGACGGTGACGCCCTGCGCGGGCGGCAGCGGCGCCGCCTGCGCCACGCCCGGCGCATCCTCGATGCCCTTGACGAGGGCAGTCGTGTCGGTGCCCTCCACGACGACCTGGAGCGGGCCGTTGAAGCCCGGTCCGAAGCCCTCGGCGAGCAGGTCGTAGGCCTTGCGGGTGGTGGTGGAGGCGTCGTCGTTGCCCTGGTCGGTGGCGCCCAGGTGCAGCGACAGCACGGGCAACGCGAGCACGGCCATGACGACCAGCGCGAGCGCGGCGATCGTCCGGGGGCGCCGCTGCACCCCCGCCGACCAGCGGGCCGCCGGACCGCTCGTCCGCTCCTCCTCCGGGCCCTCGGCGGCGAGCCGCCGGCGTTGCTTGCGGCTGAGCACCCGCGGGCCGAGGAAGCCGAGCAGGGCGGGCAGCAGGGTGGTGGCGGCGAGGACGCTGAGGACGACCGTCAGCGAGGTGCCGACGACCACGCCGTCCAGGAAGCGCAGGTTCGTCACCAGCATGCCGGCCAGAGCGATGCAGACCGTGCCGCCCGCGAACAGCACCGCGCGGCCGGAGGTGTTGAGGGCGGTGACCGCCGCCTCCTCCGGCGGGACACCGCGCAGGATGCCCTTGCGGTGGCGGGTGACGATGAAGAGGGCGTAGTCGATGCCGACGCCCAGACCGATCAGGGAGGACAGCAGCGGGGCCAGGTCGGGGATGTCGGTGACATGGCTGAGCAGCTGGGTCGAGAACAGTCCGGTGCCGACGCCGAAGACCGCCACGGCGAGCGGCAGCAGCATCGCGAAGAGCGAACCGAAGGCGAGGAACAGCACGATCGCGGCGGCGACCAGACCGACCATCTCGGCGAGGCCGGTGGGCGGTTCCTGGACGCGCTGGATGGCCTGGCCGCCGAGTTCGACCTCCAGGCCGCCGCGCTCGGCGTCCCGCGCGGTGTCGACGACGTCCTGGACGAGTTCCTTGGGCACGGCGTTCGCCTGGTCGGCGAAGGTGATCTGGGCGTACGCGATCCGCCCGTCGCGGCTGATCTGCCCCGCGCCCCCGCCGTCCGCGTCGTCGGCGTAGGGGCTGGTGACCCCGCCGACGCCCTTCATGTCCGCGATCTTCTCCAGCGCGGGCTGGATCCGGGACCGTACGTCCTGGTCGCGGACCGTGCCCTCGTCCACCTTCCACACGACGGTGTCGGTGTCGCCCGCACGCGCGGGAAACGCCTTCTCCATCAGGTCGTACGCCTTCTTGGAGTCCGTGTCGGGGAGGGAGAACACGTTCGCGTAGTCCGTGCCCGCCGTCGAGGCCGAGAACCCCAGCCCGAACAGCGCCCCCACCCACAGCAACAGGACCACCAGCCGATGCCGGTAGCACCAGCGTGCCAATGCCGCCACGATGCGCAACTCCTCACTCACAGTCGACGGGTCCCCCGGGTCCTGGCAACAGCATCGGCACCGGCACCCGCGCGGGGACATCGACCCGCCATGACTCTCAAGGAACTCCAAAGCGGGAACCGGCCCCGTTGTCGGTGGGTCCGCCGATACTGGGGGCATGTCGACGGCCCCCGGCACCGTGCTGGTCGTGGAGGACGAGCCGAGCATCGCGGACGTCCTCGCCATCGCGCTGCGCTATCACCGCTTCGAGGTCATGACCGCGGGCACGGTCCGTGAGGCCCTCGCCCTCGCCGAACGCACCCGGCCCGACGTCGCGCTGCTCGACGTCATGCTGCCGGACGGCGACGGCCGGGCGCTGGGACGGGAACTGCGCGGGCGGCGGCCCGAGCTGGCGCTGGTGTTCCTCACCGCGCGCGACGCGCCGGCCGAGATCGTCGGCGCGCTCGGCTTCGGCGACGACTACATCACCAAGCCGTTCGACATCGACGTGGTCATCGCCCGGATCTCGGCGGTCCTGCGGCGCACCCGCCCGGCGGACGTCCTGCCGCAGCGCCCGCCCCTGCGCTACGGCGAGCTGGAGCTGGACGAGACGACGTACAGCGTGCGCCGCGCGGGCCGCTCGGTCGAGCTGACCCCCACGGAGTACGCGCTGCTGCGTTTCCTCGTCCGCAACGGCGGCCGGATCGTGCCCAAGGAGCAACTCCTGCGCCATGTCTGGCAGTACGAGCACACCCCGCCGGAGTCGACGGTCGTCGAGACCTACATCAGCTATCTGCGGCGCAAGCTGGACACCCTGGGCCCGCCGGTGATCACCACCCGGCGGGGTGTGGGGTACGGACTGGCATGAGGAGGCTGCGGGCCCTGCGGTGCGGGCGGGGCATGCACTCGCTGCGGGTGAAGCTGACCCTGGCGAACGTGGCGCTGCTCGCGATCGGGATCGTCGCGGCGACCGCGGTGAGCCTGATGGGGATGCGGCACTATCTGCTGGACCAGATCGACTCCGAGCTGGTCAAGACACGTGACTCGATCGCCGGTACGGGGATCACCCTGCGGAAGCTGGACTCGCTGTCGGCGCTGAGCTTCCTGCGCGACCGGATGGCGCCCGGGGAGAGCGACGAGGAGTCCACGGCGGACACGGTCTTCACCGCCGTGGACGGCACGGGGCGGGCCGTGCCGATCCTAGGCGTGCCGCCCACCACCGCCCAGCGCGACCTCGCCGAGGCCGTGCGCGACCCGCACACGCTCACCCTCGCGCCCGACCCGGGCGACGTCAGCATGCGCGGCGCGGCCTACCGGGTCACGGCCACCCGGCTCGGGGACGGCACCTACGTCCTGATGGCGACCTCCACCGAGGCCCTGCACCAGGGCATCGCCAAGGCCCTCAGGCTCGACCTCGCCGTCGGCACCCTGCTGCTGGCGCTCCTCGCGTGTCTGACGCTGTTCAGCGTGCGGCGGCGGATGCGGCCGCTGGAGGACATGGTGGAGACGTCGTCGGCGATCGCGGAGGGCGATCTGACCCGCCGGGTGCCGTCCAGCCGGGAGGCCAGTCTGGAGGTCGAGCAGCTGCGGCTCGCGCTGAACTCGATGCTCCACCAGGTGGAGGCGGCGTACCTCACGCGCGAGCGCAGCGCGGGCCAGCTGCGCCGGTTCGTCGCCGACGCCTCGCACGAGCTGCGCACCCCGCTCTCCGCGATACGCGGCTATCTCCAGCTGTACGACCAGGGGATGCTGCGCGAGCCGGAGGAGCGCAAGCGGGCCTGGGACCGGATGAACGGCGAGGTGGACCGGATGGGCCGGCTCGTCGACGAGCTGCTCACACTGGCCCGGCTGGACCAGCGGCCCGAACTGCGGCTGCGGAACGTGGACGTGAGCCGCCTGGTGCGGGACGCGGCCGAGGACCTGCGGGCGCAGCAGCCGGACCGGCCCGTCACGGTCCACGCGGACGGGGCGCTGCTGGTGCGGGCGGACGAGTCGGGGCTGCGGCAGGTGCTGGGCAATCTCGTGGCCAACGTGCGCACGCACACGCCCGCCGAGGTGCCGGTGCGGCTGGGAGCGGAGCGGGTGGACGGGGTCGTACGGCTGTCGGTGCGGGACGAGGGGCCGGGGCTGGGGGCGGAGGACGCGGCGCGGGTCTTCGACCGGTTCTTCCGGGCGGGCGGCGGCGCGGGCAGCGGGCTGGGGCTGGCGATCGTGCAGGGGGTGGTGCGGGCCCACGGCGGCGAGGTGAGCGTACTGACGGCGCCGGGCGAGGGTCTCGGGGTGACGGTGGAACTGCCGACCCGCCCGAAGTCCTGCGTCTGACTCGGGTCACCGGGCGCCGGCCAGGACCAGCGCCCACACCGTCTTGCCGTGGCGGCCACGGCCCCACACGCCCCAGGCGGTGGCGAGGTGTTCCACGAGGTGCAGGCCGCGCCCGTGTTCCTCCCACTCGCCGACCGGCCGCAGCCGGGGTTCCTGCCGGTCCTCGTCGGAGACCTCGATGAGACAGGAGCCGTCCGCGAGCGCGGTGACGGCCACCTCGAACTCCCGCTCCCGCAGGGGCCCGTGGCGTATGACGTTGGTGGCCAGCTCGGACACCACGAGGACCGCGTCGGTCAGCGCCCGGTCCTCGGGTCCGTGCCCCCAGTCGGCCAGATGGTCCCGCACCCGGCGCCGGGCCAGCCCGACCGACGCCGGATGCCGGGGCAGCCGAAAGGAGTTGCGTCTCAGCACGTCTGCTCCTCACCCCGCGCACAGCCTGGTCACATCGTGCCCCGTCGGGTGACTGCCCGCGGTTGTGGGGGCGCATGCCCGAACGGGCAGGATCGGCCTGTCGGACCGGTCCGACAGGCCGGCCCCGGGTCACTCCTGCGGGATACGGGTACGGGGTGTCAGATCCAGTCCAGGGACCACAGACGGAACACGCCGTTGCCGTCGGCCAGGTACTGGCCGCCGCCGACGTCCGCGTCGGTGACGACGTACTCCTTGCGCTGCCACAGCGGGATCACCGGCACGTCGTCGGCGATGGCCTGCTGAAGGTTCTTGAAGTCGTCGGCGACCTGCGTGCGGTCGGCGTACTGCTGGCTGTGGGTGATGTAGCCGTCGACGGTCTTGCTGCTGTAGCCGGTGTTCATGGTGGAGTCGGTGCCGACGAGCGGGCCCGCGTAGGTGTCGGGGTCGGGGTAGTCGGCGACCCAGCCGACGGCGTACGCGTCGAGCTTGCCGCTCGCCCAGCGCTTCTGGAAGTCGGTCCACTCGTACCCCTTGAGGTTCACCTTGAACAGACCGGAGGCCTCCAGCTGCCGCTTGAGCTCCTTCGCCTCGGCCTCGGCGACGCCGCTGCGCAGGCCGTAGCCGTAGGTGAACTTGACCGGGATGCTCACGCCGGCCTGCACCAGGAGCGTGCGGGCCTTCTGGGAGTTCTGGTCGGGGTAGGTGTCGAAGAAGGACGTCGTGTGGCCGGTGAGACCGGCCGGGATGAGCGAGTACAGCGGGTCGACCGTGCCGTCGTACACGGTCGCGGCGAGCTGTTCGCGGTTGACCAGCCAGGCCATCGCCTTGCGCACGTTCACGGAGTGCAGCGGCGAGGAGGCGCGGGTGTTGAAGTACAGGTTGCGGGTGTCGGAGCTGTCGGCCTCGCTGACGCGCATGTCCGGGTCGCTGGCGTTGAGGGCGGCGAGGACGGCGGGCGGCAGCTGACGGGTCGCCACGTCGATCTCCTTGGCCTTCCACCCCTTCTCCAGGGCGTCCGGGTCGGCGTAGTAGCGCAGTTCGACGGGCGCGCCGCTCTTCACCGCGCCCCGGTACCGCGTGTTGGGTTCGAGGTCGGCCCGCTTGCCCTTCGTGTACGAAGCCAGCGTGTACGGGCCGGTGCCGTCGACGGCGGTGCCGGTGCGCAGTCCGTCGGCCGGGTAGCGGGTGTGGTCCACGATCGAGCCGGCGCCGGTGGCCACCTTGAACGGGAAGGTGGCGTCGGGTGTCGACAGATGGAAGGTGACCTTCAGACCGTCCGCGCCCACCGACTTCAGGGTGGACAGCAGCGAGGCCGGACCGACGTCCGCGTTGATCTTCTTGACCCGGTCGAAGGAGAACTTCACGTCCTCGGCGGTCATCTTGCGACCGCTGGGGAAGGTGAGGTCGTCCCGCAGCTCGCAGGTGTACGTCGTCAGGCGGCCCTTCGGGAAGGAGCAGCTCTTGGCGGCGTCCGGGACGGGCGAGACGCCGCCCGGCTCGTAGGTCAGCAGCGACTGGAAGACGTTGCTGAACAACGCCCAGGAACCGGCGTCGTAGGCGCCCGCCGGATCGAGTGACGTGATGGTGTCCGTGGTGCCCACGGTGATCGTGGCCTCGCTGCTCCCCTGCGACGGGAGCAGCTGCCAGCCGCCCACTCCGACGACCGCGAGTACGAGTAATGCCACGAGGATCCGCATGCGAACCGAGCGCATGGTGACGTCCTGCCCTCCCCGGGCCACAAGAAGGCCCAGTACTACACAGAAAGCCACCCCCCTTGGTGGCGGGGCTCACCTAACCACACGTGTTTCAGCGGGCGGAAGAGTCTTCTGGGTAGATGAGAAAGAACTTACCGACGCCTTGTTCAGTGCCTGTTCCGCCGTTGCTGCAGCCGGATTTCACAGGGATTTCCCAGTTCCGTTTCAGGCCTTCCGGCTCACGCCTGACGGGACGCCAGTTCGATCACGGTGATGTCCGAGGGCGCGCCCACCCGGGTGGGCGGGCCCCAGGCGCCGGCGCCCCGGGAGACGTACAGCTGGGTGTCGCCGTAGCGTTCCAGACCGGCCAGGGTGGGGTTCGCGGCCTCGGCGATCAGGTTGCCGGGGAAGAGCTGGCCGCCGTGGGTGTGGCCGGAGAGCTGGAGGTCGACGCCGTGGCGTACGGCGTCGTGGATCTGGACGGGCTGGTGGGCGAGGAGCACGCACGCGCGCGTGGTGTCCCGGTCGCCGAGGGCCTTGGTGAAGTCGGGGCCCTGGCCCTCGCTCTCACCTGCGATGTCGTTGACGCCGGCCAGGTCGAACCAGGGGAGTTCGGTGCGTTCGTTCTCCAGGGGGTCGATACCGAGGCGGCGCACCTCCTCGACCCATTGTTCGGCGCCGGAGAAGTACTCGTGGTTGCCGGTGACGAAGAAGCTGCCGTGCCGGGCCCGCAGCCGGGCGAGCGGGGCGGCCGCCGGGCCCAGGTCCTTCACACTGCCGTCGACGAGGTCGCCGACGACGGCGATCAGATCGGGCTGGGTGGCGTTGATCGTGTCGACGACCTTCTGCGCGAAGCCCCGGCCGAGGACCGGACCGAGGTGGATGTCGCTGACGACGGCGATCCGGTAGCCGTGGGCGGTGCGCGGAAGCTTGGCCAGCGGGACGGTCACCCGCTTCACCTTCGGACCGCGCAGCACACCGTGGGTACCGGCGCCGACGGTCCCCACGGCCACCGCGGCTGCCGTGCCGGCGACCACCCGGGAGACGAAGAGGCGCCGGGAGGGGGCGTCCTTTTCGGACAGCTCGGCCGGGGGCTCCGGCCGCTCGGGGGCGCTCGCCTCGACCGGGGCCGGCCGCGAGGGGGACGCGGTGTCCGGCACCGGCTGCGGGAGCGGCTCCTCGGCGGGCGCCGGCACCGGCCGCCCCGAGCGGGCCCGCCGCTCCAGGAAGCGGCGCAGCAGGGGTCGTACGATCTCGCCCGCGACGACGCCCAGCAGCAGGTAGATCGACAGGGCGAGCCACAGGAAGCCCGGCCAGGCCAGGGTGCGCTGGAGCCAGAAGGGGGCGCCGGTGCGCTCCGCGACGAGGGCGCCGATCGCCAGGGCCCAGCCGCCCGCGATCAGTACGGCGCCGCCGCGGCGCGCCCGGCCGGGGCCGCGGGTGGTGTCGCGGAACAGTCGGCGCCACAGGTACCAGTTGGCGCCGACCAGGACCGTCAGCGCGAGCAGCGCGAAGAGGATCACCATCGGCTATGACGTCCGGCGCAGTGCGCGCAGACCGCGCAACCCGATGCCCCCGATGACCGTCCCCAATACGAAGGAGACGACGGCGAGCGTCAGGTGCACCCAGAAGTACGCCGTGGGGTGGCCGTCGTCGAACGCGAGCCCGCTGCTGTCCTTGACGAGATTCTTGACGAAAGTGACCCAGATGACCCAGCTCCACACCCCGAAGGCGAGCAGGAACCAGGAGAGGGGGCGGCTGAGCTTCATGGGTTCAGTATCGCCGTCGGGTGTCCGGTTCGATGACCGGGGTGGGGAGGGCGGCGGGACTTCCCGTCGGCTGCCAGGTACGTTCTCCGTCGTGCCCGCACCCATGAAGCAGACCGTCAGGCGATCCCTGCTGGTCACCGCAGCGTCCCTCACCTCTCTCGCGCTGACCGCGCCCGCCTCCCTCGCCGCGCCGAGTCCCTCCCCCTCCAAGAGCCCGTCGCCTTCCAAGAGCGCGTCCCCTTCCACGAGCGCGTCCCCCTCGGCCACTCCCCCGGCGACCATGTCCACCGTCGGCGGCGCCCGGCTCGGGCAGGCCGGGACGCAGGTCGCGCTCGCGGGCGGCGCGCCCGTGGTGCCGAAGGACCTCACCGCGCGGTCGTGGATCGTCGCGGACGCCGAGTCGGGCGAGGTGCTGGCGGCGCACAACCCGCACTGGCGGCTGCCCCCGGCGAGCACGATGAAGATGCTGTTCGCGGACACCGTGCTGCCGAAGTTCCCGAGGACCACCCAGCACAAGGTGGTGCCCAAGGATCTGGCGGGCATCGGGTCGGGCTCCAGCCTGGTCGGGATAAAGGAGAACGAGACGTACTCGGTCCAGGATCTGTGGCTGGGTGTGTTCCTGCGCTCCGGCAACGACGCCGTGCATGTGCTGTCGTCGATGAACGGCGGGGTCGAGAGCACCGTCAAGGAGATGAACCAGCACGCCGAGGAGCTCCAGGCCCTCGACACGCATGTGGTCTCCCCCGACGGCTACGACGCGCCCGGCCAGGTCTCCTCGGCGTACGACCTGACGCTGATCGCGCGTTCGGGGCTGCAGAAGAAGGACTTCCGGGAGTACTGCTCGACGGTCACCGCCAAGTTCCCGGGCGAGACGAAGAAGAACAAGAAGGGCAAGAAGGTCCGCTCGTCCTTCGAGATCCAGAACACCAACCGGCTGCTGGCCGGTGACTACGACATCTCGCAGTACCCGGGCATCGCGGGCGTCAAGAACGGCAACACCACCAACGCGGGCGCGACCTTCACGGGGGTGGCCGAGCGGGCCGGGCGGGTGCTGCTCGTCACCGTGATGAACCCGGAGAAGAGCGACCACAACGAGGTCTACAAGGAGACCGCCAAGCTGTTCGACTGGGGTTTCGCGGCGGCCGGGAAGGTGACACCGGTGGGCGAGCTGGTCCCGCCGCAGGGGGCGGCCCCCAGCGCGCAGGCCAGTGCGCAGCCGGGTGCGAACCCGTCCTCCGGTGAGTCCGCGCAGGCCGGCCGGGGCGGTGGCTCGCAGCAGCCGGTGGCGAGTGCGGTCGCCGACGACGGTTCGCGCGGCATGTGGACGGCGCTGGGCATCGCGGGCGGGGTGCTGGTGCTGCTCGCCGGCGGGGCGTACGTCGTCAACCGCCGCTGGCCGCTGCCGGATCTGGTACGCCGTCGCCGCTGACGTCTTCGTCGAAAGCGCTCTCGGGCGCGCTGCCGGTGGCTGTCCACGCGGCGCAGTACAGGACCAGTTTCGAGGTGAGGTTGATCCACAGGAGCAGGGCGATGGGGACGCCGAACGCGCCGTACATGCTCTTGCCGGCCACGTTCTGCATATAGCCGCTGAGCAGCAGCTTCAGCAGTTCGAAGCCGACCGCGCCGATCAGCGCGGCGACGATCAGACGGCGGCGGGTGGGCTCGACGCCGGGCAGCAGGGTCAGGACGTACAGCAGGAGCAGGAAGTCGGCGAGGACGGCGATGGTGAAGGCGGCGACGCGCAGCAGGATGCCGCCCCAGCCCGCCTTGTCGATGCCGAGGGCGTCGATGATCCGGCCGACCAGGGCGGAGGCGACGGTGGAGATGGCGAGGGTGACCAGGACCGCGCCGCCGAGCCCGACGAGGATGCCCGCGTCCTTGCCCTTGCTCAGGACCGGGTTCTCCTCCTGGTCGGGCAGCTCCCACACGGCGCGCAGACAGTCCCGCATCTGACCGACCCAGCCGATGCCGGTGAGCAGCAGCAGCGCGCCGGCGATGAGGCCGACGGTGCCGGCGTTCTGCACCAGGTTGTGGACGTCGAGCTGGTCGGAGATGCCGGGGACCTGGTCGGCGATCTTGTCCTGGAGTTCCTGCTGCTGGGACTCGCTGAGGGTGGCGGCGGCGATCGCGGCGGCCAGGGTGAGCAGCGGGAACAGCGCGATGAAGCTGATGAACGTCATCGCGGCGGCGAGCCGGGTCCATTTGACCCGGTCCAGGCGTTCGTACGACCGCCACGCGTGCGTGGCCATGAGTCGGGTGACCCACGGCCCGACGCCGGGAAGCTTCTTCAGCCAGTCCATGATCCGACTCTGCCCTGCTCAGCGGGAATGACGCGAAAGACTAGGGTCCGAGTACCCCAGAAACGCAGCACGGTCGCCAGCGCCATGCCGATGACGGCTCCGGAGACGAGGTCCGCGCGTCGCGAGGTGAGTCCGAGGCCGTAGTGGCTGACGGTGAGGCAGAGCAGCTGGACGAGGGCGCCGGCGAGGTTGACGGCGAAGAACACGGCGTAGGGGCGCGGGCCGCGCGCGGGTGCGTGGCGGTAGGTGCCGAGCGCGTTGCCGAGGTAGGCGACCGTGCAGCCCGCGAGGAAGGACAGGGCCTTCGCGGTGAGCGGGCCGAGGCCGGCCGGGCCGCGCAGCCAGGCGAAGAGGGCGAGATCGGCGGCGTAGGCGAGCAGGCCGGCGGCGGCGAAGCCCAGCATCTCGCGGCGGGCGGCTACCAATGGGCCACCGCGAGCCCGTACATGGCGAGCCAGGCCAGGCCGATCAGGGCGAGGGCGCGGTCGCCGAGGACGACCTCCTCGGGTTCGCCCGCGGTGCCCCGGTCGGCGAAGACGGCGTAGCGCAGGACGGCGAGGATGAACGCGACCATCGACAGCTGGCGCCAGGGCAGCAGCCCGGTGTGCGGGACGCCGCCGCCCTCCTCCAGTGCCCACAGGCAGTAGCCGAGGACGGCGACACCGGCGGCGAGCTGCCAGACGAAGCGGAGGTAGCCGGTGGTGTACTCGGTGAGCAACGCGCGCGTGGCGCCCGCTTTCCCGGCCATCTGGACGGCCTCGGAGTAGCGCTTGGCGGAGACCATGAACAGGGCGCCGAAGCCGGTGGTGATCAGGAACCAGCGGGAGAGCGGGATGCCGAGCGCGAGCCCGCCGGCCGCGGCCCGCATCAGGAAACCGGTGGTGACGACGACGAGGTCGACGACCAGGACGTGCTTCAGGCTGACGCAGTACGCCAGTTGCATGCCGAGGTAGGCGGTCAGGAGCAGGGCGAGGGCCGGGTTCGTCAGCCGGGCGGCGAGGAGCGGCGCGAGGAGTGCGAGGGCGCCTCCGACGGCGTAGGCGAGGGGTACGGGGACCTGTCCGGCGGCGACCGGGCGGTGTCGTTTGACGGGGTGGGCGCGGTCGGCCTCGGCGTCGCGGGCGTCGTTGATCAGGTAGACGGCGGCGGCGCAGGCGGTGAACAGGGTGAAGACCAGGGCGAGTTCGGTGAGCGTTCCGGCGGTGAGGAGCCGGCCGGCCGCGGCGGGGGCGGCGACGACGAGGACGTTCTTGACCCACTGCTTGGGGCGGGCGGTCCGCAGCAGGCCGCGCAGCGGGCCGCCGGGGCGGGGGCGCTGCGGCTGCGGGGTGCGGCGGCGGCGGGTGCGCTGCGGGTGGAGGACCGTGTCAGCCACGGCGCCCCTCTCTCATCCACCGCTTCCCCAGGCCCGCCATGAGGGCGCCGAGGGCCGCGCCCGCCGCCACGTCGGAGGGGTAGTGGACGCCGACGACGAGGCGGGACAGACACATCGCGGCGGCGAGCGGGGCGACGGCGGGTGCCCCGAGGGCGCCGAAGGCCACGGCGGCGGCCGTGGCGGAGGTCGCGTGCGAGCTGGGGAAGGAGTGCCGCCCGGCGGTGCGCACCAGGGGGTCGACGTGCGCGGGGCGCGGACGGCGCACGACCCGTTTCACGCCCATGCTGGCGAGGTGCGCGCCCGCGGTGAGCGCGGTCGCGCGCAGCCAGGCGCCCTGTCTCGGGCGGTCCACTGCGGCTCCCAGGAGGCCCGCCGCGAGCCACAGCG
Source organism: Streptomyces sp. NPDC005820 (assembly GCF_040630255.1). NCBI lineage: Bacteria > Bacillati > Actinomycetota > Actinomycetes > Kitasatosporales > Streptomycetaceae > Streptomyces > Streptomyces sp. NPDC005820. The sequence goes on from NZ_JBEXXE010000029.1 coordinate 98,228, forward strand.
CGCCGTGTTCGCCCGCTCGGGACAGGGCGCGCGCGGCACCGGCGACGCGGGGGTCGGCGCCCCGGGCGCGCAGCGCGGAGAGGATGCGGTGGTCCATGTCGTCGAGGTCGTCGAGGTGGTCCATGTGGATTCACTGTTCACGCCGACCCCGACGGAACTCCGGCAATATTGAGCGACATCCCATTAATCACCCATTTCGGGGAGCATCGGGAGGTTTCAAAACTGATCGCCCGTAGAGGGGCGATACGGTCGCCATCATGCCTGCCGAGACCGTTTCCGTCACGGGATGGGGCCGCACCGCCCCCTCCACCGCCCGTCTGGTCCGCCCCCGGACGTACGAGGAGGCCGTGGCCGCGGTCCGGGACTGCGGGGTCCGCGGGGGCATCCCGAGGGGGCTCGGGCGGGCGTACGGGGACGCGGCGCAGAACGCCGGCGGGACGGTGTGGGACATGACCGGCCTGGACCGGATCCATGTCGTCGACGTGGCCGGCGGGACCGTGCTGTGCGACGCGGGCGTCTCGCTGCACCGGCTGATGGAGGTGCTGCTGCCGCTCGGCTGGTTCGTGCCGGTGACCCCGGGCACCCGGTACGTCACCGTCGGCGGCGCGATCGGCGCCGACATCCACGGCAAGAACCACCACGTCTCCGGCTCCTTCGCCCGGCATGTGCTGTCCTTCGAGCTGCTCACCGCCGACGGCGCCGTCAGGACGGCGGCCCGGGGCACCCCGCTGTTCGAGGCGACCGCCGGCGGCATGGGCCTGACCGGGGTGATCCTCACGGCCACCGTCCGGCTCCAGCCCGTCGAGACGTCCCTGATGGCGGTCGACACCGAACGCGCCACCGACCTCGACGACCTGATGGCCCGGCTGACCGCCGGCGACCACCGCCACCGCTACTCGGTCGCCTGGATCGACCTCCTCGCGCGCGGGGCGGCCACCGGGCGCGCGGTGCTCACCCGCGGCGACCACGCGCCCCTGGACGCGCTGCCCGCCCGCGCGCGCAGCGCACCGCTCGCCTTCCGCCCCTCCCGTCTCCCGGCCGCGCCCGCCGCCTTGCCTGGCGGCCTGCTGAACCGCGCGACCGTCGGCCTGTTCAACGCACTCTGGTACCGCAGGGCGCCCCGGGCGCGGACCGGCGAACTCCAGCCGCTCTCCGCGTTCTTCCACCCCCTCGACGGCGTCCCGCACTGGAACCGCGTCTACGGCAGGAGCGGCTTCGTGCAGTACCAGTTCGTCGTCGGGTACGGCCATGAGGACGCCCTGCGCCGGATCGTGGACCGGATCTCCGCGCACCGCTGCCCGTCCTTCCTCGCCGTCCTCAAGAGGTTCGGGGAGGCCGACCCCGGCTGGCTCTCCTTCCCGCGCCCCGGCTGGACCCTCGCCCTGGACGTCCCGGCCGCCCTGCCCGGCCTCGGCGCCTTCCTCGACGAGCTGGACGAGGAGGTGGCCGCCGCCGGCGGACGCGTCTACCTCGCCAAGGACTCCCGGCTGCGCCCCGACCTGCTCACCGCCATGTACCCGCGCCTGGCCGACTTCCGCGCACTGCGCGCGGAGCTGGACCCGCGCGGGGTCCTCACCTCCGATCTGTCCCGGCGCCTCAACCTCTAGGAGCTGCAGTGCAGGACGCCTTCGGCCTCCCCCAGTCCCTCCTCGTCCTCGGCGGTACGTCCGAGATCGCGCTGGCGACCGCCCGCCGGCTGATCGCCCGCCGCACCCGCACGGTGTGGCTGGCCGGACGCCCCTCCCCCGCCCTGGAGTCGGCCGCCGCCGAGCTGCGCGCCCTCGGCGCCGACGTCCGTACGGTCGCCTTCGACGCCCTCGACCCCGACAGCCACGAGCCGGTCCTCGGCAAGGTCTTCGCCGACGGCGACATCGATCTCGTCCTGCTCGCCTTCGGCGTCCTCGGCGACCAGGCGCACGACGAGCGCGACCCCGCGGCGGCGGTGCGGGTCGCCCAGACCAACTACACCGGCGCGGTGTCGGCGGGCCTGGTGAGCGCCCGCGCCCTCCAGACGCAGGGCCACGGGGCGCTCGTCGTGCTCTCCTCCGTCGCCGGGGAGCGGGCCCGCCGCTCGAACTTCATCTACGGCTCCAGCAAGGCCGGCCTGGACGCGTTCGCACAGGGGCTGGGAGACGCGTTGCAGGGCACCGGGGTGCACGTCATGGTCGTACGGCCCGGGTTCGTACGGACACGGATGACGGCGGGGCTACCCGAGGCGCCGCTCGCGACGACGCCCGAGGAGGTGGCGGCGGCGGTGGAGCTGGGGTTGCGGCGGCGGACGGAGGTGGTGTGGGTGCCGGGGGTGCTGAGGGTGGTGATGTCGGCGTTGCGGCATGTGCCGCGGGGGGTGTTCCGGCGGTTGCCTGTCTAGACGGTTGCCTGTCTAGGTGTACTGACCCGAGGCGTTGTTCACCCGCGCTGCCTGAGGGGGGACCACCGGGCCGCCGAACGTGTACTCGCGGAGCTCGCGCCAGACACCGTCCGCGCCCTGTTCATGGAGGGCGAAGCCGGTGCAGGACCAGTCGGCCTCGTAGCCGGAGAGTTCCTCGAAGGCCCGGTCCATCGCGTCCTCGTCGATGCCGTGCGCCACCGTGACATGCGGGTGGTACGGGAACAGCAGCTCCCGCACCAGCGGGCCGGACGCGTCCCGGACCAGCTGCTGGAGCCAGGCGCAGACCTCGGCGCCCTCGACGACCTTCAGGTACACCACCGGCGACAGCGGACGGAAGGTGCCGGTGCCGCACAGACGCATCGGGAAGGGGCGGCCGGTCGCCGCGACCTCGGTGAGGTGGGCGTCGACGGCCGGCAGGTCGCTCGCCTCGATCTCCGTCGGCGGCAACAGCGTGACATGCGTGGGGATGCCGTGAGCAGCGGCGTCGCCGAAGCCCGTGCGCCGCTCCTGGAGCAGGCTGCCGTGAGGCTCCGGGACCGCGATCGACACGCCGATCGTTACGGTCCCCACGTCGTCTCCTGTCGTCAAAACCGGTGGTGGTGTCGTGCCGGGTTCGTACTCAGTCGTCTCAGTCGTACGGCTATCGACTGTACGGCCACGGCTGTGCTCTGGGCAGGCGCAGAGGAAGTGATGTGCAGCGCTCCGCCCGGAGGAACGTGTGTGCGGTGCGCCCCGGGTGCTTCCGAGCGCCTTCAGTGCTTCGCGGGCAGGAAGCCGACCCGCTCGTACACCTGGGAGAGCGTCTCCGCGGCGACGGCGCGCGCCTTCTCCGCGCCCTTCGCGAGGAGCGAGTCCAGCGTCTCCGGGTCGTCCAGGTACTGCTGGGTGCGGTCCCGGAACGGGGTGACGAAGTCGACGACCACGTCCGCGAGGTCCGTCTTGAGCGCGCCGTACATCTTGCCCTCGTACTCCTGCTCCAGCTGCGCGACGCTCTTGCCGGTGAGGGTGGAGTAGATGGTGAGCAGGTTGCTGACGCCCGGCTTGTTCTCCAGGTCGTAGCGGACGACCGTGTCGGTGTCCGTGACCGCGCTCTTGACCTTCTTCGCGGTGACCTTCGGGTCGTCGAGCAGGTTGATGAGGCCCTTCGGCGTGGACGCCGACTTGCTCATCTTGATCGACGGGTCCTGGAGGTCGTAGATCTTCGCCGTCTCCTTGAGGATGTACGGCTTCGGGATGGTGAAGGTCGCGCCGAAGCGGCCGTTGAAGCGCTCGGCGAGGTCACGGGTGAGCTCGATGTGCTGGCGCTGGTCCTCGCCGACGGGCACCTCGTGGGCCTGGTAGAGCAGGATGTCCGCGACCTGGAGGATCGGGTACGTGAACAGGCCGACGCTGGCGCTCTCGGCGCCCTGGCGGGCGGACTTGTCCTTGAACTGGGTCATCCGGCCGGCCTCGCCGAAACCGGTGAGGCAGTTCATGACCCAGGCGAGCTGGGCGTGCTCGGGGACGTGGCTCTGCACGAAGAGGGTGCAGCGCTCGGGGTCCAGGCCCGCCGCGAGGAGCTGCGCGGCGGCCAGGCGGGTGTTGGCCGTGAGGTCCTTCGGGTCCTGCGGGACCGTGATCGCGTGCAGGTCGACGACCATGTAGAAGGCGTCGTGGGACTCCTGGAGGGCCACCCACTGGCGGACGGCGCCGAGGTAGTTGCCCAGGTGGAACGAGCCGGCGGTGGGCTGGATGCCGGAGAGCACGCGGGGTCGGTCTGAGGCCATGTTCACCATTCTCTCAGAGCGAGAGGGTGAGTTTGGCCCGGGAGGGGAGGGGTGGTGCGGTGCGCGGGGGACCGCGGACCGTTGTGGCTGGTCGCGCGGTTCCCCGCGCCCCTTTCGGGGCGCTGCCCCTGAAGGTGTCGATCAGCCCAGGTCGATCTCCGGGTACAGCGGGAAGCCCGACACCAGGTCCGTCGCCCGCTGGGAGATCTCGTCCGCGACCTTGGCGTCGAGGACGTGGGCGGCCTTGCTCGGCGCGCCGGACTTCGTCGTGCCCTGCTCGGTGGTGGTGAGAACGCGGTCGATCAGGCCCGCGACCTCGTCCATCTCCGCCGTGCCGAGGCCGCGGGTGGTCAGGGCCGGGGTGCCGACGCGGATGCCGGAGGTGTACCAGGCGCCGTTCGGGTCGGCCGGGATGGCGTTGCGGTTGGTGACGATGCCCGAGTCGAGGAGGGCCGCCTCGGCCTGGCGGCCGGTGAGGCCGTAGGAGGTGGCGACGTCGATCAGGTTGAGGTGGTTGTCGGTACCGCGGGTGACGAGGGTCGCGCCGCGGCGCATCAGGCCCTCGGCCAGGGCGCGGGAGTTGTCGACGATCCGCTGGGCGTAGTCCTGGAAGGCGGGCTGCCGGGCCTCGGCGAGGGCGACGGCCTTGGCGGCCATCACATGCGGGAGCGGGCCCCCGAGGACCATCGGGCAGCCGCGGTCGACCTGGTCCTTGAGGGAGTCGTCGCACAGGACCATGCCGCCGCGCGGGCCGCGCAGGGACTTGTGGGTGGTCGTGGTGACGATCTGGGCGTGCGGGACCGGGTCGAAGTCGCCGGTCAGGACCTTGCCGGCGACCAGGCCCGCGAAGTGCGCCATGTCGACCATCAGCGTGGCGCCGACCTCGTCGGCGATCTCGCGCATGATCCGGAAGTTCACCAGCCGGGGGTACGCGGAGTAGCCGGCGACGACGATCAGCGGCTTGAACTCGCGGGCCTGGGCGCGCAGGGCGTCGTAGTCGATGAGGCCGGTGGCGGGGTCGGTGCCGTAGGAGCGCTGGTCGAACATCTTGCCGGAGATGTTCGGGCGGAAGCCGTGGGTGAGGTGGCCGCCGGCGTCCAGGGACATGCCGAGCATGCGCTGGTTGCCGAAGGCCTGGCGCAGCTCGGCCCAGTCGGCCTCGGTGAGGTCGTTGACCTGGCGGGCGCCGGTCTTCTCCAGGAAGGGGACCTCGACGCGGTCGGCGAGGACGGCCCAGAACGCGACCAGGTTGGCGTCGATGCCGGAGTGCGGCTGGACGTAGGCGTGGCGGGCGCCGAAGAGCTCGCGGGCGTGCTCGGCGGCGAGCGCCTCGACCGTGTCGACGTTGCGGCAGCCGGCGTAGAAGCGGCGGCCGACGGTGCCCTCGGCGTACTTGTCGCTGAACCAGTTGCCCATCGCGAGGAGGGTGGCCGGGGAGGCGTAGTTCTCGGAGGCGATCAGCTTGAGCATCTCGCGCTGGTCGTGGACCTCCTGGCCGATGGCGTCGGCGACGCGCGGCTCGACGGCGCGGATCACGTCCAGGGCGGCGCGGAAGGCGGTGGACTCGGTGGACAGGGGTGCGGACTCGGCAGACATTCGGGACCTCCGGACATGCGTTCGGCGTTCACGGTTCGGCCCAGGCGCACGGCACTGTTGCTGCTCACAGGCCGCTCCCCGATGGTCCGTCCCATCCTCGGGCCCGGTCATCACATTCCCGCCTGCGGCGCGGCGTCTGACACGCACGCTCGCCGCGTTGCCGAATCGCCCACGTAGCTCCGCCACGCGGGCGCTCCGGCGCCTTGCGATCGCACGCGCCAGACGCCGCGCCGCCCGCCCTCCGGGCGGACGACGGGAATGTGACGACCGGGCCCAGCGCGCCAGTCACGGCCCGCCGCCAGACTACCGTTCACGCGCGCGCGTGAAGGTGCCGCGTCCACCATGCGAGCGACCGGGCATGGGCGCACGCTGGAGATCCCCGGCCGTCCCAGGAGGGTCCCCGTGAGCATGACCGAGTCGCTGATCGCCGCCGCCGACGCGCACAGCGCGCACACCTATCACCCGCTGCCGGTGGTGATCGCGACGGCGGACGGGGCGTGGCTGACGGATGTGGAGGGGCGGCGGTATCTGGATCTGCTGGCGGGCTACTCCGCGCTGAACTTCGGGCACGGCAACCGGCGGCTGATCGAGGCGGCGAAGGCGCAGCTGGAGCGGGTGACGCTGACGTCGAGGGCGTTCCACCACGACCGGTTCGCCGCGTTCTGCACCGAGCTGGCCGCGCTGTGCGGCAAGGAGATGGTGCTGCCGATGAACACGGGCACGGAGGCGGTGGAGACGGCCGTGAAGACCGCCCGGAAGTGGGGCTACCGGGTGAAGGGGGTCCCGGCGGAGATGGCGAAGATCGTCGTCGCCGGCAACAACTTCCACGGCCGTACGACGACGGTGGTCAGCTTCTCCACCGACCCCGAGGCCCGGGCGGACTACGGGCCGTACACGCCCGGCTTCGAGATCGTCCCGTACGGGGACGTCACGGCGATGCGGGCGGCGGTGACCGAGAACACGGTGGCCGTGCTGCTCGAACCCGTGCAGGGCGAGGCGGGGGTGATCGTCCCGCCGGAGGGCTATCTGCCGGCGGTGCGGGAGCTGACCCGGGAGCGGGGGGTGCTGTTCGTCGCCGACGAGATCCAGTCGGGGCTCGGCCGGACGGGGCGCACCTTCGCGTGCGAGCACGAGGGAGTCGTACCGGATGTGTATGTGCTGGGCAAGGCGCTGGGCGGCGGGATCGTGCCGGTGTCGGCGGTGGTGGCGGACGCGGAGGTGCTCGGGGTGTTCCGGCCCGGGGAGCACGGGTCGACGTTCGGCGGGAATCCACTGGCGTGCGCGGTGGCGCTGGAGGTGATCGCGATGCTGCGGTCGGGCACGTACCAGGAGCGGGCCGCGCTCCTCGGGGACCGGCTGCACCGGGAGCTGGGGGCGCTGGCCGCCACGGGGCGGGTGACGGCGGTGCGGGGGCGCGGGCTGTGGGCGGGCGTGGACGTGGCGCCGGGGTACGGGTCGGGGCGGGAGGTGGCGGAGCGGCTGGTGGACCGGGGCGTGCTGGTGAAGGACACCCGCGGCCCGACGATCCGGATCGCGCCGCCCCTCGTCGTCGCCACGGAGGACCTGGACTGGGGGCTGGAGCAGATCCGGGCGGTGCTGGGGCTGTAGGGCGTCAGAGGATCACATGCGGTACGAAGCGGGCGTACTCGTCCGTGATCAGGCCGGCCGACTCCCGGATGCCGAGCCCCGCGGACTCCTCCCCCACCACCCAGGCGCCGAGGACGACATGGTTGCCGTCGAAGGCGGGGAGCGGGGCGAGCTGCTGGTAGCAGCAGGGTTCGTCGGTGCGCAGGACGGCGTCGGCGCCCTTCTCGTGGATCGTGACGCCGGCGCCCTCCCGGCCCAGCAGGGGCTTGGCCACGTAACCGGTGGTGGCGGCGAGCTCGCGGGGGCCGTCGAGGTGGGCGGGGAGGAGGTTCGGGTGGTCCGGGTACAGCTCCCACAGGACGGCGAGCAGGGCCTTGTTGCTGAGCAGCATCTTCCAGGCGGGCTCGATCCACATCGTGCTGCCGGTGCCGCCGCCGTTGTCGAGGGTGTCGAGGACATGGCCGGCGAAGCGGTCGGTGGTGAGCCACTCCCAGGGGTAGAGCTTGAAGCAGCTGCGGATGAAGCGGAGCCGGTGGTCGACGAAGCGGCCGGAGAGACGGTCGAAGCCGATGTCCTCGACGGGGATGAACGCCGTGTCGAGGCCCGCCTGTTCGGCGGTCTCCTTGAGGTAGGCGACCGTCATCAGGTCCTCGCCGAGTTCGTCGGCGGTGGAGTGCGCGAAGTAGAGCGGGCTGCCGGGCGGGAGGAGCGGGGCCTGTTTCCGCCAGGACTCGACCAGGCGTTCGTGCAGGGAGTTCCACTGGTCGGCGCCCGGGAAGCGCTCCTCCATCCAGAACCACTGCGGGGAGGCCGCCTCCACGAGGGAGGTGGGGGTGTCGGCGTTGTACTCGAGCAGCTTCGCCGGGCCCGTGCCGTCGTAGCGCAGGTCGAAGCGGCCGTAGACGGAGGGGAGTTCGGCGCGCCGGTGCCAGGCCTCGGTGACGGCGGCGGCGACGCGCGGGTCGGTGATGCCGAGGTCGGCGAGGCGGCCGGCGGTGACCAGGTGGTCCGCCGCCGCCAGGCACATGCGGTGCAGTTCCTCGACGGTCTCCTCCAGGGCCTCGACCTCGTCGAGGGTGAAGGCGTAGTAGGCGCTCTCGTCCCAGTACGGGCGCAGGGCGCCGTCGGGGTGGCGGGTGAGGGGATAGACGAGTCCCTGCTCCTCGACCGTCTGCTGCCAGCCGGGGCGGGGCTCGATGGTGTGGCGCTGCATGGCGTACGGCCGCTCAGCCGCCGCTGCTGCCGGAGCCGGAGCAGCCGAAGCCGCCCCGGTCGACGGCCTCGCTCCTGCTGAAGGTGCCGTAGTCGGCCCAGCCCCTGTCGACGTCGGCGTCGTAGTACCAGTCGGCGTCGGTCTTCTTGGCCGTGCCCGAGGCGGTCTTCCTGCCTTTGCCCGTGGATGTGGAGCCGGAGGTGGAGGACTTGCAGTTCTTGTCGGCGACGACCTTGTAGCCGTAGAGGGTGTCGTAGCTGTCGCGGTCGACGCAGCGGCGGTCCGGGTCGGACCCGCAGGAGGTGAGGGCGGCGGCGACCACGCCCATACCGCCGAGTACGACCGTGCTGGACCGCAAACGCCTGCGTGCTTCCGCCATGTCCCCGTCTCCCCGTTGCTGTCTGTTGCTGTCTGTTGCTGTCTGTTGCTGTCTTTACATCGCCCCTACGGCGACTTCCGGCCGCCAGCCTAAAGATCGGTGAGAACATGTGCACACCGGCCCCCCGTGCGGTGCCGCGCGCCTACAGTCCGTTCGTGTTGTTCGGAATGGTGTGCGCGCTGGGCGCGGCGGTCTGCTTCGGTACGGCGACGGTGCTGCAGGCGATGGCCGCGCGGGCCGCGTCCGGCGGGAGCGGCGGGGAGGCGGCGCTGCTGCTGCGGGCGCTGCGGCAGTGGCGGTACCTGGCGGGGCTGGGGCTGGACGGGCTGGGGTTCGTCCTCCAGATCGCCGCGCTCCGCTCGATCCCGATCTACGCGGTGGCGGCGGCGCTGGCGTCGAGCCTCGCGGTGACGGCGGTGGTGGCGGCGCGGCTGCTGCGGGTGCGGCTGAGCCGGGGCGAGTGGGGTGCGGTGGCCGTGGTGTGCGCGGGGCTCGCCATGCTGGGGCTCGCCTCGGGCACGGAGGGTGAGGAGACCGGGCCCGCGGTGCTGCAGTGGGTCGCGCTCGGGACGGCGGCGGGGGTGCTGCTGCTGGGCGTGGCCGGGGGGCGGCTGCCGGAGCGGGGGCGGGCGCTGGTGCTGGGGGTGGGGGCCGGGTTCGGGTTCGGGGTCGTCGAGGTGTCGGTGCGGCTGATCGACTCGCTGTCCCCCGCGGACCTCGTCACCGATCCGGCGGCGTACGCGCTGCTGCTGGGCGGCGGGGCCGCGTTCCTCACGCTCACCTCCGCCCTGCAGCGCGGCTCACCGACGACGGCGACGGCCGGAATGGTGATCGGCGAGACCATCGGCCCCTCGCTGGTGGGCGTGGTGTGGCTGGGCGACCGCACCCGGGAGGGGCTGACGTGGCTCGCCGTGCTGGGCTTCCTGGTCGCGGTGGCGGGCGCCCTGGCACTGGCCCGCTTCGGGGAGGCGCCGGAGGAGGCCTAGGCCGTGTCCGCAAAGTCCCTCCCCCAGAGGGGGTACCCCCAGCCCCGCGCCGCCTGGCACGCTCCCCCAGAGGGGGCACCCCCACTCGCCGCCCCGGGCGAAGTCCCAAGTACATCCAGTACGAGGGTCTCCGCCCGGCACGCCGAGAGCACGCTCCCCCCTCACGCTTTGGTGATGTGACGGACCTTCCGGGCCGGAATGCCCGGAATGCTGAGAGCCGCTGAGGCTCTGAGCAACGGTAGTCATGGGACCGAACGACGCGACGCAGATCGTGCGGGTGTTCACCCAGCAGGGCGGTCTTGCCGATGCCGGGCGGGCCCTCGACGACGGCGAGCACGGGCCGCCCGGCCGCCGCCCGGTCGTACGTCGTCCGTAACGCGGCGAGTTCGTCCGCCCGCCCCAGGAACATCGCTCGCCCGCCCCGCCCACGATCACCCATCGCACCGCCCTCCCCCGAGGCCCGGGCCCCTCAGTCCAGCACCGGCCCGGGGCCCGGGCAATGCGGCAATGGACGTAGCGGGGAGCGCGCGGGGCAGGGGGGCGTGCGCCGTCCCCGAGGGGGCGAGCGCCACCACGCGGGAAGCCACCGGGCGGGAAGCCACCGGCCGTCGCCGCCGGTCACCTCGCCGCCTTACCTCACGGCCGGTCACCTCACGGCCGGTCACCTCGCCGCCGGTCACCTCACGGCCGGTCACCTCACGGCCGGTCACCTCACGGCCGGTCACCTCACGGCCGGTCACCTCACGGCCGGTCACCTCACGGCCGGTCGCCTCACGGCCGGTCACCTCGCCGTGGGTCAGGCCATCGCCTCCGTGATGCCGTCCCAGAGGCGGGACCTCGCCTCCAGCGCGACGGTGACGGTCTCCACGGCCTCCTGCCAGCGGGTGTCGTCCGTGCCGCAGAGGTCGGTGACCATCTGGAGGGCCATGGGGGTGTGTTCCTCGCCGTCGACCTCGATGTGGCGGGCGAGGTAGTCGCGGAAGAGGGGGAAGCGGTCCGTGCCCTCCTCCTTGACGACCTGGTCGAACATGTCGGGGATCAGGTCCTCGCGGGAGAAGGCGAACACGGCGGCCCGGCAGTGCAGCGGGCGGTGGGCGATGATGTCGAAGGTCGTCGTGACGAACTCCGCCGCGGGGGCGGGCACCTGGGCCACGCGCAGGGCCGCCGACAGGTCGTGTCCCTCACCGATGAGGTCGAGGAAGACGTCGACGCGGGTGGTGTCGGCCCCGGCCTCGGTCATGGCGGCCCGGTACAACTCGAAGTGGCTGGTGAAGCCGCCGCCCAGCTCGTCGCTCTCCTCGACCAGCACGATGTCGTTGATGAGCCGGCGGGCCACCGCCGAGCCGCGCGGCACCCAGGGCACGTCGACGCAGGTCAGCTCGCGCTGGAGCGACTTGAGCAGGGACATGAAGTCCCACACCGCGAAGACGTGGTGGGCCATGAACGTCCTGAGGTGTTCCGGCCCGGATATCCGCTGGTAAATGGGGTGGGTCGTGACTTCTTTTCTGGCGGATTCCAGCACGGAACGAGCCCGTTCGATTCCCTGTTGTCCCCCGGCGGTCAGTTTCCAGTCATACCTGGACATGAAGATCTCCTTCGATCTCGGACCGCGATCGTCCAACCATCCGAGCGACGACGGCAAGCACTTTCCTGAATTCGGCGGAAGTTACCCGCAGTACCGTCCGACAGATGACACCAAGGAGCCAGAAACACCGGCAAGAGCCGCGATTCGGACACTCACAGGACGGCCACAAAAAACTCGTTGAATCTTTGAACGCGACGGTCCCCCACCCCGTACTGCCCCCTGTGAGCAGTAATCCCGTCACCGTGACCGTGGCCTATCACGTGGTGCCGGGCCGCGAGGCCGACTTCCACACCTGGGGGTGGGCCATGCTGGGCGCGAGCGCCCGGCAGCCGGGTTTCCTCGGGGGTGGCGTCCTTGTCGATCGAGAGGCGGAGTGGCATGTCGTCTATCGCTTCGCCACCGAAGACACGGCCCTGGCCTGGGAGTTCTCTCCCGACCGGGTCCAATGGGACGTACGGACCCAGGGCATCGCCGAACGGGCGGGCCGCCGTAGCGTGCAGGGGTCGAAGGAGTGGTTCGACACCCAGGCCCCCCTGTCCCCGCCGCCGCCCCCGCCTGCTCCCCCCACTCCGCCGGCGAAATGGAAACTGTGGTTCGTGAATATGAGCGCGGTGTTCCCACCGGTGCTCCTGTTCAATCTGATCGTGCTGCCCTATCTCGGCGGCCTCAATCCGTTCATTCGCACGCTGTTGCTCTGCCTGTGTGTGACGGCTCTCGTCACCTGGATTCTCATGCCGCGCCTTCAGCGTTTCTTCAAGAAATGGCTGTATCCCCCGCTTCAGGCGCTGCGTGGGCGGCACAAACGACGGACCGTATAGGTTCGTGAACGACGAAGGAGGTGGGCGGGTGAAGACCCTGCTCATCGACAATTACGACTCGTACACGTACAACCTGTTCCAGCTGATCGCCGAGGTCAACGGCGAGGAGCCGGTGGTGATCCACAATGACGCCGGCGGTGCCGACGGGATCGATGTATTAGACGTACTCGGCGGTTTCGACAATGTCGTGGTCTCGCCCGGTCCGGGACATCCGGGAACGGCCCGTGACTTCGGCATCAGCGCCCGGGTGCTCGCCGAGGCGACCGTGCCCGTCCTCGGCGTCTGCCTCGGTCACCAGGGCATCGCGCTCGGGGAGCAGGGCCGGGTGGCGCCCGCCCCGCAGCCCCGGCACGGGCATCTGACCCAGGTGCGGCACGACGACCGGGACCTGTTCCAGGGGCTGCCCCAGCACTTCACCGCGGTCCGCTACCACTCCCTCGCCGTGCACGAGCCGCTGCCCGACACCCTGGAGGCCACCGCCTGGGCCGAGGACGACGTCCTCATGGGCATCCGGCACCGCGAACGGCCGCTGTGGGGCGTGCAGTTCCACCCGGAGTCGGTGCTCACCGAGTACGGCCACCGCATGCTGGTGAACTTCCGCAACCTCACCGCCGAGCGGGCCCGCCGCCCCCGCTCCAAGAACACCGCCGTCCCCTCGGCCTCGATCGCCGGGCCGACCATCCCCCGCCCCCGGCAGGGCAACCTCCCCGCCTACCGGCTGCACACCCGCCGGATCGCCGGAGCGGTCGACACCGAGGCCGTCTTCAGCCGGCTGTTCGCCGGATCGGCGCGCTCGTTCTGGCTGGACAGCTCCCGGGTCGAGCAGGGCCTCGCCCGCTTCTCCTTCCTCGGCGACGACAGCGGTCCGCTCGCCGAGTTCGTCCGGTACGACGTCGAGGCCGGCCGCTGCGAGATCGAGCGGGCCGGACGCCCCCCGCGCAAGGTCACCGCGAGCGTCTTCGACTACCTCAAGCGGCAGTTGGCCAACCGCCGGGTCGACGCCACCGGGCTCCCGTTCGACTTCACCGGCGGATACGTCGGCTACTTCGGCTACGAGACCAAGGCCGACTGCGGCTCCCCGAACCGCCACCGCGCCGAGACCCCGGACGCCGCCTGGCTGTTCGCCGACCGGCTGATCGCGGTGGACCACGAGGAGGACTTCACCTACGCGGTCTGCCTCGCCGAGGACACCCCGCAGGCCGCCCGCGAGGCCGCCGACTGGCTGGAGCACACGGTCGCCCAGCTCACCTTCGTCGCCCCCGACGGCCACCGGCCGCCGCCGCCCGCCCCGGCCGAGCCCGACCTCGGCGCCGCCGAACCGTGGCTGACGCGCGACCGGACGACGTACCTCTCCGACATCGAGGCCTGCCAGCGGGAGCTGCGGGCCGGCACCAGCTACGAGATCTGTCTCACCGACGCGGCCCGGCTGCCCGCCCCGCCCGAGGCGTACGCCTTCTACCGGGAGCTGCGGCGCGTCAACCCGGCGCCGTACGCGGCCTTCCTGCGGTTCGGCGACCTCGACGTGGCCGGCGCCTCGCCGGAGCGGTTCCTGCGGATCACCCGGGACGGCGTCGCCGAGACCAAGCCGATCAAGGGCACCGCACCGCGCGGCGCCGACCCCCGCGAGGACGCCCGGCTCCGGGACGCGCTGGCGGCGGACGCCAAGACCCGCGCGGAGAACCTGATGATCGTCGACCTGCTCCGCAACGACCTGGGCCGGGTCTGCCGGACCGGGACGGTACGGGTGTCCCGGCTGATGGCCGTCGAGACGTACGCGACCGTGCACCAGCTCGTCTCCACCGTCGAGGGCCGGCTGCGCGAGGGCACGGAAGCCGTCGACTGCGTCCGCGCCTGCTTCCCCGGCGGCTCGATGACCGGCGCGCCGAAGCTGCGCACGATGGAGATCATCGACGACATCGAGACCGAGGCGCGGGGCGTGTACTCCGGCGCACTCGGCTATCTGGGGTGCAGCGGCGGCGCCGACCTCAACATCGTCATCCGCACCGCCGTCCTCGCCGACGGCCGGATGCACCTGGGAGCGGGCGGCGCGATCGTCCTCGACTCCGACCCGGTCGCCGAGTACGACGAGATGCTGCTGAAGACGGCCGCGCAGATGCGGGCCTACGCCGGCGCCGCCCCCCTGACCGCATCGGACGCCCTGGAAGAGGGCGCCCGATGACCACTCCCCGACTCGGCACCGCACCCCGACTCGGCACCGCACCCCCCGGTGCATCGCCCGGTGCATCGCCCGAGCCCGCCAACCTCGCCGCCCGGCTCGCCTCGCTCGCCGAGCGGGAGGGGTGGAGTGGACGGGCCGCCTTTCATCAGGGGCACCGGAGCTGGACCCACGGTGAGGTGCACGCTCTCGCGGCGCGGGCGGCCGGGGTGCTCGCCGCGGAAGGTGTACGGGCCGGGGACCGGGTGCTGCTCGCGCTGCCCGACTCGATCGCCTGGGTGGCGGCCTTCCTCGGCGTCGCGCGGCTCGGCGCGGTGGCCGTCCTGGTCAATCCCGAACTCCCCGCCGCCGACCACGCGTTCATGGCCACGGACACCGGCGCGGTGCTGTGCGTGACGGGGCCGGGGCTGGAGGACGACCGGTTCGGCGGCCGGGCCTGCCTGGGCGCCGACCAGCTGCTCGCGCTCGCTGCCACGGCGGAGGCCGCCGACGCCCGTCCCGTCGACTCCGGCAGCCCCCTCTACATCCAGTACACGTCCGGCACGACCGGCCGGCCCAAGGGGGTCGTGCACACGCACGCCGACCCGGAGGCGTACCACGAGCTCATCGGCCGGCCGCTGCTCGGCGTCACCCCGGACGACGTCACCCTGTCGGTCTCGAAGCTGTTCTTCGCCTACGGCTTCGGCAACGCCTTCGTCTTCCCCCTGTTCTCCGGCTCCTCGGCCGTCCTGGTCGACCGCCGTCCCACCCCGGCCGCCGTCGACGAGCTGGTCGCCCGGCACCGGGTGACCCTCCTCTACTCCGTGCCGTCGGCGTACGCGGCGCTGGTCGCCGACCGGGGCAGCGGCCACGAGGCCTGCTTCGCCTCGGTACGGGCCGCCGTGTCGGCCGGCGAGGGCATGCCGGACGGGCTCGGCGGGCGGGTCGTGGATCTGCTCGGCGCGCCGGTCCTGGAGCAGATCGGCTCCACCGAGGCCGGCCACGCGTTCTGCGCCAACAGCCTCGGCCACAACCACCCCGGCACCGTCGGCCGTCCCGTGCCCGGCTTCGAGGTGGAGCTGCGCGACAAGGCCGGACGCCCGGTGCCGGACGGCGCGGAGGGCGAACTGTGGGTCCACGGGCCGACGGTCACCCCCGGCTACCTCCACCGGCCCGAGGAGACCGCCCGCACCCTGGTCGACGGCTGGCTCAACACCCACGACCGGGCGCGCCGCGAACCGGACGGGACGTACACGCACCTGGGCCGCGCCGACGACATGGAGATGGTCGGCGGCATCACCGTCTCCCCGCTGGAGGTGGAGGCCGTACTGCGCACCCATCCGGCGGTGAAGGAGGTCGCGGTCGCGGCCGTCACCGACGCGAGCGGGGCGGGCCGGCTGCGCGCCTTCGTCGTCCCGGCGAAGGCCCCGGCGCCGCAGGGCTTCCAGGAGGACCTGCTGCGGCTGGCGCGGGAACGGCTCGCCGCCTTCAAGGTCCCCCGCAGCGTCAGCCTCGTCCCCTCCCTGCCCCGCACCCCCACCGGCAAGCTCCGCCGCCATCTGGTCCGTCAGGGGGCCTGGTGACCATGCCGTCCCCGTCCGAGAGGAACCGTCCCATGCCTCAGCAGCCCGTACTCACCGACCGCGGGTTCTACCTGGGCCCGATGTTCCGCCGGGCCGCGGACCGGCACGGCGCCGTGTTCGTCACCCTGGACCGCCCGCTGGACACCCACCCCGACCTCGGCACGGCCCTCAGCTACACGATCCTGGCCGAGGTGGTCGAGGAGCTGTCGGGGCGGCTGTGGGAGGCGGGTGTACGGCCCTCCGAGCAGGTCGTCGTCCACAAGACGGACAACGTCGACATCGTGCTGCTGACCTGCGCGATCTCCCGGATCGGCGCGGTGCCGGTGCTGCTGTCGCCCGGGCTGGCGGGCGAGGTGGTGGGCAAGCTGCTCGCCCGCCTCCAGCGGCCCTGGCTGGTCACCGACGGGGCGAAGCTGGACGGCCCGCTGAAGGACCAGGACCTCGACGGCCTGGTCCGGCGCACGCTCACCGTGGCCGACACGCCCGGCGCGGAGTCGCTCCAGAAGTACGCGGGCGCGCAGACCCCCCGGCCCGTACGCCTCCACCCCCGTGAACCCGCCCTGATCACCCACAGCTCGGGCACCACCGGCGTGCCCAAGCTCGCCGTGCACTGCGCGAACACCATGTGGAACCGGCTGGTGCCGCAGAAGGCGATGGGCTGGCCCACCCGGGGCGAGGTGGCGGCGCTGCACATGTCGTTCGTGCACTCGCGCTTCTACCATCTGCTCGGTGTGCTGCTGCACTTCGGCAGCCCGCTGCTGCTGATCACCGACCCGGACCCGGCGTCCGTGGGCCCGCTCCTTGCCCGCCACCGCCCCGGGATCGTCGAGACGCACCCCAACACGTTCGTGCTGTGGGAGGAGCTGGCCGACGCGCCGGGCGCCCCGCTGTCGCGGGTGAAGTCGTACGGCTCGACGTTCGACGCGATCCATCCGCGCACGGTACGCCGGCTGCTGGACGCCTCGAAGCGGCGCAGCCCCTGGCTGATCCAGCTGTACGGGCAGAGCGAGAGCGGCCCGGTGGCGTTCCAGTGGTTCACCCGGCGTTCGGTGGCCCGCGCGGACGGCCGCCGGGTCGGCACCGGCATCCCCGGCTTCACCCGGGTCCGGGTGACCGGCCCGGACGGCGAGCGGCTGCGGCCCGGCACCCCCGGCCGGATCGAGGCCCGCACCCGGGGCCGGATCCTCACCTATCTGGGCATGCAGGAGCAGTACGACCGTCAGCTCAGCGACGGCTGGTGGCAGATGGGCGACATGGGCTACCGCACCCGGCTGGGCGCGCTGTACCTGATGGACCGCGAGGTCGACCAGATCGACGCCGTGCACAGCAATCTCGAGGTCGAGGACACCCTGATGGACCGCCTGGAGGAGCTGCGTGAGGTGGTCATCGTGCCGGGTGCGGACCGTGAACCGGTCCCGGTGGTGTGCGTGCGCGGCGAACGGCCGCTGGACCCCGAGCGCTGGGCGGAGGCCACGGCCGATCTGCCGAAGATGGCGGAGCCCCGGCAGTGGCGGTTCGAGGAGCTGCCGATGACGGCCACCTGGAAGGTGAAGCGGGTGGAGATCACCCGGATGCTGGCCGAGGCGCGAGAAAGCGTCCACGCGTGAACCCTGTGATCGTGGTGGGCGCGGGCCCGGTCGGTCTCTCGGCCGCGCTGGGCCTGCGCGCGCACGGGCTCCCGGTCACCGTGCTGGAGGCGGACCCCGAGGACCGTGAACGGCCGGGCAGCCGGGCCCTGTTCGTGCACCGCGAGACCCTGCGGCTGCTCGACGGCATGTCCCCGGGCCTGGCCGCCGAGATCACGGAGTACGGGCGTACCTGGCACACCCGCCGCACCCTGTACCGGGGCCGCGAGGTGTACTCCCGCACCTTCCCGCCCCCGTCCGGGCTGCCGCCGTTCACCAGCCTGCGCCAGGTGGACACCGAGCGCTTTCTGCGCGGGGCGTGCGAGCGGGCGGGCGTGGAGTTCGTCTGGGGGGCGCGGATCACGGGCGTCCGCACCTCCGGCGAAGGCGTCTCGCTGACCGGTGAGGACGGGCGCGAGTGGAGCGCGGGGTACGCCGTCGCGGCCGACGGGGCGCGCTCGGCGGTCCGGCACGGGCTGGGCATCGCCATGGAGGGCACCCGGGGCGAGGGCTTCCACGTGGTGGTCGACGTCGCGGACGTGCCGGGCGCCGAGCTGCCGCTGGAGCGGGTCTTCCACTACGAGCATCCGGGGGTCGGCGGCCGCAGTGTGATGCGGGTGCCGTTCACCGGCGGCTTCCAGGTGGACCTCCAGTGCTTCGACGACGACCGGGAGGAGGAGTACGGCACGGAGGACGCCGTACGCCGCTGGCTCCCCTCGGTGGTGGGCGACGGGTACGACGGACGGATCCTGTGGGTGTCGACGTACCGCTTCCTGCGCAAGGTCGCGGCCTCCTTCACCGACCCGCACCGGCGGGTGCTGCTGGTCGGGGAGGCGGCGCATCTCTTC
The DNA here is from genome assembly GCF_040630255.1 of Streptomyces sp. NPDC005820. Classification (NCBI taxonomy): domain Bacteria; kingdom Bacillati; phylum Actinomycetota; class Actinomycetes; order Kitasatosporales; family Streptomycetaceae; genus Streptomyces; species Streptomyces sp. NPDC005820. The sequence goes on from NZ_JBEXXE010000029.1 coordinate 116,761, forward strand.
CCGCCGTTCGGGGCACGCGGCATGAACAGCGGGATCGCGGACGCGGCGGCGGCAGCGGAGGCGATCGCCGCCGGGACCGCCGCCGCCGTGGACGGTTTCGCGGACGTACGGCGGGCCGCCGGGCTGTTCAACAGCGAGGCGGCCGGGATCGCGCTCGGCCATCTGCGCCCGCACCGGCGGATCGTACGGCTGCGGCAACGCGCGGCGGCGGCGCTCGCGCCCGTGCTGCCCTCGTGCGGATCATGGCTGGAGCACGCGCCGTACGGTCCCCGGCACGGGGCGCCGGCAGCGGCGGGCGGCAAGTACTGAGGAGGACGGGATGAGTGCGCAAGGGCTGCTGAGCTGGTCGCCCGGCGGCGGGCTGACACCGGTCCCGGCGGCCGGGGGCCCGCTGCTCGCCGCGGACTCGTGGCTGGTGCGGGACGGGAGGGTGCGGGCCTACGACCGTCACCGGGAGCGTTTCCTCCGGGCCTGCGGGGAGTGCGGGGGGCCGGGGCCGCGCCGGCTGGTGGAGTTCTGGCAGGACGTGACCGCCGCGCTGCCGCGCACGGGCGAGTGGTTCCCCCGGGTGGAACTCGCCGCCGGGTCGATGGAGTTGCGGCTGCGGCTGCGGCACGCCCCGCCGCTGGGCGCGGAGATCCGGCTGTGGGCCGTGGGCCAGGGGGACCCGCGCACCGCGCCCCGGCGCAAGGGCCCCGATCTCGACGTACTGGCAGAGGTGCGGGCGCGGGCGACCGGGGCCGGCGCCGAGGAGGCGGTGCTGGTCGGGCCGGACGGGGTGGTGCTGGAGTCGCCGACGGCCGGGGTGCTGTGGTGGGAGGGCGACACCCTGTGCCTGCCCCCGTCCCGGCTGCCGCTGCTGGCCTCGGTGACGACCGCGCTGGTCCTGGAGCGGGCGGTGCGCGAGGGCCTCCGGGTCGACCGCCGGGAGCGGACCGTGGCCGAGCTGGACGGCCGCGAGGTGTGGACGGTGAACGCCCTGCACGGACTGCGCCCGGTGACGGGCTGGACGGGGGCGGACATCAAGGCCGGTCCCGCGTCACGGGCGGTGGAATGGCGGGAATGGCTGGAGGGACTGAGCGAGCCGCTGCCGGACGACTGAAATCCCCGAGCACAATCCCTGAAGAGACTTGGAAAAACTTCGGGCATCGACACTGAAAGCCGATGCCCGAATTCCGTGTGCCTTTTTTATTGTTACTTCTTCGCGGGCTGATAAGCCCCCGGGACCATGCGTGTGGCGATCGCGATGCGGTTGTACGCGTTGATGACGGTGGCCGCCCAGATCAGCGCCGCGATCTGCGCCTCGTCGAAGACCTCGGCGGCCTCCGCGTAGACGTCGTCCGGCACGTGTCCGTCGGCGACGAAGGTCACGGCCTCGGTCAACGCCAGTGCGGCGCGCTCCCGTTCGGTGAAGAAGGGGGTCTCCCGCCAGGCGTTCAGGGCGTAGATCCGCTGCTCGGTCTCGTCGGCGGCGCGGGCGTCCTTGGTGTGCATGTCGAGGCAGAAGGCGCAGCCGTTGAGCTGCGAGGCGCGGATCCTGAGCAGCTCCAGGATTTCCGGTTCGACTTTCGCGTCCTGCGCCGCGGCGACGGCGGCGGCATGCAGGGAACCCATCGCCGAGGAGACGTCGGGGGTGATTTTCTTCAGGGCCACACGGGATATCTGGTCACGGTTGCTCATGGAGTCGACTATATCCGCGAATTCGTATTCCGGAGCCGCTTTGTGGGGGACCTGAAGAACTGGACCGGTTCTACGACGGCCGACGGGCCCCGCTCCGGAATCCGGAACGGGGCCCGTCGGCCGTTTGCAGAACGGCTCAGATGAGGCCGAGGCCGCGCACCGCCTCGCGCTCCTCCTCCAGCTCCTTCACCGACGCGTCGATGCGCGCACGCGAGAACTCGTTGATGTCCAGGCCCTGGACGATCTCGTACACGCCGTCCTTGGTGGTGACCGGGAAGGAGGAGATCAGGCCCTCCGGGACGCCGTAGGAGCCGTCCGACGGGATGCCCATGGAGGTCCAGTCGCCCTCGGCGGTGCCGTTGACCCAGGTGTGCACGTGGTCGATCGCGGCGTTGGCGGCGGAGGCGGCCGAGGAGGCGCCACGGGCCTCGATGATGGCGGCGCCGCGCTTGGCGACGGTCGGGATGAAGTCCTCGGCGAGCCACTTCTCGTCGTTCACGACCTCGGCGGCGTTCTTGCCGGCGACCGTGGCGTGGAAGATGTCCGGGTACTGGGTGGCGGAGTGGTTGCCCCAGATGGTCAGCCGCTTGATGTCGGCGACCGTCGAGCCCGTCTTCTTCGCGAGCTGGGTCAGCGCGCGGTTGTGGTCGAGGCGGGTCATCGCGGTGAAGCGCTCGGCCGGTACGTCCGGGGCCGCGGCCTGCGCGATGAGCGCGTTGGTGTTGGCCGGGTTGCCGACGACGAGGACCTTGATGTCGTCCGCGGCGTGGTCGTTGATGGCCTTGCCCTGCGGCTTGAAGATGCCGCCGTTGGCGGAGAGGAGGTCACCGCGCTCCATGCCCTTGGTGCGGGGGCGGGCGCCGACGAGGAGGGCGACGTTGGTGCCGTCGAACGCGACGTTCGGGTCGTCGGTGATGTCGATGCCCGAGAGGAGCGGGAAGGCGCAGTCGTCGAGCTCCATCGCGGTGCCCTCGGCGGCCTTCAGCGCGGGGGTGATCTCCAGGAGGCGCAGCTTGACCGGCACGTCCGCGCCGAGCAGCTGGCCGGAGGCGATGCGGAAGAGCAGGGCGTAACCGATCTGGCCGGCCGCGCCGGTGACGGTGACGTTCACGGGAGTGCGGGTCATGGCGTTCTCCGTATGACAGCTGTCGGTGGGGCGTCCCTGCCCCGGATGGGACGTACAAATGATCGATCTCTTGGTATCAAGAGATCCATCCAGCGGTCAGGCTATCGCGCATCCGGGATCCCGGACGTCCGGGGCTGTGTGGCCCAGCCCACAGCCCCGGCCCGTGACACGGAAATGGCGGCCGCCGGTCCGGGAGAGGTGGAACCGGGCGGCCGCCGGGTGGGGGTACCGGGTCGTGCCGGACTCCCGTGGGGGTACCGTTCGCGTGCCCAGCGCGGAGGCGGGTATTCCTGCGCGCCCGTTTTTTCTTCCCCGGGGAGGCGCTAGCCGGTGCACCCCTGCACGCCCGAGGCCAGCACCGCGCACGCCTTCGCCTGGTCGGGGCCGTGTACGGCGATCATCGGGGTGTACGCGATCGTCTCGCCGTCGCCGGTGATGGTCCCGGTCTCACGGCGCGAGCCGACGGTCACCCGGACCACGTCCCCCGGTACCGCCCCGGTGATCCGGCCCCAGGCCGCGCCGCACGTCTCGCTGTAGCGGACCTCGACCACGGCCGGTCCGACCGGCGCGCTCTTCGCCGTGGTCACCAGGTCACCGCTGCACCCCATCCGCTCGGCGTCCTTGCCGGTGCAGCCGGCGCCCGCGCACCGCACCCCGGAGGGCAGGGCCGCGCTCGTCCGGGCGGACGGGGAGGGCGAGCCGGAGGCGTCGGCGGTCCGCCCCGGGACCACGGCGTCGGTCAGCAGGAACGCGCCCAGGGCGAGGACCAGCACCCCCACCACTCCGGCGAGGAACAGCACCGGCCGCCGCGCACGAACGCCCCGCCCCGCTCCCCCGGCGGTGTCGGAGGGCAGCGCCGGCGACACCCCCGCCGGCCCCGCGACCCCGGGGACGGCCACCGAGCGCTCCGGCCCCCGCTGTCCGCTCCCCGGCGGCCCGAACTCGCCCGGGGCGGCTCGCGCCCGAACGATCCGCGCGTCGTCCACGGTCTGTTGGTGCCGCAGCTCCGCACGGCTCCAGGCCCGTTCGGCCGGCTCCCACAGCGTGATGAGGTGGGCCGGCGGGGTCCCGGTGACCTCGGCGAGGGCGACGACCGCGCCCCTCGGGGCGATCAGCCGGCCGTCGAGGTACTTCTCCCAGGAGGCCCTGCTGTACCCGGTCCGGTCCGCGACCGCCCCGGGACTCAGCCCGGCCCGGTCCACCACCCTGCGCAGCTGTTCGGCGAACTCCCTCACCTGCGGATCGAGTTCGTCCGGCAGATCCCGCCAACGAGGCATGGAGCCCCCTCCCTCCGCCAGGTCCCCCTTTGGCCACGTTAGCCCCGATGTCCAGATGATTCGGACCACAAACCCGAACCGTCCCGAACTGTCAGGGGTTCTCAGCCGAAGGCCATGGCTCCGCCGACCACCGCGAGCAGCAGGGCGAGCAGCAGCAGGACCGCGAGGAGGAGGAGCCGCCCGGCGGGGCGGGCCGGCTCGGGCTCGTCCAGCCGTTCCCACCAGGGGACGGTGGGATCGTCCTCGTACGCCTCGCCGGGGTTCGCCGGGGCCGGGCGCGGCCAGGCCTCCACGGCCAGTTCCCAGCGCACGACGTGCCGTTCGGCGTCCGCGCCGGTCAGCCCGGCGACCTGGCACAGCGCGGCGACGGCCTGCCGGGGCGGCGGCTGGACGGCGTTGAGATAGCGCTGCCAGGAGGACTTGCTGTACGCGGTGCGGGCGCCGAGCGAGGCGAGGCTCAGGCCCGTGCCGTCCTTCAGCTGCCGCAACAGCTCCACGAAGTGCCGTACCTCCGGCGGCAGCCCGTCCGGCAGCGGCTGCCAGGCGCCCATCCCGCCCACCTCCTCGTCGATCCCATGGACGGGACGACACCGGCCGCCCGCCCGGTTCCCGTCCGGGAGGAGGACGGCGCCCCGATCACCTAGCTACTGACGGTGAAATGCAGCGTGTCCTTTAAAAACGGAACCTGCACCCAGGGATCCGGCTGGGCCATCAACGCCAGCAACACGATCACCGCCCCCAACACCCCGTACGTGGCGATGTCGGTGAACCGCGACCGCACGGCCAGCATCCCCACCCCCGGCAGCAGCCACCGCAGCACCGCCCCGGTCAGCAGCCCGACGCCGATCACTATCGTGCCCGCCCGGAACTGGTCGAACGCGGTCACCAGCAGTCCGACGGCGACCAGCCCCAGCACGGCGATGATCGGCCACTGCCGCGCGGCCAGCGCGTCGCCGGCCGCGGCCCGCCCCGCGCCCTCGGGGCGCGCGGTGTCCTTGGTGAACAGCGGGAAGCGACGGGTGTGCCGACGGACCACGCCGTCCGCGTCCGGCGCGCTGACGGGGTCCCGCACCTCGATGTCCTCGGCCTCGCCGGGGGTGTCCTCAGCCGGCACTGCGCTCCGCCGCCTCGACCACGTTGACGAGCAGCTGGGCACGGGTCATCGGGCCGACGCCACCGGGGTTGGGGGAGATCCAGGCGGCGACCTCGCGGACGTCGGGGTGGACGTCGCCCTTGATCCGGCCCTCCGCGTCGCGCGAGACACCGACATCGAGGACGGCCGCGCCCGGCTTGATGTCCTCGGCGCGGATCAGATGGGCGGACCCGGCGGCGGCGACGACGATGTCCGCGCGCCTGAGGTGCGCGGAGAGGTCGCGGGTGCCGGTGTGGCACTGGGTCACGGTCGCGTTCTCGCTGCGGCGGGTGAGCAGCAGCGGCATCGGGCGGCCGATGGTGACGCCGCGGCCGACGACCACGACCTCGGCGCCCTTGATCTCGACGCCGTACCGGCGCAGCAGGGTGAGCACGCCGTTGGGGGTGCAGGGCAGCGGGGCGGGCTCGTTGAGGACGAGCCGGCCGAGGTTCATGGGGTGCAGGCCGTCGGCGTCCTTGGCCGGGTCCATCAGCTCCAGGATGCGGTTCTCGTCGATGCCCCTGGGCAGCGGCAGCTGGACGATGTAACCGGTGCAGGCCGGGTCGTCGTTGAGCTCCCGGACGACCGCCTCGATCTCCTCCTGCGTGGCGGTGGCGGGCAGTTCGCGCTGGATGGAGGCGATGCCGACCTGGGCGCAGTCGCGGTGCTTGCCCGCGACGTACTTCTGGCTGCCGGGGTCCTCCCCGACGAGGATCGTGCCGAGGCCGGGCGTCACGCCCTTCTCCTTCAGCGCCGCCACACGGGCGGCCAGCTCTGACTTGATCTCGGCCGCGGTGGCCTTGCCATCGAGAATCTGGGCGGTCATGACCCCATCCTCCCGGATGACGGCCTCCCGGTTCCAATCCGGCCCCGAAGCCGCCGCATAAGGAACTGGACAAGAAACCGGCCATTGCAGAACGATTGACGCCACAGTGCCGCGGGCAGTACCGGGGGGACGCACCGCATCTCTGATCTTCCTCCGCAGTGCGCCGCCCGCCGTCCCCGCACTCGACGACCGACGGAGGAAGAAGCGCCATGAGTTTCGGCGACCCGAACAACCCCTACGGCCCGCCCCAGCAGCCGCAGCCCGGCCAGCCGCCGCAGCAGCCCGGCTACCCGTCCTACCCCGCCGCCCAGCAGCCCGGCTACGGGTACCCGACCGCTCCCCAGCCCGGCCAGGGCTACCCGCAGGCGCCGCCGGTCCCGCAGGGCTACGGCTACGGCTACCCGATGCAGATGCCGATGCAGATGCCGGGGCTCGTCACGACCGCCCGGGTGCTGCTGTTCATCCTCGCGGGCTTCCAGTTCCTGGCCGCCGTGATCTTCGGCATCCTCCTCGCCGTCGCGGGCGACGCGGACACCGACACGGGCCTGGTGGCCGGGGTGGTCGCCGGGGTCGCGGTGCTGATGCTGGCGCTCGGCAGCCTGTCGATCTTCCTGGGCGTGAAGATGCGCAACGGCCGCGGCGGCATCCGCATCGGCACGATGATCTACGCCTCGCTGATGATCCTGGGCAGCCTCGTCAACATCGGGCAGGGCGTCTCGGAGACGGCCGCCTCGGGCGCCCTCGGCGGCCTCATCTCGCTCGCCTTCGGCATCACCATCATGGTGGCCATGATCAGGAGCGGGGACTGGTTCAACCGTCCGCGCTACTGAGCCGCCGTCCCGGCGGTCCCGCGCCGCCGCAGCGGCGTCTTCTCGCCATTCCTCACCGGGGCCGTGTCACGTCGTGACACGGCCCCGGCCCGTCGCCTGCCTCAGAGGGGCCCATGACCGCCCGCCGGCTGGGTTCGGCCGCCGCGACCGCGGCCGTAGCGGTCCTCGGCGATTGCCTCACCCAGGGGACGGACTCCGGCAGGGGCCGCCGCAGGACGACGAGAACTCCGCGGCCGTGTACAGCGCCTCCGAACTACGCACCGACCGGGGCGTCCAGGTGCGGTACCGCTGGTTGATCGTCGACGTGCACGCATGCTTCCCGCGAGAGGTCAGCCTGGTCCTCCTCATCACAGCGATGCTGGGCGGAGAGCGACTTCGACCCGGACCTCGCCACCGCGTCCACCGCGTCCACCGCGTCCACCGGGGAGTACGGCATCGCCCGCCGGACCCCGGCCGCCGCCTGCTGATCACGGCCACGTACTGGTCGACGTAGTACAAGAAGTTGAACCCTCCTCTCCCTAAAGGGAGGGGATTCCTGGCTCAGGCCGCCTCCTGGAGCAGCGCCCCAAGAGGTCTTCTGCCATCGGCACCAGCCGGGTTGAGACCAGCCCGGACGAGCATCACGCGTGCGGAGTTCTTGTCCCGTGGGATGTCCCGCCCGTGCTTGCGGCCCATCTCGATCAGGGCCTGCTCGGTGGCGCCGATGGCGGCGTCCGCGGCCTTACGGGCCATGGTGGTCCTGGCCAGGAACTTCGGACGGAAGTCCTCGACAGCGATGGCGTCGTGGTCGCGGACGACTTTCTTGGCCCATTTGCGCGCGGTGTCTTCACGCTGCCTGGCAACCTTCTTGTACGCCTTCGCCCGCAGCCTCGTCGCCTCGCGGTAGCCCTTCGATCCGGGCTGTCCCTTCTGCGGCCTGCGGCGGCCATCATCCGGTCGTACCGGCTCAGCTTCGTCCGGGCCTTCCTGCCGTGCCCGGCGTGCGGCAGGTCATGGGCATCGGAGGTGGTGGTCGCGGTCTCCTTCACGCCCCAGTCGACACCGAGTACGCGGCCGGTCTCCGGCAGTGGCTGTACCTGGGCGGGCACGACGAACGAGCAGTACCAGTGCCCGAGGCCGTCCTGGTACACGCGCACCGAGGACGGCTCGGCCGGGAGTTTCCGCGACCACACCACCGTCACCACGATGCCCCCCGGCCAGGTGCAGCCGGCCGTCCTTCAGCCGGAACCCGCGCCGGGTGTAGTTGAGGGTCAACAGCGCCTCGCGCTTGGTCTTCCACCCCGGCATCCCGGCCCGGCGTGCCATGGGCAGGCACTCTGTGATGTCCTTGTGCGCCTTCGCGCGGGAGCGGCCGAAGTCGCGGATGACCTGCTGCTGCGGGACCGACGAGCCCGCACGCAGCCACGGCGTACGGGCGCGGGCCTCGGTCAGCATCCTGTCGAGCTGCGCCGGGCCGCACGCGACCTTCTGCCCGGTGGCCTTGTTGTGCAGGTGTACGGCCCTGGACTTGGCGACACACTCGTTCCACACCCACCGGCACCGGCCCCACTCCGCCACCAGAGCCGTACGGGCAGTGGCCGACACACGCAGCCGGTACGTGTACCGGGCATGACCGCCCTCCATAGCCACCCCCACGTGCGCCATCCCGGGCGCCCCACGCCAGGAGCCGGATACGGCGACGCTCCGCGCCGCGACTACGGCGGCGGCTACGGCTGTCTGGCGCCGGGCGAGTACTTCGCTGACTACCTGGCCGACAACATGCTCAACAACGGCTTCAGCCCCGACAGCAACATCCGCTCCGCCAAGTGGGGAACGTCCTCGGCCTGTTCGGTGTCGCTGACCTGTCCCTCAGAACGCGAGGCGGGCGGCCCGGCATGATGCCGAACCGCCCGCCTCCTCGTACGCGCCGGTCAGTGGAAGAAGTGCCGCGTCCCGGTGAAGTACATGGTGATGCCCGCCTTCTGCGCGGCCTCCACCACCAGCTCGTCACGGACCGAACCGCCCGGCTGCACGATGGCCTTGACCCCGGCGGCGCCCAGGACGTCGATGTTGTCCGGGAACGGGAAGAACGCGTCCGAGGCGACGTACGCACCGCGCGCCCGCTCCTCGCCCGCCCGCTCGACGGCGAGCTTGCAGGAGTCGACCCGGTTGACCTGGCCCATGCCGACGCCGACGGCGGCGCCGTCCTTGGCGAGCAGGATGGCGTTGGACTTCACGGCCCGGCAGGCCCGCCAGGCGAAGGCGAGCTCGGCCAGCTCCTCGGCGCCGAGGGCGTCGCCGGTCGCGAGGGTCCAGTGGGCCGGGTCGTCGCCGTCGGCCTGGAGGCGGTCGGTGACCTGGAGCAGGACGCCGCCGTCGACGGGCTTGACCTCGACCGGGTTGGCGGGGGCGCCCGGCGCCTTCAGCACCCGGATGTTCTTCTTCTTGGCGAGGGCCTCCAGGGCCCCCTCCTCGTAGTCGGGCGCGACGATGACCTCGGTGAAGATCTCGGCGACCTGCTCGGCCATCTCCTTGCTGACGGGCCGGTTGACGGCGATGACGCCGCCGAAGGCCGACAGCGGGTCGCAGGCGTGCGCCTTGCGGTGCGCCTCGGCGACATCGGCGCCGACCGCGATACCGCAGGGGTTGGCGTGCTTGATGATCGCGACGCACGGCTCGTCGTGGTCGTACGCGGCCCGGCGCGCGGCGTCGGTGTCCGTGTAGTTGTTGTACGACATCTCCTTGCCGTGCAGCTGCTCGGCACGGGCGAGGCCGGCGCCGCTGCCGTCGACGTAGAGCGCGGCGGGCTGGTGCGGGTTCTCGCCGTAGCGGAGGGTGTTCTCCCGCTCCCAGGTGGCGCCGAGGAAGTCGGGGAAGCGCGACTCGTCGACCGGCGCGTAGGAGGAGGCGAACCAGGACGCGACCGCCACGTCGTAGGCGGCGGTGTGCTGGAAGGCCTCGGCGGCGAGCCGCTTGCGGGCGGCGAGGTCGAAGCCGCCGCCCTGCACGGCGGCGAGGACGTCGCCGTAGCGGGCGGGGCTGGTGACGACGGCGACCGACGGGTGGTTCTTGGCCGCGGCACGGACCATCGACGGACCGCCGATGTCGATCTGCTCCACGCACTCGTCGTCGGAGGCACCGGAGGCGACGGTCTCGCGGAACGGGTAGAGGTTGACGACGACCAGGTCGAACGGCTCGACGCCGAGCTCGGTGAGCTGCTCACGGTGGCTGTCGAGGCGCAGGTCGGCGAGGATGCCCGCGTGGACCTTGGGGTGCAGCGTCTTGACGCGGCCGTCCAGGCACTCGGGGAAGCCGGTCAGCTCCTCGACCTTGGTGACGGGGACGCCGGCGGCGGCGATCCGGGAGGCGGTGGACCCGGTCGAGACCAGCTCGACACCGGCCTCGTGCAGCCCCCGGGCCAGCTCCTCGAGACCGGTCTTGTCGTACACGCTGACGAGCGCGCGCCGGATCGCCCGCTGGGAGCTGCTCTCGGTGGTCTGGGCGGTCACTGGATAACTACCTTTCGTCCCTCAATGCGATAGCCGTTGCGGGCGAGCCGCCCCACGACCTCGACGAGCAGCCTTCGCTCGACTTCCTTGATGCGCTCGTGCAGAGCGCTCTCGTCGTCCTCGTCCCGGACCTCGACCACGCCCTGGGCGATGATCGGTCCGGTGTCGACACCGTCGTCGACGAAGTGGACGGTGCAGCCCGTGACCCGGGCCCCGTACGCCAGCGCGTCGCGCACACCGTGCGCGCCGGGGAAGCTGGGCAGCAGCGCGGGGTGCGTGTTGACGAACCGCCCCCCGTAGCGGGCCAGGAACTCCTTCCCCACGATCTTCATGAACCCGGCGGAGACGACGAGGTCGGGCTCGTGGGCGGCCACGGCCTCGGTGAGGGCGGCGTCCCACTCCTCCCGGCTCCCGTGGTCCTTGACCCTCGTCACGAAGGTGGGGATGCCGGCCCGCTCGGCGCGGGCGAGCCCCTCGATCCCGTCCCGGTCGGCTCCCACGGCGACGATCTCGGCCCCGTAGGCCTCGGCGCCGGTGGCGGCGATCTCGTCGAGGAGTGCCTGCAGATTCGTACCGGATCCGGAGACCAGCACGACGAGGCGCTTGGCCACGGACGGCTTGGCGGCCACGGGGAGAACCCTTTCTCGGGGAAGCAGCTGCGCACGGCCGACGGCGACGGGCGAACGCGTGACTTGTACGTTCGTACGAATGCATCGCGCCCCCGGATACGGGGAAGCCTACGAAGCAGCCGACCGTCAGCAACGATACCGGCACACGAGGCGGCCCCCACGGGACGGGGGCGTGGCCGGAAGGTAGCGTCTGCGAGGAGCGGGATCGGGAACGCGGTGCCCGCGCGGTGCGTTCCCACTCCGAGAGCTCACCGAAAGCCGAAGCTGGACAGTCGTTTCACCTAGGGGAAGACGCTCATTTGATGCCGGACCGCAGCCTGCGACTCCACCCGCTCCCCCCGCAGCCCGTGCCGGGAGAGCGCGGCGCCCTGCTGCGCGAGCGCCCGTCATCGCCTCCCGAGTCCGACAAGCCCCGGGAAGGCCGGGAAGGCCGGGAAGGCCGGGAAGGCCGGGAAGGCCGGGAAGGCCGGGAAGGCCGGGAAGGCCGGGAAGGCCGGGAAGGCCGGGAAGACGGCACACCCCAGGGCGGCTCTCCCCAGGGAGACGAGGACAACCCGTTCGCTCCTCCCCCCGAGGGCACCCCCGACCGCCCCTGGCAGCCCCGCCGGCCGGCGAACGGCGGCGGCGAGACGCCCGCCCCCTGGGGCCCGCCGAACGGCGGAGGCGACTCCCCCGACGGCGGCCGCTCCCCGTGGGGCGGCCAGTGGAGCGACCAGCAGCCCGGCCGTTCCAACGGCGGCGGCTTCGGCGAGCGCCCCGGCGGCGGTCCCGAGGGCCCGCCCCCCACGCCCAACCCCCGCTGGGACCCCACCGACCCCGCCCAGCGCCGCGCCCGCTACGCGCTGCTGTGCGGCATGTGGGCCTTCTTCTTCGCCCTCTTCGGCTGGCCGTACGTGGCCCTGCTGCTCGGCGCCCTCGCCCTGAACTGGGGCATCAGCGCCCTGCGCACCAAGCCCCGCACCCCGGACCCCGACACCCCGGCGCCCCCGGCGGGCCGCCCCCAGACCACGGCGGCCATCAGCGGCCTGGTCACCGCGTCGCTCGCCCTCGCCCTGGTGGCCGTGACCTTCACCGCCCAGCTCGTCTACCGCGACTACTACACCTGCACCAAGGACGCCCTCACCAACGAGGCCAGACAGTCCTGCAGCGACCTGCTCCCGAAGGAACTGAAGGGAATCCTGGGCGCGAACACGTAAGGGGATCCCGGGCGCGAACACGCGAACACGCGGGGGCTGTGCCTCTTTCGGTGCCGGCTCAGGACCCCTCCCCGCCCGCTGCCTCCCGCAGTGCGGCCCATCGCGCCTCCCGGGCCCCGTCGCCATGCCACCCCGGCTCCCCCGACGGCACCCCCATGTCTCCCTCCGCCTCGCCCTCCACGGCGTCGAAGTCGTACGGCTCACCCCCGTACTCCGGTTCCGCCCCCTGCTCCGCCTCCCCCTGCCGCCCGACCACGGCTCCCACCCCCGTCCAAGAGAACTCCCTGACCCCCCGCCCCCGCCACCGCCGCACCCACAACCCCACCGGCACCCCCACCCCCACCACCCACACCACCACCGCTGCCCCCACCTGCCACCCCACCGGCCCGAACCGCGCCATCGCGCCCACCCCCAACGCCCCACCGGCCAACCCGCCGAGCACCCCCACCACCCCTCCGCACCCCACCCCGGCCACGGCCACACCCCCCACGGTCCGCCACCGCGACCACGCCTCCACGGGGGCTTCCGCCACCCCGCCGCTGGATCCGGCGCCCGCGCTCCCCACGAACACCCCCACCACCGCCCCGGCCACGACCGGCACCACCCCGGCCGCCCAGTTCCACACCGTCCCCGCCCCCGCCTCCGGCACCGCCGCCAGCAGCGGAAACGGCGGCAGCAAGGGCGCCGGATCGGACCCCAACGGCGTCACCACATGCCCCACGCCCAGCACATAGCCGGGCCCCAGCGCATACGCCGCCCCCCACACCGCCGCGTTCGGCACCAGCGCCAGACACAGCAACAACACCGCGAACCGCCCCGACCACCCCTCCGTGAGGTGCAGGAACGCCGCCCGCGCCGCGCCCGCGTGCCACACCGACGACACCGCCACCAGCAACGCCCCGCCCCCCACCAACGCCACGGCCCCGGCGCCCGCGGCCCGCGCGGCCACCGCGGCCCAGTCCGCCCCCTCCCGCCGGGGCACCACCCGCTCGAACGGCTCCCGAGGACGCCCGCACGCCGACCACACCCCCACCCCCGCCGCCACCACGGCCACCGCCGGCACACACACCGCGGTCCACCCCCACGAGGGCCGCAGCGCACCCCCGGCGGCATAGCAGGCCACCGCGATCCCCACCCCGAGATACCCGGCCACGACCCCCACCCACGCCGTACGCGCGCCGACGGCCGCACCGACCGGCTCGCCCCGCTCCTCTCCCCCGCTCCCGCCCTCACCCTCCACCGCGTCCCGAGCGGCCCGGTGCACCAGCCACACCGGCAGCACCAGCAGCAGCAGCGGCGTGATCCCGACCGGCGCCGGCACCCCGGACAGCGTGTCGGTGCGCACCAGTTCCGCCCCGTGCGCCAACAGCCACAGCGCGGCGGCGACATGCAGCGCCCCGCCCGGCCCGCTGTCCGGATACGGCGAACTGATCCACAGCACCATCACCAGCACGGCGAACACCCCGAGCCCCAGCCCGGCGGCCAGGACCCCGCCGAGCACGGAGGCCACGAGCCCCGGTGAGCGATCACGCATACGGGAGGAGAGCGAAGACGGCGTCACGCCCGCCATGGTCCCAACGACACGCGCTTTACCGGCGTAACAGGCGAACTATCGCCGTGTCACTCAAAATACGGTTATGTTATTTTTCGTACGAAGCAGCTCCCGGCGCCGCCGCATGCGGGGGGCGTACGCGTGAAGAACCCGCCGCCGCCCCGGTCCGGCGCCCCCACCCCCACCCGGCTGACGCCCGCTCAGGCCTTCGACGCGCTGTACGGGTTCTGCGCCCGCGCCCTCGTACGGCAGAGCTATCTCCTCTGCGGCCGCCGTGAACTCGCCCGTGAATCCGTCGAACGGGCCTTCCAACTCGCCTGGCAGCGCTGGCCCGAGGTGGCCGTCGACCGCGACCCGGCGAGCTGGGTCCGGGCCGCCGCGCACGAGTACGCGCTCTCCCCCTGGCACCGGTTCCGCCCCCGCTTCCGGCACCGCGAACCCCCGCCCGCCGACGCCGCCGACCGCGCCCTGCTCGCCGTACTCCTCACGCTCCCGCCGTCGTACCGCCGTACGGTCCTCCTCTACGACGGTGTCGGCCTCGATCTGCCGGAGACGGCGGCGGAGACGGAGGCGAGCACACCGGCGACCGCGCACCGTCTGCTGCACGCGCGGGAGACCCTCGCCGCGTCGCTGCCCCTCCTGGCCGACCCCGCCGCGCTGCACAGGCGCCTCGCCGAGCTGGCCTCGGGGGAACGTCTGCGCGCGGCCCGCCCCGCGACCGTCCGGGCGGGCGGTGAGGCCCGCGCCCGCTTCTGGACCCGGGCGGCGATCGCGTTCACGGTGACGATCATCGGTGCGACGGCCCTGACCCTGCGTACGGCCCCCACTCGGTACGACCCGCCGGTCCCCCCGGGCAAGACGGTCCAGGGAGTACCCCCGGAGGCGGCTCCCGGCATCCTGTCGAAGAAGCAGACGGCGCTGCGCAAGAAGCTCCGGTCGAGCCCGGCGAACGGCCCCGAACGACTCGCACCGCAACCACGCTGACGCCGCCCTTGGAGCGAAACGCCGTGGGCCCGCCCCCCACCCGGGGAACGGGCCCACGAACGTTCAGCTGTTCAGCTGATCGGCTGTTCAGCCGGCGAGGATCTCGCGCGCCAGCTTCGCCGTCTCGGTGGGCGTCTTGCCCACCTTGACGCCGGCGGCCTCGAGGGCCTCCTTCTTCGCGGCGGCCGTACCGGAGGAGCCGGAGACGATGGCGCCGGCGTGGCCCATGGTCTTGCCCTCGGGCGCGGTGAAGCCCGCGACGTAGCCGACGACCGGCTTCTTCACGTTCTCCTTGATGAAGGCCGCGGCCCGCTCCTCGGCGTCGCCGCCGATCTCACCGATCATCACGATCAGGTCGGTGTCGGGGTCGGCCTCGAACGCGGCGAGCGCGTCGATGTGGGTCGTGCCGATGACGGGGTCGCCACCGATGCCCACCGCCGACGAGAAGCCGATGTCACGGAGTTCGTACATCATCTGGTACGTCAGCGTGCCGGACTTCGACACCAGGCCGATACGGCCCGGCTTGGTGATGTCGCCCGGGATGATGCCGGCGTTCGACTGACCGGGGGTGATGAGACCCGGGCAGTTGGGGCCGATGATCCGCGTCTTGTCGCCCTTGCTGACCGCGTAGGCGTAGAAGGCCGCGGAGTCGTGGACGGCGATGCCCTCGGTGATGACGACCGCGAGCGGGATCTCGGCGTCGATGGCCTCGACGACGGCGGCCTTGGCGAAGGCCGGCGGTACGAAGAGCACGGACACGTTGGCGCCCGTCTTCTCGATCGCCTCGGCGACGGTGCCGAAGACCGGGATCTCGTTGCCGTCGATGTCGACGGACGTGCCGGCCTTGCGGGGGTTCACGCCGCCGACGATGTTCGTGCCGTCGGCCAGCATGAGCTTGGTGTGCTTCATGCCCGTGGCACCGGTCATGCCCTGGACGATGACCTTGCTGTCCTTGTTGAGGAAGATAGCCATGGCTGTGGTGTCCCTCGTCCCTTACTTCGCAGCCGCGAGCTCGGCGGCCTTGTCGGCCGCGCCGTCCATGGTGTCCACGCGCTGGACCAGCGGGTGGTTGGCGTCGGAGAGGATCTGACGACCCAGTTCGGCGTTGTTGCCGTCCAGACGCACGACGAGCGGCTTGGTGACGTCCTCGCCGCGGTCCTCCAGGAGCTTCAGCGCCTGGACGATGCCGTTGGCGACCTCGTCGCACGCGGTGATGCCGCCGAAGACGTTGACGAAGACGGACTTGACGTCCGGGTCGCCGAGGATGATCTCCAGGCCGTTCGCCATGACGGCCGCGGAGGCGCCACCGCCGATGTCGAGGAAGTTGGCGGGCTTGACGCCACCGTGGTTCTCACCGGCGTACGCGACGACGTCCAGGGTGCTCATGACGAGACCCGCGCCGTTGCCGATGATGCCGACCTCGCCGTCGAGCTTGACGTAGTTGAGGTTCTTCTCCTTGGCGGCGGCCTCGAGCGGGTTGGCCGACGCGTGGTCGACGAACTCCTCGTGTCCCGGCTGACGGAACTCGGCGTTCTCGTCCAGGGAGACCTTGCCGTCGAGAGCGATGACCTCGCCGGAGGCGACCTTCGCCAGCGGGTTGACCTCGACCAGGAGGGCGTCCTCCTTGATGAAGGTGTCCCACAGCTTGACGAGGACGTTCTCGACCTTGTCGGCGACCTCGGCCGGGAAGTTCGCGGCCTCGACGATCTGACGGGCGACCTCGGGGGTCACGCCCACGTTGGCGTCGATCGGCGTCTTGGCGACGGCCTCCGGACGGGTGGCCGCCACCTCCTCGATCTCCATGCCGCCCTCGACGGACGCGATGGAGAGGAAGGTGCGGTTGGCACGGTCGAGGAGGAAGGAGACGTAGTACTCCTCCACGATCTCCGGGGCCGTCTCGGCGATCATCACCTTGTGGACCGTGTGGCCCTTGATGTCCATGCCGAGGATGTTGGTGGCGTGCTCAACGGCCTCGTCCGCGGTGGCGGCGAGCTTCACGCCACCGGCCTTGCCACGGCCGCCGACCTTCACCTGGGCCTTGACGACGGACTTGCCACCGAGGCGCTCGGTGGCTGCGCGGGCCGCCTCAGGCGTGTCGATGACTTCACCGGCCAGCACCGGTACATCGTGCTTGGCGAAGAGGTCCCTCGCCTGGTACTCGAACAGGTCCACGCGCTTCCGTCCCTATCAGTGATCTCGCGGTTCGTTGGATGCGTGGGCGTGCCGCGATGGGCAACGTGACGTCCGCCGTCTGTCACAAGGGAGGCGCACACGGTGTCCGAGCGCGCGGCATGTCCGTCTCGCAGGTTATCGCTGCTTGCAGGAGGCCCCTAAATCGAGGGTCACACCTGAGCGGTGATACCTGTCACATGATGTCGCGCTCACTGGCACGCAGTGTCGCGTGTGCGGGGCCTCACCGGGTTGGGGTTGACCCGGTGAGGCCCCTTGAGCAGCCCTTTCAGGGCCGCGGGCGGGCGATCCCCACCCCAATGGGGACCCCTCGCCCCCCTCCATGAGGCTCCACCCGGACAGTCCGACGGCTTCGGCCGTCCGGGCTCGTCACCTCACGAAGAACAGGGGAAGCGCCGGGAGGCGCTGGGGGAGGAGAGCGATGGGGTCAGCGGCCGTACGGATCCACTGCGGGGCCGACCCCGGCGGCGAAGGGAGCGGCCTCGTCTTCGATGCGGTACGCCGGGCCGGTCGCCTGCTCGGTCAAGCCGTGCGCGCACCGCTCCACGGCACCGACGAACCCGTCGGCGACCGGGAGGGCGGGTGCCTGCGCTTCGGCCGCTCGGGCCGCTCGCAGCGCCTGCTCCGCCCGGGCGGCCCGGGCACCCTCGATGACCAGGGCGGCACCGTTCCTCGCCCTGACCGCGGCCCTGGTCCTGATGTGGGTGACGGTGGCGGTGTCCGCGCCCGCCGAGGTCACGTCCTCCCTGACGGAGGCGGCGAAGAAGGAACGGCGAATGTTCTTGTTCATGGGTACGTCAGATCCTTTGGGGGGTTCCGAGACTTCGGAAGGCTTGGGACGTTCCGGCGCCGGAGCAGGGGAACTCCGGGCGGGTGGGCAGACCTGTTCCACCCCCGCGCGGCAGGTCTGCAGCGAGGGAAGGGCTGCCCGGTCCTAGCCGGGGAAGACCGGAATGTCCCGGTGCCTGTCCCGGGTCTCGGCCGCGTCGGACCGCACGGCACCGCCGGACACCAGCGGCACCGGCATCCGGTGGGACACCGTCACGGCGTGCGTGTCGCCGTGCCGCGACGCCCCGCCGTCGAGAGCGGACGCACCACCAAGGAGACCGCTGGGCACACCGCCGGGAGCCCGGTGCGCGGGACCCCGACCGGCACGGGCGGGCGCCGGGTCACCGTGCGCCACCGCGCGCACGCCGGCCGCGTCGCCGAGGACGACGGGCAGCACGGGTCCGTACGACCCCGTGGCCGCGTCGGCCGCCTCGTGCCCCGGGGACACGTGCCGGGACCGGTGCCGGTCGGGCGACGAGGTCACCGGGGAGTCCGGCACGGGCGCCTGGACGACGGGCACGGGAAGGGTCTGCACCGGGAGCGAGGGCGGCTCGGAAACGTCCGGCGGCTCCGTCGGATCCGGCAGATCACCCAGGTCGGGAAGGGCCGGCAGCTCTGTCAGGACGGGCAGTTCCGCAGCGGCCTGTGCCACCTGCTCGGTCACCACCGTCACCACGTCACGAACGGGCTGCAGAACACGGTCGGTGTGCACCACCGGAGCCGAGGCCTCAACCGTCCCCGAGAGAACGGCCGTCACATCCGTCACGGCCGTCGGCGTCCCCTCCGCCGCCTGCGCCTGCCCTCCGCAGAGGAAGCCGAACGCGATCAACCCGCCCACCAGCAGCGCCAGTTGAAGCGCACGCCGCCCGACCGCTTCGCGCAGAACGCGCAGCGCGGCACCGGGCAGAACGGTGGACGAGGCCAAGAAGGGAGGATCCTCCCGTGCGAGGAACGTGTGAGCGAACGCGCGAGAAACCGTACGAGCGAACGTGCGCCGATCCTTGCACGCGCGTCCCGTGGTGACGCAACTCCCCTAGGGCCCATGTCCCTTTTGCGGACGCGGATGTCGCGGGAGTCACACGGTGTCCGGCACCGGAAGCGGACGCTTCTCGATCGCCGCCGCCATCACCTCCGGGAACAGGTCGGGGGTGCAGGCGAACGCCGGTACGCCCAGCGCCGCGAGCGCGGCCGCGTGCTCATGGTCGTAGGCCGGAGCCCCCTCGTCCGACAGCGCGAGCAGCGCCACGAACTGCACACCGGACGCCTTCATCGCCGCGACCCGCTTCAGCATCTCGTCGCGTATGCCGCCCTCGTACAGGTCGCTGATCAGCACGACGACCGTCTCGGCGGGCCGGGTGATCCTCGACTGGCAGTAGGCGAGCGCCCGGTTGATGTCCGTGCCGCCGCCGAGGTGGGTGCCGAAGAGGACGTCGACCGGATCGGCCAGCTGGTCGGTGAGGTCGACGACCGCCGTGTCGAAGACGACGAGCCGGGTCTCGAGGGACCGCAGGGAGGCGAGCACCGCCCCGAACACGGAGGCGTGGACGACCGAGGCCGCCATCGACCCCGACTGGTCGACGCAGAGGACGACCTCCTTCTTCACGGACCGTGCCGCCCGCCCGTGTCCGACCAGCCGCTCCGGCACGATCGTCCCGTGCTCGGGAAGGTAGTGCCGGAGGTTGGCGGCGATGGTGCGGTTCCAGTCGATGTCGTGGTGGCGCGGCCGGTGGACGCGGGCACTGCGGTCGAGGGCGCCGGTGAGGGTGGCCCGGGTACGGGTGGCGAGCCGCTTCTCCAGGTCCTCGACCACCTTGCGCACAACGGCCCGTGCCGTCTCCTTCACCGTCTCCGGCATCGCCTTGCTCAGCGAGAGCAGCGTGCCGACGAGGTGCACGTCGGCCTCGACCGCCTCGAGCATCTCCGGCTCCAGCAGCAGCGCCGACAGCCCGAGCCGGTCGATGGCGTCGCGCTGCAGCACCTGGACGACGGAGGTGGGGAAGTACGTCCGGATGTCCCCGAGCCAGCGCGCCACGGACGGCGCCGACGCCCCGAGCCCCGCCGAACGGTCCCGTCCCGTCGCCGGACGCTCCCCCTTCCCGTAGAGCGCGGTGAGCGCCCCGTCCATCGCGGCGTCCCGCCCGGACAGCTCCTGCCCGGTCCCGTCCGCCGTGTCCCCGCCGAGCACCAGCCGCCACCGCCGAAGCCGCTCCTGAGCGGGATCGCCCGCGTCCACCGTCATCTGCCCACCCCCGCACGGTTGTCGTCCTGGACTTCCCCCGGGCCACGGACCTCACCGAACCCGTCGTCCAGCCCCAGCAGCAGCCGCACCACCGGCAGCACGGCGTCGGCCCGCTCCTCGTCGGGCTCGGCCGCGAACCCGGGCGCTCCCGCCCCCGGCCCCACCGCGCCCGCCCGCTCGCCGGGCCCCCGCCTGACCAGTTCGCCGAGCGTTCTGCGCACCCCCGGCTCATAGGCCGAGAACGTCCGCCGCAGCAACGGCAGTACATCCGTGAACGCCTCCGCCGGCACCCTCGTGAGCCATCCGTCGACCAGTGCGAGCAGCCGCTCGTCGTGCACGAGCAGCAGCCCTCCCCCCGAACCGCCGCCGACGAACCCCTCGATCCACGCGGCCGCGACCCCGGGCGGTGTCCCCGGCGACAGCGCGAGCCCCATGAGCCGGGCCGCCTCCTCCTGCCCCACCTCCCCGTCGTCGAGCAACAGCCGCACGGCCCGGCCCCGTACGACGCCCGCGACCCGGTCCCGCCCGGACAGCGCCCGCAGTACTCCCCGCCAGCGCGCCCGCAGATCACCGTGGCGCGCGAGGGGGCCATCCGGTGGCGAGGGGGTGCGGGCGGCGGTCCCCCGCGGTGCCGCCGCCTCCTCCAGCAGCCCCACCGCCCCGTGCACCGCGTCCACCTGGCGCCGCATCTCCTCGGCCGCGTCCGGGTCCAGGCCGGTGCAGGCCGGGGGCAGGCCGACGAAGATCCGTTCGGCGAGGCCCACGGCGACCTCCGCGAGCGCGCCGGTGTCGGTACCGCGTACGTCGCCGTAGCGCAGGGAGCGGACCAGGGCGGGCAGGGCCCGGGCGAGCCGGCCGACGTCCGTGTCGAGCGCCGCCCGGTCGGTGAGGACCCGCATCACGACGGGCAGCGCGTCGGGGAGGCCGGCCGCCAGACAGCGCTCGGCGAGCGCGGTGACCTCGGCGAGGTCCCGCGCGGAGACGGCGTCCGCCTCCGTCCTGGCGGTGGCCGCGGCGCGTACCGTCGTCCCCCACACACCGGCCTCGGCGACCCGCACGGACAGTTCCGGTTCCCAGCGCAGCCGCCAGGTCTCCCGGAAGGTCCCCGTGCTGCCCCGTGAGGCCGTCGGCTCGCCCCAGGCCACGCCCAGCAGCCGCAGCCGGTGCAGCAGCCTGCTGCGTCCGGCGTCGGTGTCCTTGCGCAGATCGAGCTCCACCTCCCGCTCCGCCGCCTCCGGTTTGAGCCGCAGCCGGCGCTGGGCCCGGTCCAGGTCGCGTTGCAGGGGCACCGCAGGCGCACCGGCCGGCACCTCGCCGAGCACGTCCCCGACCACGAGCCGGTCCCGCACCAGCGCCAGCGGTACGTCCGCCCCGTCGCACAGCACGGCCCGTACCGCGTCGGTGGTCTCGCTCAGACCGGGGAGCGGCCGGCCGCGCAGCGCGGCGAGCGTCTCGGCGAGCCGGACCGCCTCGATGACATGCGCCGGGGACACGATCCGGTCCTCCGCGCGCAGCAGCCCGGCCACCTTGGTCAGCCATCGCTCGACCGGCCGGTCCGGCGCGCCGAACAGATGCGCGTACCAGCCGGGCGAGTCGATGCCCGCCCCGTATCCCCCGTCGCGGGCCAGCCTGCGGTGGGTCCACGGCACCCAGGTCAGTTCGGCCTTGACCTTGGCGAGCCCCTTCAGCAGGGCCCGGTCGTCGGCGACGGCGACCTTGCGGCGCAGGGCCGGCACATGCCAGGCCCCGCACACCACGGCCACCCCGCCGTCCCCGAACTCCTTCTGCGCCGCCCGCACTTGGAGCCGCATATGCGCCTCCCGCACGAGGTCGCGGTCCCCCTCCGCGCCCTCGTACGTCTCCCGCACCGCCGTCATGGCCTCCTCGACGGCGGCGAAGGGTGCGAGCGGGTCGCGCCCGCCTGCGCCCCGGTGCTCGACGACGTCCTCCCACCAGCGTTCGGCGTCGTCGTACCCGGCGGCCTCGGCGAGCGCGCCGAGCGGATCGACGCGCACTGCGCCGCCCGGCGCGCGGCTCTGTTCCTCTGCCGCCGTGTCCTGTGCGGCGGTGTCCTGTGCGGCGGTGTCCTGTGCGGCCGGTCCGTCCTCGCTCTCCGTCCGGCCTTCCCAGGCCAGGGTGTGGGTGGCGGGGAGGTCGATGAAGCGGGCCGGAACGCCCCGCTCCAGCGCCCAGCGCAGCGCCACCCACTCGGGAGAGAACTCGGCCATCGGCCAGAACGCGGAGCGTCCCGGCTCGTCGACGGCGTGGGCGAGCAGCGCGACCGGCGGCCGCATGTCCTGCCCGACGGCGAGGGGGATCAGCGGGTCGGCCTCGGGCGGCCCTTCGATCAGCACGGTCCGGGGGCGGGCGGTCTCCAGCGCCGCCCGCACCGCCCGCGCCGACCCGGGTCCGTGATGCCGCACCCCGAGCAGCAGCGGCCACCGCACGCCCTCGGCGGGCCGCGCGCTCTCCCCGATCCCCGTCATCGCCTACCCCCCTGTCATCCCGTCCGTGTCGTCACGTCCGTCGTCACGTCGGTCGTCACATCTGTCGTCACATCTGTCGTCACGCACGCGGCCAGCGCGAGTCGTTGTCCTCGTTCATGCGGTTCATGTGCTCACCCCCCTTCGGTGCCGGTCGCAGCCGCGGCCATCTCGAGTCCTCGTCGTTCCGGTTCACGCACTCACCTCCCTGCAGGCGCGGTAGAAGTCGCTCCAGCCGTCGCGTTCGCGGAGCACCGTCTCCAGGTACTCCTGCCAGACCACCCGGTCGGCGGCCGGATCGCGGACGACCGCGCCGAGGATTCCCGCGGCGAGGTCGCCGGGCCGCAGTACGCCGTCGCCGAAGTGCGCGGCCAGGGCGAGACCGCTGGTGACGACGGAGATGGCTTCGGCCGTGGACAACGTGCCGCTGGGAGACTTCAGCTTGGTTCGGCCGTCGGCGGTGATGCCGTCGCGCAGTTCGCGGAAGACGGTCACCACGCGACGGATCTCGTCGACCCCGTGCGGTACGGCCGGCAGCTCGAGGGAGCGGCCGATCTGGTCGACACGCCGCGCCACGATGTCGACTTCGGCGTCGGCACTCGCGGGCAGCGGCAGCACCACCGTGTTGAAGCGGCGGCGCAGAGCGCTGGACAGTTCATTGATCCCGCGGTCCCGATCGTTGGCAGTGGCGATCAGGTTGAAGCCGCGAACCGCCTGAACCTCCTGCCCCAGTTCAGGTATCGGCAGCGTCTTCTCCGACAGGATGGTGATGAGTGTGTCCTGAACGTCGGCCGGGACGCGAGTCAATTCCTCGACGCGGACCGTCGCCCCCTCCGCCATGGCGCGCATGACGGGACTGGGGACGAGGGCGTCCGGGCTGGGGCCGTGCGCCAGCAGTTGCGCGTAGTTCCAGCCGTAGCGGATGGCCTCCTCCGGGGTGCCCGCCGTGCCCTGCACCAACAGGGTCGAGTCACCGCTGACCGCCGCGGCCAGGTGCTCGGACACCCAGGTCTTGGCGGTTCCGGGCACGCCGAGCAGGAGCAGGGCGCGGTCGGTGGCGAGGGTGCTGACGGCCACCTCGACGATGCGGCGCGGTCCCACGTACTTCGGTGTGATCGCCGTGCCGTCGGGCAGGGTGCCGCCGAGGAGATAGGTGGCGACGGCCCACGGCGACAGCTTCCAGCGCGCCGGGCGCGGGCGGTCGTCCTGGGCGGCGAGCGCGGTGAGTTCGTCGGCGAAGGCGTGTTCGGCATGCGGCCGCAACGCCTCCGCGGATGGTGTCTGACCGGGTTTCACGAACGTCGGGTCTACGGACACGGACATGGCTGAGGTCCCCTCCAGCTCGGCCGGTTCGGGTCTGGTGTCCACCGTGCACCACGCCACTGACAATGCGTTCCGACCTGCGAAAACGTCTTGGATCGGGGGTGCGGCGGGGGTGCGGCGGGCGCTCGCCGGGCCGATTGTCAGTGGGGGGATCTACCGTCGGTGGCATGACTCAGCAGGAGGTGCGCCGGACCGCGGACCAGGTGCTGGCACTGGCGCCTGACTCCGCGTCACGCAAAGCGGGGAGCAAACTCGGCGTGGCCGGGGCGTGGTCCGGGACGGGCAGGTCGCGGGAGGGGACGGTGTGGGGAGTGTGCGGTGGCAGCGGCGGCGTGCCGTACCGCACGGTCGTCGACACCTCGGCCCCGCCCGGCGACCCCGGCCCGGGGTACGACTGCAGTTGCCCGAGCCGCAGGTCCCCGTGCAAGCACGTGCTCGGCCTGCTGCTGCTCCGGTCGGCCGGGGAGGCGGCCGTCCCGGTGGGGCCGGCGCCGGACTGGGCCGAGGAGTGGATCACGCGACGGCACGGGCGTACGGGGGAAGCGACGGAGAAAGGGAAGCCGGGGAAGACAGGAGACGCGGGGGGAACAGGGGAGACAGGAGACGCGGGGGAGACAGAGGAGGTAGGGGGGACAGGGGAGAAAGGGGCAGCGGGCGCGGCGGCCGCGGTGGGTGTCGGCCCCGGCGCGGCCGGTCGGGAGGCGGCGCGCCGGAGGGCGGAGCGGCGCGCCGAGCGGATCACCGCGGGGGCGACGGAGCTGGAGCAGCGCCTGGCCGACCTCCTGCGCTCCGGCCTCGCCACGGCCGACCGGGCGGGCCACGGGCTGTGGGAGGAGACGGCGGCCCGCATGGTCGACGCCCAGGCCCCCGGACTGGCGGCGCGGGTGCGGGAGTTGGGGACGATCCCGGGTTCCGGCCCCGACTGGCCGGTCCGGCTGCTGGAGGAGTGCGCCCTGCTCCACCTCCTCGACCAGGGCTGGCTGCACCGCGAGCGGCTCCCGGGTGCGCTGGCCGCCACGGTCCGCTCCCGGGTCGGCCTGACCGCCCGTCCGGCCGGCCCGCCGCTGCGCGACCACTGGCTGGTCCTCGCCCAGCACGACACGCCGGACCCGAAACTGACGACCCGCCGTATCTGGCTCCACGGCGTGGCCTCGGGCCGCACCGCCCTCGTCCTGTCCTACGGCGCCGCCGGCCGTGCCCCCGACCTCGCCCTGCCGGTCGGTCTGGCCCTGGACGCGGAGCTGACCGCGTACCCGGGCACCGGGCGGCACCGGGCGGCCCTGGGCGAACAGTTCGCGCCACCCGCACCGACCACGGCCCGCCCACCGGGCCTGACGACCACCGAGGCGGCCGCGCTCTACGGCGAGTCGCTGTGCGACGACCCCTGGCGGGAGTCCGTCCCGGTGACCCTGGACGGTGTCATACCGACCCCCGACGGCTCTTCCTGGCAACTGGCCGACGCCGACGGCGACACGGCCCTGCCGCTCACCCCAACGGCCGCCGCCCGCCCCGGCCTGTGGCGCCTGGTCGCCCTCTCGGGCGGCACCCCGGTGAAGGTGTTCGGCGAGTGCGGCCACCGGGGTTTCACCCCCCTGACGGCCTGGCCGGCCGGGCCCGGAGAGGCGGTCCACCTGTGACCGAGACCGAGGGGACAGACATGCACCCCACCTCGACGCCGACCACACACCTGCCCCTGATGGGCACCGCCCCCACCTGGGAGGACCTGGTCACCTCGGCGCTCCTGGGCACGGATCGCCGTACTCCCCCGGGGTCCGTCCCCGGCCGGTCGGCGCCGTCCGCGCTCCTGGACGCGGCGGCGGCCGAGACCGTAAGGCGCCGGGCCGGGCTGCGTCCGGGCCGGGCCGCGACCCGCCCGGAACCGGCGCCCGCCGACCCGCGGCCCGTGCTGCCCGCTCCCGCGGCCCGCAGACTCGCCCTGCTGCTCGCCGACCGCCCCGGCACCGGCGGAACCGGCCGCAGGGGCACGGCACCGGACCTCGTGGAACTGCTGCCCCAGTGGCTTGCGGCGGCGAACGCGCATGGGTACGCCCCGCCCGCCGAGGCCCTGCCCGCGCTGCTCGACGCGGCACGCGAGCGTACGGACCTGCGGCCGGCGGCGCTGAGGTTCGCGGGCCCGCGCGCCCTGTGGCTGGCCCGGCTGAACCCGGAGTGGCGGTTCGCGCTGCGCGCCGCGCCGGGCGGGGACGCCTCGTTGCCGCGTCCGGAGGAGACCGGGCGGATCGAGAAGCTCTGGCAGGAGGGCCTGTTCGCCGAGCGCGTCGCCCTCCTCGCCTCCCTGCGCTCGCGTGCCCCCGACGCGGCCCGCGCGCTGCTGGAGTCGACCTGGCCGACGGAGCGGGCGGAGGACCGGCTGATGTTCCTCGACTCGCTGCGCACCGGCCTCGGCGAGCGGGACGAGCCGTTCCTGGAGGCGGCGCTCGCGGACCGCAGCCGCAATGTGCGGGCGACGGCGGCCGAGTTGCTGTCGGCGCTGCCGAACTCGGCGCTCGCCGCGCGGATGGCGGTCCGGGCCGGCGCGTGCGTGGCCGTCGACCACACGGGCGACACGCCGACGCTCGTCGTCGAGGCGCCGCACGAGTGCGACGCGGACATGGAGCGCGACGGCGTCGCCGCCAAGGCCCCGGCCGGCCGGGGTGAACGCTCGTGGTGGCTCGGCCAGCTGGTGGAGGCGGCCCCGCTCACCGCCTGGCCGGCGCGGCTGGGCGGACGTACCCCGGAGCGGATCGTCGCGCTCCCGGTGGCCGACGACTGGCTGGGCGAACTGCACGCGGCCTGGTGCCGGGCCGCCGTACGGCAGCGGGACGCGGCCTGGTCGCGGGCGCTGCTGGGACCGCCGTCCGCGCCCGGGGCGGGTGGTCCTGGCGCGGTATCCCTGGCCGAGCGGGCCAAGCTGCTGGGCACCCTGCCGGTGGGCGAACGGGCGGAGTGGGTGGCCGGGTTCATCGCGGCGCACGGACTGTCGGAGGCGTTCCAGCTGCTCGGGGTGTGCGCGGTGCCCTGGGCCGCGCCGCTCGGCCGGGCGGTGGTCGACGCCCTCAACATCGCCCGGGACGCGGGGAGTTACCCGTGGAGCTTCAGCGGGGTGATGGGCCTCGCCGAACGCTGCCTGGATCCCTCCGAGGCCTCCCGGCTGGACGCCCTGCTCGCCGTACCGGACGAACGGGAGGACGCCTCCCCCGGGGCCGGGGGCTACTGGGCGGAGGCGTTCCAGCGCCTGGGGACGACCTTGCGGCTGAGGGCGGTGATGGCACAGGAGCTGGAAGGGGAACCACCGTGAGGCGAGCCGCCCCCGAACCGCTCGGGCCGCCCGGGGCGACGAAGGCCGCCTGTCGATGTCCTGCGACCCGATCCGAACGACAGCCCCTAGAAGACTCATGAAGATCTTGGGTTCTGGCCCCGCCGCGTGAGCGGCGGGGCCAGACTCGTTTTCGTGGCGATGGGCGAGTGGGCCG
>NZ_JBEXXE010000030.1:0-135410 GCF_040630255.1 Streptomyces sp. NPDC005820
GTTTCCGACTCTATCAGACCTTTTCGGTGTCCGATTTCCTCGGTGCTTTCCAGGTTCTCGCTCTCGCGTTTCCCTTTCCGGCGGTTCCGACTCTACCAGATCCTTTCGGCGTCTGATTCCCAGTCAGCGGGGTTGTCTTCCCGGCCCTTCGGCCGTTCCGACGAGTGAGACTTTAGCGGATTCCCGGCTCCCGAAGCCAATCGGGGGCCGTGTCCTTTCGAACGCGGATTCCTCATTTCGCGAATACGCATGCCAATGACGCGACGGCAGACGAGACGACTGCTCACCGAGAAGTGGTTGGTACTTGCGGAATGGCTGTCCGGGGACCGACCGGAGTCGGCGCTCACGTCGGACAACTCGGAGAACACTACGTATCGGGCCGGGGCGTGTCAACCCACGTCCCTTGGGCACCCCTGGAGGCGTACTGTGGGCGTCATGACCACGCGTACGTGCACCCAGCTCTGGTGGGCCGCCTGACGGCGGCCGCGCTCACGTATGCGTTCAACGGCCGCCGCCTCGGCGGCCGTTCTCGTATCCCCTCCGGGACTCCCGAGGGTCGGCCCGCCGGGACGGCGGCCTCGACCGGAGAAGTCCAGCAGGAGGAGCGGAGATGACGAGGGTCTTCAGCGGGATCAAGCCGACCGGGCATCTGACCTTGGGGAACTACCTGGGCGCCATGCGGCAGTGGGTCCAGGTCGACCAGCACCGCTCGGACGCGTTGTTCTGCGTGGTCGATCTGCACGCGCTGACCGTGGACCACGATCCGGCGCGGGTGCGTCGGCTGAGCCGGCAGGCGGCGACGCTGCTGCTGGCGGCGGGACTGGATCCAGAGCTGTGCACCCTCTTCGTACAGAGCCATGTCGACGAGCACGCGCGGCTGTCGTACCTGATGGAGTGCGTGGCCACCGACGGCGAGATGCGGCGGATGATCCAGTACAAGGTGAAGGCCGCGCAGGAGCGGGAGCGCGAGGGGAGCGTGCGGCTGTCGCTGCTGACGTATCCGGTGCTGATGGCGGCGGACATCCTGGCGTACGGGACCGACGAGGTGCCGGTGGGGGACGACCAGGCGCAGCATGTGGAGCTGGCGCGGGATCTGGCGGTGCGGTTCAACCAGCGGTACGGGCATACGTTCGTGGTGCCGAGGGCGACGGTGCCGGCGGTGGCGGCTCGGGTGATGAACCTGCAGGCGCCGGGGTCGAAGATGGGGAAGAGCGATGACTCCGGGCCGGGGATCGTCTATCTGCTCGACGAGCCGGACGTGGTGCGGAAGAAGATCATGCGGGCTGTCACGGACAGCGGGCGGGAGGTCGTCTACGACCGGGCTGGTCGGCCGGGGGTCGCGAATCTGCTGGAGATCCTCGCGGCCTGCACGGACGGGAACCCTGCGGAGCTGGCGGCCGTTCATCAGTCGTACGGCGCTTTGAAGGCGGCCGCGGCGGAGGCTGTGGTC
The DNA here is from genome assembly GCF_040630255.1 of Streptomyces sp. NPDC005820. Classification (NCBI taxonomy): domain Bacteria; kingdom Bacillati; phylum Actinomycetota; class Actinomycetes; order Kitasatosporales; family Streptomycetaceae; genus Streptomyces; species Streptomyces sp. NPDC005820. Next base: position 1,451 of record NZ_JBEXXE010000030.1, read on the forward strand.
GAGGTGTTGCGGCCGGTGCGGGACCGGCACAAGGAGTTGTGTGCGGATCCCGCTTATGTCGAGGGGGTGCTCCGGGATGGGGCGAATAAGGCACGGGGGATGGCGCGTCCGGTAGTGGACGCCGCCTATCGCGCGATCGGGTTGCTGCCGCCGGTGGCTGAGGCGGAGCCCGTTTCGGGTGGGGTGCTGAACGCGGCTCGGTAGGCGCGTGGGCTGGTGGCGAGGCGCGAGGCGAAGTGCTGGCGCATCGTGACCTCGCTGCCGAAGCCGGCGCGGCGGGCGACCTCGGGTATGGGGAGGTCGGTGCGTTCGAGGAGTTTCTGGGCTGCGGCGATGCGCTGGTCGAGGAGCCAGCTGAGGGGGGTGGTGCCGGTGGCGGCGGTGAAGTGGCGGGCGAAGGTGCGGGGGGACATACCCGCGTGAGCCGCCAGGTCGGCGACGGTGAGGGGTTCGTGCAGTCGGCGCAGGGCGTGTTCGCGTACGGCGGCGAGCGTGTCGGCGTCGCGGTCGGCGGGTGCGGTGGGGTGCTCGATGAACTGTGCCTGGGAGCCGGTGCGGAAGGGGGCGGTGACCATCGAGCGGGCGATGGTGGCGGCCGCTTCGGCTCCGTGGGAGCGGCGGACCAGGTGCAGACAGAGGTCGATGCCGGCTGCCGTGCCCGCGGCGGTCCAGATGTTGTCGTCCTCGATGAAGAGGGCGTCGGGGACGACGGTGACCTGGGGGTGGTGGGCGCGGAGGAGGTCGATGAGGTTCCAGTGGGTGATCGCCCGGCGGCCGTCGAGGAGGCCGGCCTGGGCGAGGGTGAAGGCTCCGCCGCAGAGTGCGGCGAGGGTGGTGCCGCGTGCGTGGGCGCGGCGGAGTGCGTCCAGGACGGGGGTGGGTGCGGGGGTGAGGTGGTCGTCGAGGCCGGGGACGAGGATCAGGTCGGCGCGGGTGAGCCAGGTGAGGGTGCGGTCGGGGTGCAGGGCGAGTCCGCCGCGCATCGGGACGGGGGTGGTGTCGGTGGCGACGCGGCGGAGGTCGAAGGCGGGGGCGCCGCGGTCGGTGCGGTCGGCGCCCCAGACCTCGGTGATGACGGAGACGTCGAAGGCGCGGATACCGGGGAAGGCGACGAGGGCGACGCGGTAGGCGGGGGCCATGTCTGGCAGTAAACCATCGATCGCTGACTTCTGTACCTCTGGGGCGGGGTCGGTGGCGGCGGCAGGATCGTCGGCATGGAGATTGCGGAGAACGCAGCGCTGGTGGTCGTGGACGTGCAGAAGGGCTTCGAGGAGGCCGGCTTCTGGGGGCCGCGGAACAATCCGGGGGCCGATGACAACATCGCCGCGCTCATCGACGTATGGCAGGCGTCGGGGCGGCCGGTCGTGTTCGTGCGGCATGACTCGGTGAAGCCGGGGTCGCCGTTGCGGCTCGGGTACGAGGGGAACGAGCTGAAGTCGTATGTGGAGGAGAGGAGGGGCAAGGGTGCCGGTGCCGAGCTGTTCGTCACGAAGACCGTGAACTCGGCCTTTCTCGGGACGCCGGATCTGGGGGCGTGGCTGGGGGCCGCGGGGATCTCGCAGATCGTGCTGGCCGGGATCCAGACCAATATGTGTGTGGAGACGACGGCCCGGATGGGCGGGAATCTCGGGTACGACGTGGTGGTGGCGTACGACGCGACGCACACGTTCGACCTGGTGGGGCCGTTCGGCTGGCGGAGGAGTGCGGAGGAGCTGGCGCAGGCGTCGGCGGTGTCGCTGCACGGGGGCGGGTTCGCGCGTGTGGTGACCACCCGGGAGGTGGTGGACGCGGCGGGGTGACCGCCCCCGTGGCGGGTGGGTCAGTCCTTCTTGCCGGTGGCCAGTTCGCGGCTGCGGTCGCGGGCGGCCTCCAGGGCGGCGATGAGGGCGGCCCGTACGCCGTGGTTCTCGAGTTCGCGGATGGCGTTGATGGTGGTGCCGGCCGGGGAGGTGACGTTCTCGCGGAGCTTGACGGGGTGTTCGCCGCTGTCGCGGAGCATGGTCGCGGCGCCGATCGCGGACTGCACGATGAGGTCGTGGGCCTTGTCGCGGGGCAGGCCGAGGAGGATGCCGGCGTCGGTCATGGCTTCGACCAGGTAGAAGAAGTAGGCCGGGCCCGAGCCGGAGAGGGCGGTGCAGGCGTCCTGCTGGTTCTCGGGGACGCGGAGCGTCTTGCCGACGGCGCCGAAGATCTCCTCGGCGTGGGCGAGGTGGTCGGCGGTGGCGTGGCTGCCGGCGGAGATGACGGACATGGCCTCGTCGACGAGGGCGGGGGTGTTCGTCATGACGCGGACGACGGGGGTGCCGGGGGCGAGGCGCTCCTCGAAGAAGGAGGTCGGGATGCCGGCGGCGCCGCTGATGATGAGGCGGTCGGCGGGGACCTGGCCGGCGAGTTCGTCGAGGAGGGTGCCCATGTCCTGCGGCTTTACCGTGAGGATCAGAGTGTCGGCGGTCTTGGCGGCTTCCGCGTTGGTGACCGGGGTGACGCCGTAGCGGGTGCGGAGTTCCTCGGCGCGCTCGGGGCGGCGGGCGGTGACGAGGAGGTCGGCCGGGGGCCAGCCGCCTCGGATCATTCCGCTGAGCAGGGCTTCGCCGATCTTGCCGGTGCCGAGGACTGCGACTTTCTGGGTCATGGTGCGGGTGCCCTCCGGGGGTGCGTCGTCCGGGGTCCATCCTCGCACCGGTGCGGGGAGGTGCGGGTCGGTGTCCGGGTGGCGGGACGTCGGCGTGCCGAGGGGCTATGCGGTGCGTCGTCGTAGGGTCGCCGCGCCCAGGACCAGGACGAAGAGGGCGCAGCCGCCGACGATCAGGGCGTCGCGTACGAAGGTCGCTGTCATGTCGGTGTGGGTGAGGACCTCGTTCATGCCGTCGACCGCGTAGGACATGGGGAGGACGTCGGAGAGGGCTTCGAGGGCGGGGTGCATGGTGTCGCGGGGGGCGAAGAGGCCGCAGAGGAGGAGTTGGGGGAAGATCACCGCCGGCATGAACTGGACGGCCTGGAACTCGGAGGCGGCGAAGGCGGAGACGAAGAGGCCGAGGGCGGTGCCGAGGAGGGCGTCCAGGAGGGCTACGAGGAGCAGGAGCCAGGGGGAGCCGATGACGTCCAGGTCGAGGAACCAGACGGAGAGGGCGGTGGCGAGGGCGGACTGGATGATCGCGAGGGTGCCGAAGGCGAGGGCGTAGCCGGCGATCAGGTCGCCTTTGCCGAGGGGCATGGCGAGGAGGCGTTCGAGGGTGCCGGAGGTGCGTTCGCGCAGGGTGGCGATGGAGGTGACGAGGAACATCGTGATCAGCGGGAAGATGCCGAGGAGGGAGGCGCCGATGCTGTCGAAGGTGCGCGGGCTGCCGTCGAAGACGTAGCGCAGCAGGACCAGCATCAGGCAGGGGATGAGGAGGAGCAGCGCGATCGTGCGGGGGTCGTGGCGGAGCTGGCGCAGGACGCGGGCGGCGGTGGCGGTGGTGCGGGAGGCGTTGAGGCCGCGGGCGGGGGCGGGGGCGGTGGTCATCGGGCGGTCTCCTTCGCGCGGGCGGCGTCGGCCGCCTGGTCGACCAGGTGCAGGAAGGCGGCTTCGACGGTGTCGGCGCCGGTGCGGGTGCGCAGGGAGTCGGGGGTGCCGTCGGCGAGGAGCTCGCCGGCGCGCATCAGCAGCAGGCGGTGGCAGCGCTCGGCTTCGTCCATGACGTGGGAGGAGATGAGGAGGGTGGCGCCGCGGGTGTCGGCGATGCGGTGGAAGAGGGTCCACAGGTCGCGGCGGAGGACGGGGTCGAGTCCGACGGTGGGTTCGTCGAGGACGAGGAGTTCGGGGGTGCCGAGGAGGGCGACGGCGAGGGAGACGCGGCCTCGCTGGCCGCCGGAGAGGTTGCCGGCGAGGGCGTCGGCGTGGGTGGTGAGGTCGACGTCGGCGATGGCCCGGGTGACGTCGGCGCGGCGGCGGTCGGCGGCGGCGCGGCCGGGGTCGAGGATCGCGGCGAAGTAGTCGAGGTTCTGGCGGACGGTCAGGTCGTCGTAGACGGAGGGGGCCTGGGTGACGTAGCCGATGCGGGTGCGGAGGGTGGGGTGGCCCGCGGGGTGGCCGAGTACGTCGAGGGTGCCGGTGACCTTGGCCTGGGTGCCGACGACGGCGCGCATCAGGGTGGACTTGCCGCAGCCGGAGGGGCCGAGGAGGCCGGTGATCTGGCCGCGCGGGACGGTGAAGTCGAGGGAGCGCAGGACGGTGCGGGGGCCGCGGGCGACAGTGAGGTCGTGGGCGGTGACGGCGGGGCTGGTGTCGGGTGGTCCGGGCGGCTCGGGGACGGAGTTCATAGAATTCATCATGTGATGAATAATCCTCGTGGGGTGGCGGGCCGTCAAGCGGCTGGGCGGGTGGGGTGCATACGGCGGCGCAGGCGCGCGGGGGTGGGATTGGAAGAGGACGGTCCGCTTCCTGCGCCTCGATCCGCACGCGTCCCGCGCACGAACCCCTGCCCCAGAAGACCGCCGTAACCGACAATGGAATTCATGACGCCGCGCCCTCCCCCGGTGCGGCGCGCCCACGCATCTCCCGTTCCCTACCGGAGGTGCTGTCCGTGCTGACCCGTCGTCTGCGCAAGGTCGGTCAGGCCGATCTGTGCGCTTCTCTTGTCGTCTTCCTCGTCGCCCTGCCGCTGTGCGTGGGGGTGGCCATGGCCTCGGGTGTGCCCGCCGAACTGGGGCTGGTCACCGGAATCGTGGGCGGGCTGGTCGCCGGGCTGCTGCCCGGCAGCAGCCTCCAGGTGAGCGGCCCGGCGGCCGGGCTCACCGTGCTGGTCTTCGAGGCCGTACACGCGTACGGGCTGGAGGTGCTCGGGGTGATCGTGCTCGCGGCGGGGCTGGTGCAGCTCGGGCTGGGGGCGCTGCGGCTCGGGCGGTGGTTCCGGGCCGTGTCCGTGGCCGTCGTGCAGGGGATGCTCGCCGGGATCGGGCTGGTACTGGTCGCCGGTCAGGTGTACGCCCTCGGGGACGCGGCCGCGCCACCGGGCGGGCTCGGGAAGCTCGCCGGGCTGGTGGCGCTGCCCGGGCGGGTGGATCCGGTGGCGTTGTCAGTGGGGGGTGCCACCATGGTCGTGGTGCTGCTGTGGGGGCGGTGGCGGCGCGGGGCGCGGCTGGTTCCGGCGCCGTTGGTGGCGGTGGCGCTGGCGTCGGCGGCGACCTGGGTGTTCGACCTGGAGGTGCGGCGGGTCCGGGTGCAGGGGCTGTGGGAGGTCGTACGGGTTCCGCAGGCGGCGGATCTCGGGCGGCTGACGGAAGTGGGGGTGATCGGGACCGTCGTGGCGTTCGCGCTGATCGCGTCGGCGGAGTCGCTGTTCAGCGCGGCGGCGGTGGACCGGCTGCATGACGGGAGGAGGACGGACTACGACCGGGAGCTGATGGCGCAGGGCGCGGGCAACGCGGTGTGCGGGGTGCTGGGCGCGCTGCCGATGACGGCGGTGATCGTGCGGAGCGCGGCGAACGTGCAGGCCGGGGCGCGGACCAAGGCGTCGCGGGTGCTGCACGGGGTGTGGCTGCTGGTGTTCACGGCCGTGGTGCCCGGGGTGCTGGGGGTCATCCCGGTGGCGGCGCTGGCCGGGCTGCTGGTGCACGCCGGGTGCAAGCTCGTGCCGGTGCGCGAGGTGCGCAAGCTGTGGGGCGGGCATCGGGGGGAGCTGCTCGTGCTCGGGGTGACGGCGGTGGCGATCGTCGTGGCGAACCTGTTCGAGGGGGTGCTGATCGGGCTGGCGCTCGCCGTCGCGAAGACGGCGTGGGAGATCAGCCACGTGCATGTGGAGACCGAGGACCGGGGGGAGGCCGGGATCGTGGTGCGGGTGCTGGGTCATGCGACGTTCCTGCGGCTGCCGAAACTGCTGGACGCGCTGGACGCGCTGCCGGCCGACCGGGAGGTGCGGCTGGAGCTGGGCGGGCTGCGGCATGTGGACCACGCCTGCGCGGCGGCCCTGGAGGGGTGGGCCGCGGCGCGGGAGCGGCGGGCGACGGGGCGACAGGGGGAGGTGGCGGCGGGAAGCCCGGCGTCGTAGTGGGGGCTGACCGGGGGGAGGGGGAGGCCTTCGGCCCTGGCCGGGCGGGACGGTCCCTCCCGGCGGGAGCTTCTGCCGGGGGCCCCGGCAGAAGCCAGTCGCAGGCCGGTCGGAGGCTGGTCGGAAGCTGGTCGAAGGCCAGTCGCAGGCCGGTCGAAGGACGGTCCCTCAGGCCTCGTGGGGCGTGGTGGCGAGGAGGAGTTCGACGTCGTACGTCTCCTCGATCGTGCCGTCGGGGAACGCGGTGAGGAGGTGGCGGTGTTCCTCGGTGAGGAAGGCGGCGGTGCTCTCCTCGTCGTGGACCAGGAACGCCGAGTGGCTGCTGAGGTTGGCCAGGTGGAGGTCGAGGGGGACGCGGCGGCTCCAGCGGACTGTGCGGTGGGTGAAGTCGAGGCCGCCGGTGGGGTCGGCGCGGGCGGCGCGGCTGCCGTCGCCGTTCTTCTGCACGACGTGGTCGATGCCGAAGTGGCGCTGCATACGGTCGGTCTGGTCGTCGATCCACTGCACGTCGACCGCGCTGGTGTTCCACCACAGGGCCAGCGCGCCGCCCGGCCGCAGGACGCGCAGCGCCTCCGGGACCGCGAGGGCCGGGTCGGTCCAGTGCCAGGACTGGGCGTAGGTGAGGAGGTCGAGGGAGGCGGTGGCGAGGGGGAGGTGGTTGCCGTCGCCGCGGACGAGCGGGACGCCGGGGAGGCCGCGGCGGAACTGCGTCGCCATGCCCTCCCCCGGTTCGACGGCGACGACCCGGGCGCCGCGGGCGTGCAGCAGGGCGGTGGCCAGGCCGGTGCCGGCGCCGACGTCCGCGACCCGGGCACCGGCGAGGGGGCGGCCGGTGAGCGTCTCGATCGCGTCGAGGAGGGCGGGTGGATAGGAGGGCCGGTTCGCGGCGTACAGGGCCGCGGCGGCGTTGAAGGAGTGGGCGCGAGCCTGGATCCGGGATTCGGGTGAGGCCGTCATACGTCCATGGTGACGGGGGGTGAGCGATCAGGCGGCGGTTTTCTGCGCGCCGAGGAGGAGGACGGTGACGCCGTCGGCGGAGGTCAGGATGAGCGTGGGCGCGGTGCTCTCGGCGCGCAGGGGCCCGAGCCGGGCGGGAAGCTCCGGGCGGGCGGGCGGACTCGAGGAGGGCGGCGTACGGCCGGCTGATGTGGTTCATGGCACTGGGACGCCGGGGGGGCCGGTCGGACGTTCAGGTGCGGCGGCGCTTCTTCGAGGGGTTGCCGGTGCGGCGCGAGGAGCGCTTCTCGTGTTGCTTGAGTGCCGTCTCGTACTCCTCGCGGTGGAGTCTCTCGCCGGGGGCCTCGGTGAGGGCGCGGAAGAAGTAGGCGGCGAGGGAGCCGACGAAGCCGATGGCCAGCAGGCCCCGGAGGGAGGCCTGGCGGTCGGGGTCGGGGCGCTTGGCGAAGCCGTCCCAGGTGGTGCGGAAGGCGAGCGCACTGCAGACCGTGAACATGACCACGACCAGCAGGGTCACGAAACTGCCGGTCTCGGCGATCGCCAGGCCCTCGTAGGCGAAGCGCAGGACGAGACAGGAGGCGACGGTGGCGGCGAGCGCGCCGGCGGCGACGGCGAAGCGGCGGGCGGTGTAGCCCCCGTCGTGTTCCACCCAGGTGGTGCCGAAGAACCGCAGGGGCTCGGGGCGGGGGCCGTCGGGGGCCACCGGCCGGTCGGCGGGCGGGTCCTGCGTGCCGTGGACGTCCCGGGTGTCCCGGGAGCCCGCCGGGGTGTCCGGGGTGCCGTTTTCGTCGCTCACGGGACGATTATGGCCCCGGTCGGCGGCGGGCTTCCGGGTGGGTGCCGCGGTCAGGAGCAGCGCGAGGCGACGTAGCCGTCGCTGCCGGTGTGGACGTAGGAGTCGGAGACGTACTCTCCGCTGGCGATGTTGTCCCAGATGTTCGAGGTGCCGTACGGGCCGGTGACCGTCGTGCCGGGCGTCTGGCAGTAGATCGGCACCTTGGACCCCTCGGCCAGGACGCGCACGACGCCGTAGCCCGTACCGGGGCCGCTGCGGACGTTGAGCCGGACGCCTGGGGCTATCGGGTAGTAGGTGACGGCCGTTGCGGCCGCCGTGGCGACGGCCTCCGATTCACCGGCGCTCTCGGCCTCTTCCACACGGTCGACAGACATGACAGAACCTCCCCCGTTGGACCCCATGACTGCCATGGGGTCACCTTCATTCCCCCGAAACACGCAATGAAACACCTGTACGTGATTCGTACGCGGAGGCTAGCAAGCCGCCTCTGTCCCGTAGAAGTCATCGACTAGGCTCCGTGCGTCGCGCGCGCGGAGAACAGCACGGGGGTGGTCCATGTCGCCACAGCGCAACACCGGGCAGGGCGCGGAAGCGGAACTTCCGGAGTACGCCGGTCACTACCGCCTGGAGTCACGGCTGGGTTCCGGCGGCATGGGTGTGGTCCATCTGGCCCGCAGCACCTCCGGGATGAAGGTCGCGGTGAAGGTCGTCCATGCCGATTACGCACGCGATCCCGAGTTCAGGGGGCGTTTCCGGCAGGAGGTCGCGGCCGCGCGGAGAGTGAGCGGCGCGTTCACCGCCCCCGTGGTGGACGCCGACCCGGACGCCGAACGGCCCTGGATGGCCACCCTGTTCATCCCCGGCTCGACGCTCGCCGAGCAGGTGAAGCGGAACGGGCCGATGAGTTCGGGCGAGTTGCGGCGGCTGATGGCGGGGCTCGCGGAGGCACTGCGCGACATCCACCGGGTGGGCGTCGTGCACCGGGACCTCAAGCCGAGCAACGTCCTGCTCGCGGAGGACGGTCCGAAGGTCATCGACTTCGGGATCTCCCGGCCGAAGGACAGCGAACTGCGGACCGAGACCGGCAAGTTGATCGGGACACCGCCCTTCATGGCGCCGGAGCAGTTCCGGCGGCCGCGCGAGGTCGGGCCGGCCGCCGACGTCTTCGCGCTGGGCTCGGTGATGGTGCACGCGGCGACGGGCCGGGGGCCGTTCGACTCCGACAGCCCGTATGTCGTCGCCTACCAGGTCGTGCACGACGAGCCGGACCTGACGGGCGTACCGGGGAATCTCGCGCCGCTGGTGGTGCGCTGTCTCGCCAAGGAGCCCGAGGACCGGCCGACGCCGGACGAGCTGATGCGGGAACTGCGGTCGGTGGCGGCGTCGTACGACACGCAGGCGTTCATACCGGAGCAGCGGGCGGAGGACGGGGGGCCTGCGGGGGCCGTGTCCGCCGACGCCGCGGGTGCCGCGGGTGCCGCGGGTGCCGGCGGCGTCACCGACGGACGGACGGGACGGGCCGAACGGGCCGACGTGTCCCCGTCGTTCGCATCGGCCGGCCACCTCACCGACCCGCCCGCTCCGGCCGATCCCGCCCACCCGAACGACCCGAACGACCCGAACGACCCGAACAAGTCGAGCGGGTCGAGCGGGCAGGCCGGCGGGAAGTCCTCCCCGCGGTCCACCGGCCCCCGGCGGAAGATGCGCCGCGCGGCGGTCGTGGCGTCGGCGCTGGGGCTGTTCGCCGGTGGGGCGTTCGCCTCGATGCAGCTGTTGGGGGACGAGCCGGCGGCGCACGAGGCGAGTCCGCGGACCACGACGGCCGCGTTCGACGCGTGGGACGCCGAGTCGGTGTCCGAGACGCCGAGCACACCCCAGTGCTCGTACGGGGCCGACGAACTGCTGTGCGGGCAGCCCGGGGTGGTCTTCGCCCTCGACCCGGCCGACGGCACCGTGCTGTGGAAGCGCTCCGTCGCCGACACCCTGCGCAGCGGTCCGCCGGTGCTGGCCGGGGAGCTGGTGCAGCCGCTGACGGAACAGGAGACGCACCTGGCGGCGCTCGCCCCGGAGACGGGGAAGGTCGGCTGGCGGCGGGCGATGCCCGCGCACACCGGGCTGCGGGTGGTGGGCGGCACCCTGCTGTTCAGCGCGGCCGACGGGACCGTCACCGCCGTGGACGCGGCGTCGGGCGAGACGAAGTGGCGGCACGCGGTCACCGACCGGGGCGTGCCGTACTTCTCCTCGTTCACCGGGGATCCGCTGGCCTACGCGACGGCCGTCTCCGACACGGGGACGACCGAGGTCACCGCCGTGGACCCGGACTCGGGCGAGGTGCGGTGGAGCGCGGGGCTGCAGGGCACGCTGGAGGCGGTCGGCAGCCATGACGGGGCGCTCTTCTTCCTCTCGGCCGACCGGACGACCGGGGACACCGGGGCCGTGGTGCGCTACGACCCGCAGACCCGGAAGACGCGCCGCGTGGCGCTGCCCGTGCCCCGGCAGGCCCCGGCGGCCACGGTGCACGGCGACGTCGTCTACCTGATGTCCACCGCCGGGGCGCTGGAGGCCGTCGACATGACGGCGGGCAAGCGGCTGTGGAGCCTGGAGACGGGCCTGTACCGCGGTTCGGATCCGGCGGTCGGCGACGGGCATGTGTACATCACCGGGGTGGACGGGCGGCTCCTCGGCGTGGACGCCCGCAGCGGCAAGCTGCTCGGGCAGACGCGGGCGCGGCTCGGCAGGAACTCCGACCGGGTGGCGAGCTCGCTGCCGGCGCCGCTGCCGGTCGACGGCCGGGTCTTCGCGGGCGCTCCCGACGGGAGTGTGTTCGCGGTGGACGGGCGGGATCCCGCCGGCTGGTGAGCCACACCAGTCGGTACGGCACGAAGGGGCCGCCCCTCGCGAGGCGGCCCCTCCGTCCACAGGCTGTGGATCAAGCGCCGGGAATCAAGCGCTGGGGATCAAGCGCTGAGGATCAGCCGAGCTTGGACACGTCCCGCACCGCGCCCTTGTCGGCGCTGGTGGCCATCGCGGCGTAGGCCTTCAGCGCGGCGGAGACCTTGCGCTCCCGGCCGGACGGGGCGTACACCCCGTTCAACGCCTGCGCGCGGCGGGCGAGTTCCGCGTCGTCGACGAGCAACTCGATCGAGCGACCCGGGATGTCGATGCGGATGCGGTCGCCGTCCTGGACGAGGGCGATGGTGCCGCCGGACGCCGCCTCCGGGGACGCGTGGCCGATGGACAGGCCCGAGGTGCCGCCGGAGAAGCGGCCGTCGGTGATCAGCGCGCAGGTCTTGCCGAGGCCGCGGCCCTTGAGGAAGGACGTCGGGTAGAGCATCTCCTGCATGCCGGGGCCGCCCTTGGGGCCCTCGTAGCGGATGACGACGACGTCACCGTGGGTGACCTGCTTGTTGAGGATCTTCTCGACGGCCTCCTCCTGCGACTCGCAGACGACCGCGGGGCCCTCGAAGGTCCAGATCGACTCGTCGACGCCGGCCGTCTTGACGACGCAGCCGTCGACGGCGAGGTTGCCGCGCAGCACCGCGAGGCCGCCGTCCTTGGAGTAGGCGTGCTCGGCGGAGCGGATGCAGCCGCCCTCGGCGTCGTCGTCGAGGGCCTCCCAGCGCTCGGACTGGGAGAAGGCCTCGGCGGAGCGGACGCAGCCGGGCGCCGCGTGCCACAGTTCCATGGCCTCGGCGGACGGGGAGCCGCCGCGCACGTCCCAGGTCTTCAGCCAGTCCGCCAGGGACGGGCTGTGGACGGCGTGCACGTCCTCGTTGAGCAGACCCGCGCGGTGCAGTTCGCCGAGGAGGGCGGGGATGCCGCCGGCGCGGTGCACGTCCTCCATGTAGTACGTGCGGTTCTTGGCGACGTTGGGCGCGACCTTCGCCAGGCACGGCACCCGGCGCGAGACGGCGTCGATCTCCTCCAGGCCGAACCGGACGCCCGCCTCCTGGGCGGCGGCCAGCAGGTGCAGGATCGTGTTGGTGGAGCCGCCCATCGCGATGTCCAGCGCCATGGCGTTCTCGAACGCGGCGAAGGTCGCGACGTTGAGCGGCAGGACCGTCTCGTCGTCCTGCTCGTAGTAGCGGCGGGTGATGTCCATGACCGTGCGCGCGGCGTCGACGTACAACTGCTTGCGCGCGGTGTGGGTGGCGAGCACCGAGCCGTTGCCGGGGAGGGAGAGGCCGATGGCCTCGGTCAGGCAGTTCATCGAGTTGGCGGTGAACATGCCGGAACAGGAGCCGCAGGTCGGACAGGCGTTCTCCTCGATGCGGAGGATGTCCTCGTCCGAGATCTTGTCGTTCACGGCGTCGGAGATCGCGTCGACCAGGTCGAGGGTGCGGACCGTGCCGTCGACGAGCGTGGCGCGGCCGGACTCCATCGGGCCGCCGGAGACGAAGACCGTGGGGATGTTCAGCCGCAGGGCGGCCATGAGCATGCCCGGGGTGATCTTGTCGCAGTTGGAGATGCAGACCAGGGCGTCGGCGCAGTGGGCCTCGACCATGTACTCGACCGAGTCGGCGATCAGGTCGCGGGAGGGCAGGGAGTACAGCATGCCGCCGTGGCCCATGGCGATGCCGTCGTCGACGGCGATCGTGTTGAACTCGCGCGGGATGCCGCCCGCCTCGGTGATCGCCTCGCTGACGATCCGGCCGACCGGCTGCAGATGTGTGTGGCCGGGCACGAACTCGGTGAAGCTGTTGGCCACCGCGATGATCGGCTTCCGGCCGATGTCCGCACCGGGTACACCGGAGGCGCGCATAAGGGCGCGGGCGCCCGCCATGTTGCGGCCGTGGGTGACTGTGCGGGACCTCAGCTCGGGCATCGTCGCTCGCTCCTTGAGAGACTTCCGTCAGAGAGACTTCTGACTGCCTAACGAGCGTACGCCGGTCATCCAGGGTGCGGGACGAGGTGTCCGAAATGCGGGATGAGCGTCTCGGTGCCGGGGGGGCCGGTGCCGGTGTCAGGGCGCGGTGAGGTGTCCCTGTACGACGGGTGCGACCCGCGCGATGATCAGTTCGACGTCCGCCGAGGCGAGCGGCTCCACCTTGATCACGTATCGCAGCATCGCGCATCCGACCAGCTGCGCGGCCGCAAGCTCGGCGCGCAGTTCGGCGTCCGGCAGATCGACCTGGGCGGCGACCCGGCGCAGCACCTGGGCGGCGACCAGCCGGCGGAAGACGGCCGCCGCGGTGTCGTTGGTGACGGCCGAGCGCACGATCGCGAGGAGGGGCGCGCGCGTAGCGGGGTTCTCCCAGACGCCGAAGACGAACCGGGCCATCCGCTCCCCCACGCCCTCCAGCGGCCCTTCGGCGATCGCCGTGGGCGCTTCGAACGCGGGTGCGAAGGCGACCTCGATCGCCGTCTCGAAGATCTGTTCCTTGGTGCCGAAGTAGTGGTGCACGAGCGCGGAGTCCACCCCGGCCGCCTTGGCGATCCCGCGCACGGACGTCTTCTCGTACCCCCGCTCGGAGAACTCCTCCCGCGCGGCGGCCAGGATGCGGTCGCGGGTGTCGGCCGCTTCGGTACGAGGGGGGCGGCCGCGTCTGCGGGCGGTCCCGCCGGCGTCGGCCGCCGCCGTACGAGGGGGTCGGCCGCGGCGCCGGGAGGTCCCGTCGGGCTCGCTCACGGGCGGGGCACCTTCGCCGCCGACGCCAGGTGCAGCCGGGTGAAGGCGAGGGCCTCCGCGAGGTCGGCCTCACGTTCGGCGCCGGACATGGCACGCCGGGTGTTGACCTCGATGACGACATGGCCGTCGAAGCCGCTCAGCGCGAGCCGCTCCAGCAGCTCGGCGCAGGGCTGCCCGCCGCGGCCGGGGACCAGGTGCTCGTCCTTGGCCGAGCCGTTGCCGTCGGCGAGGTGGACGTGGCCGAGGCGGTCGCCCATGCGGTCGACCATCTGGAGGGCGTCCGTGCGGGCGGTGGAGGCGTGGCTGAGGTCGATCGTGAAGTGCCGGTAGTCGTCCTTGGTGACGTCCCAGTCGGGGGCGTACGCGAGCATCTCGCGGTCGCGGTAGCGCCAGGGGTACATGTTCTCGACGGCGAACCGCACGTCCGTCTCGTGCGCCATCCGCCAGATGCCCTGGACGAAGTCCCGCGCGTACTGGCGCTGCCAGCGGAAGGGCGGGTGGACGACGACGGTGGTGGCGCCGAGCTTCTCGGCGGCGGCCCGGGCCCGCTGGAGCTTCACCCAGGGGTCGGTGGACCAGACCCGCTGGGTGATGAGCAGGCACGGGGCGTGCACGGCGAGGATCGGGACGCCGTGGTAGTCGCTGAGCCTGCGCAGCGCCTCGATGTCCTGGCTGACGGGGTCGTTCCAGACCATGACCTCGACGCCGTCGTATCCGAGGCGCGCGGCGATCTCGAAGGCCGTCGCCGTCGGCTCCGGGTACACGGACGCCGTCGACAGGGCGACCTTCGTGTCCGGGATCCGTACGACTGGCTCTGCCATGGGGGACAGGTTACGGGGTGCGGTTGGCTGAGTGCCGGGCGCCTGCTCGCCGTTGTGGGGTATGCCACGGGCGGGTGCGGCGCCGTTGCGGCTTGTCGCGCCCCGTGGCGGAGCCACATGTCGGACACAGCCCCGTGCCCCTTTCGGGGCTACACCGAGCCCATGTGATCCAGGCGCCGCAGGATCACGCCCTCCCGCAGGGCCCAGGGGCAGATTTCCACCGTTTCGACGCCGAAGAGGTCCATCGTGCCCTCGGCGACGAGGGCGCCGGCGAGGAGCTGGTTGGCCCGGCCCTCGGAGACTCCGGGGAGTTCCGCGCGCTGGGCGTAGGTCATGCCGGCCAGGCGGGGCACCCAGGCCTCCAGGGACTCGCGCTTGAGTTCGCGCTGGACGTAGAGACCCTCGGTGGAGCGGGCGGCTCCGGCGATGCGGGCGAGCTGCCGGAAGGTCTTGGAGGTGGCGACGACGTGGTCGGGGGCGCCGAAGCGGCTGAACTCGCCGACCGTCCGGGCGATCTGTGCGCGGACGTGGCGGCGCAGCGTCCTTATGTCCTCGGCGGCGGGCGGGTCGCCGGGCAGCCAGCCCGCAGTGAGGCGGCCCGCGCCGAGCGGCAGGGAGGCGGCCGCGTCGGGCTCCTCGTCGATGCCGTAGGCGATCTCCAGGGAGCCGCCGCCGATGTCCAGGACGAGCAGCTTGCCGGCCGACCAGCCGAACCAGCGGCGGGCGGCGAGAAAGGTGAGCCGGGCCTCCTCGGAGCCGGTGAGGACCTGGAGCTCGACGCCGGTCTCGGCCTGCACGCGCGCGAGGACGTCGTCGGCGTTGGTGGCCTCGCGCACGGCGGAGGTCGCGAACGGCAGGAGGTCCTCGACGCCCTTGTCCTCGGCGGCCTGGAGCGCTTCGTGGACGACCGTGATCAGTTTGTCGACGCCGTCGGGGCCGATGGCGCCGTCCCCGTCGAGCAGTTGGGCGAGGCGCAGTTCGGCCTTGTGCGAGTGCGCGGGCAGCGGGCGCGCGCCGGGGTGTGCATCCACCACCAGCAGATGCACCGTGTTCGATCCCACGTCGAGGACACCGAGTCTCATGTAGGGAACGCTACTGCCAGTGAGGCCGTGGGCCGTCCCCGAAGTGGCCTTCGGCGACTTACCCTGGACGGGTGCCAAAGACGAAAAAGGCGAAGACCGACAAAACAACCGCCGGTTCTTCGCGGGCGAACCCGGTGCCGGCAGCGGCGGACGAGAAGGGGCTCGACTTCGCACGCGCGTGGGTGGAGTTCCCGGATCCGGCGGACGACGAGCAGGTCTTCCGCTGCGATCTGACATGGCTGACCTCTCGCTGGAACTGCGTCTTCGGCAGTGGCTGCCAGGGCATCCAGGCCGGCCGCGCGGACGACGGGTGCTGCACGCTGGGTGCCCACTTCTCCGACGAGGACGACGAGCAGCGGGTCGCCGGGCATGTGGCGCGGCTCACCCCCGACATCTGGCAGCACCACGCCGAGGGGGTGCTGAACGGCTGGGTGGCGGAGGACGAGGACGGCGACCGTCAGACCCGCCCCTACCAGGGCTCCTGCATCTTCCAGAACCGTCCGGGCTTCGCCGGTGGCGCGGGCTGCTCGCTGCACATCCTGGCGCTCAAGGAGGGCCGCGAGCCCCTGGAGACCAAGCCGGACGTCTGCTGGCAGCTTCCGGTGCGGCGGACGTACGACTGGATCGACCGGCCGGACGACACGCGCGTGCTGCAGGTGTCGATCGGCGAGTACGACCGCCGCGGCTGGGGTCCGGGCGGTCACGATCTGCACTGGTGGTGCACCTCGGCGACCTCGGCGCACGGCGCGGGCGACCCGGTGTACGTGTCGTACCGCGCGGAGCTGACCGAGCTGATGGGCAAGGCCGGCTACGACCGTCTCGTCGAGTTGTGCGAGGAGCGGCTGGCCTCGCGGCTTCCGCTGCTGGCACCGCATCCGGCGGATCCCGTCGACTGACACCCCCTAGGGGGTGGCGGGGCTCGTGGTGCCGCCGTCGGGCGGTGGCGGGGTCGAGCCCTCCGGGGTGGTCGGGGAGTCGGTGGGGGTGGGCTGCGGGTCGGTGGAGGGCGGAGGGGCGCTCGGGGTGGGGTCCGTGGCGGGCGGGGTCGGGGGATCCGGGTCGGGCTTCGAGGTCGGCGGGGCCGGGGTGCCCGGACCGGTGCCCTCTCCTGTGCCGGGGGCGGGGCCGGACGCGGTGCCGTAACCCTCGATGGTGACGACGGCGCCCGCCGGAGCGATCGCCACGCGTGCGTGCCAGTGGCCGGGCGGCTCGCGCAGGGGGTCGACGTACGCCTTGATCGTCACCGACTCGCTGGGGTACAGGCTGCCGGTGGAGCGGCTGAGGTAGATCCAGGGGGCGCCGGTGGCGGCGGACCAGGCGACGGGGCCGTCGGCGTCCCGGGCGGCGGTGAGGGTGATCAGGGTGGTGTCGCCGCTGGTGACGGCGCTCACGGTCAGCCGTTTCGCGTCGGCGGCGCCGAGCCCGGAGACGCTGACGACCTCCACGGACACATCCGGCTTGGGGCCCTTGCCGAAGCCCGTGGCGGGCCTGGTGCTGGCGTTCCCCGCGTTCTCGTAGCCGCCCGCCGCCCCGCCGTCGGGGCTTCCGGGGCCGTGCGCCTCGCCGGCTCCGACCGAGCGGCTGTCGGCGTCCGCGGTGGGGGCGCTGCGGTAGGCCGCCCACAGGGCGAGCACGGGCGCCGCGACGACGGTGGCGACGACGGTGGTCGTGACGGCACGCGCGCGGAGACGGTCGCGGCGGGCGGCGCGGTCCTTGGGGTCCATCGGGAAGCCGCGCCGGTCGAAACGGGGCGCGGCGGCACCCCGCGCGCGGGTGAGGTGCGTCATGGCGAGGTGCAGGGCCGGGCGGGGCGCCTCCAGGACGGGCAGCTCGGCGGGGGTGACCCCGGCGCCGGGCCAGCGGCCGGGGACGGCGCGCTCGGCGGCCCGGCGGCAGCGGGGGCAGTCGTCGACGTGCCGGACGAGCTCGCGGCGCAGGGCGGCGCTGAGGACCAGCTGGTGCTCGCCGGTGAGGCGGGCCACTCCGGGACAGCCGCCGGTCTCCACGACGGCGAGGGCGGCGCGGGTGCGCTCTACCTCGCAGGCGGCCGTGGCCAGCAGCTCGCGGGCGGCGGCGTGGTCCATGCCGAGGACGGCGCCGACCTCGTGGGCGGCGAGGTGGTGGCGTACGGCGAGTTCGAGCGCCTCGCGCTGCTCGGGGGTGGTGCCGGCGGCCTCCGGCCAGGCGAGCAGGGCGAGTTCGCGGCGCCGCTCCTCCTGGAGCTCGTCGGGGATGTCCGGGTTCTCGGTGGTGGGGGCGCCGGAGGGTGCGCCGGTGCGCGCGCCGGACGGACGGTGCGCCGCGGTGCGCCCGGACGCATGGGTGCCCTGACGTTTCTGCTTGGCCTCGGCCAGCTTGCGCAGGCAGGCCCAGCGGGCCAGCGCGTACAGCCAGGCTCTGCGCTCCCCGGCCTCCGGGATGCGCTGTCCCCGCCGCTCGGCCAGCGCGAGGACGTCCCCGAGGGCGGCGGTGGCCGCATCGTGGTCGCACAGCGCGGACAGGCAGTAGGTGAACAGTCCGTCCAGATACGGCTCGTAGCGCGCGGGCGGGCGCTGCGCGAGCGTGCGCCCCGCGGCGCGATCGCGCGCCTCCCGGTGCGCCCGGTGTGCGCCGGTCGTGCGGGTCGAGATTTCGGGGCTGCTGCTCATCACCCGTGGACCGTAGGCGGCGCGGAACGGGCTCTTCTTGTCCCTTGAGTCCTTTTAATCCGTACGGGTGAAACGATCCCTCATAAGGGGACAGGAATGGGGGGTTCCGTGGCTCGTTCGTGATGGGGGGTGGCCGGATCGCAGGGGGTGTCCGGATTCTCCATAGGTGTCCCGGGCGGGGCCGGCCGGGTTGTCCACAGGCGGACCGTGGTGTTGTCCACAGGCCGGTCCGGCTGTCGGTGGCGGCGGTTACGGTTTCCTCATGGCTGCCCGTACCAAGACCACCAAGGACCGCCCGTCCTACCGCTGCACCGAATGCGGCTGGCAGACGGCCAAGTGGCTCGGCCGCTGCGCCGAGTGCCAGGCCTGGGGCACGATCGAGGAGTACGGCACGCCCGCGGTCCGTACGACGGCGCCGGGGCGCGTCACCACCTCCGCCGTGCCCATCGGCCAGGTCGACGGCCGTCAGGCCACCGCCCGTACGACCGGCGTGCCCGAGCTGGACCGCGTGCTCGGCGGCGGTCTGGTGCCCGGCGCGGTGGTGCTGCTCGCCGGCGAGCCCGGCGTCGGCAAGTCGACCCTGCTGCTGGACGTGGCGGCCAAGTCGGCCAGCGACGAACACCGCACCCTCTATGTGACCGGTGAGGAGTCGGCGAGCCAGGTCCGGCTGCGCGCCGACCGGATCGGCGCCATCGACGACCATCTGTATCTGGCGGCCGAGACCGATCTGGCCGCCGTCCTCGGGCACTTGGACGCGGTCAAGCCGTCGCTGCTGATCCTCGACTCGGTGCAGACGGTCGCCTCCCCCGAGATCGACGGGGCGCCCGGCGGCATGGCCCAGGTGCGCGAGGTCGCCGGCGCCCTGATCCGCGCCTCGAAGGAACGCGGCATGTCCACGCTGCTGGTGGGCCATGTCACGAAGGACGGCGCGATCGCCGGCCCCCGCCTGCTGGAACACCTGGTGGACGTCGTCCTGCACTTCGAGGGCGACCGGCACGCGCGCCTGCGTCTGGTGCGCGGCGTGAAGAACCGCTACGGCGCGACGGACGAGGTCGGCTGCTTCGAACTGCACGACGAGGGCATCACGGGCCTCGCCGACCCCAGTGGACTTTTCCTGACCAGACGTGCCGAACCGGTCCCCGGTACCTGTCTGACCGTCACCCTGGAGGGCCGCCGCCCCCTGGTCGCCGAGGTCCAGGCGCTCACCGTCGACTCCCAGATCCCCTCACCCCGGCGCACCACCTCCGGCCTGGAGACCTCCCGGGTCTCGATGATGCTCGCGGTGCTGGAGCAGCGCGGCCGGATCAGCGCGCTCGGCAAGCGGGACATCTACTCGGCGACGGTCGGCGGGGTGAAGCTCTCCGAGCCCGCGGCGGACCTGGCGATCGCCCTTGCCCTGGCCTCCGCGGCGAGCGACACCCCCCTGCCGAAGAACCTGGTCGCGATCGGCGAGGTCGGTCTCGCGGGCGAGGTCAGACGGGTCACGGGCGTGCAGCGCAGGCTGGCCGAAGCACACCGGCTGGGCTTCACGCACGCGCTCGTACCGGGCGATCCCGGCAAGATCCCGGCCGGTATGAAGGTGCTCGAAGTCGCCGACATGGGGGACGCGCTGCGGGTCCTGCCGAGGTCCCGTCGCCGAGAGGCCCCACAGGAGGCGGAGGAGCGCCGGTAGACTTTGCCCTGGTCTCGCCCGTCCGTACGAACCGAGTACGCGCACGGGAGCGCCCGAAGAACCTGCGACCGGAGGAGTGCAGTGGCAGCCAACGACCGGGCGGCAGCTCCCGGAAAGTCCGGTGGGAGTTCCCGTACCGAGAGCCTCATGCGTGCCGCGCTGAGCGCGGTGGCTCCGGGCACGGCCCTGCGCGACGGGCTCGAGCGGGTGCTCCGCGGCAACACCGGCGGGCTCATCGTGCTCGGCTCCGACAAGACCGTCGAGACGATGTCCACGGGCGGGTTCGTCCTGGACGTCGAGTTCACCGCGACCCGGCTGCGGGAGCTGTGCAAGCTCGACGGCGGCATCGTGGTCTCCTCCGACCTGTCGAAGATCCTGCGCGCGGGCGTCCAGCTGGTCCCGGACCCCACGATCCCCACGGAGGAGACGGGCACCCGGCACCGCACGGCGGACCGCGTCTCCAAGCAGGTCGGCTTCCCGGTCGTCTCGGTCTCCCAGTCGATGCGGCTGATCGCCCTGTACGTCGACGGCCAGCGCCGTGTCCTGGAGGACTCGGCCGCGATCCTGTCCCGCGCCAACCAGGCCCTCGCCACCCTGGAGCGCTACAAGCTCCGCCTGGACGAGGTCGCGGGCACGCTGTCGGCGCTGGAGATCGAGGACCTCGTGACGGTCCGGGACGTCTCCGCGGTGGCCCAGCGCCTGGAGATGGTGCGCCGTATCGCCACCGAGATCGCCGAGTACGTGGTCGAACTGGGCACCGACGGGCGGCTGCTGGCCCTCCAGCTCGACGAGCTGATCGCGGGCGTGGAGCCGGAGCGCGAGCTGGTGGTCCGGGACTACGTCCCCGAGCCCACCGCCAAGCGCTCCCGCACGGTCGACGAGGCGCTGTCCGAGCTGAACGCCCTCACCCACGCCGAGTTGCTCGAACTGTCGACGGTGGCCCGTGCGTTGGGCTACACCGGCTCCCCGGAGGCCCTCGACTCGGCGGTCTCCCCGCGCGGCTTCCGCCTCCTCGCCAAGGTCCCCCGGCTGCCCGGCGCCATCATCGACCGCCTGGTGGAGCACTTCGGCGGCCTCCAGAAACTCCTCGCCGCCAGCGTCGACGACCTCCAGACGGTCGACGGCGTGGGCGAGGCCCGGGCCCGCAGCGTCCGCGAGGGCCTGTCGAGGCTGGCGGAGTCGTCGATCCTGGAGCGCTACGTCTGACGCGGGTGCTCCCGACCGACCGCGAGTGGTCCTGGTCGAACGGGGTGGTCCCAGTCGCCGCGAGTAGTCCTGGTCGACCGACGGTGGTCCCAGTCGCCGCGAGTGCTCCTAGTCGACCGCGAGTCGTCCCAGTCGCAGCGAGTGGTCCTGATCGACCGCGGGTGCTTCCAGTCGCCGCGGGTGCCCGTGGTCGGCCGCGAGTCGTCCCAGTGGCCGCGAGTGGTCCTGATCGACCGCGGGTGGTCCCAGTCGCCGTGGGTGCCCGTGGTCGACTGTGGGTACTCCGGGTTGACCGCAGGTGCTCCCAGTCGGCCGCAGGTGGTCCAGTCGGCCGCAGGTGGTCCCAGTCGCCCCGGGTGCCCGTGGTGGACCGCAGGTGCTCCCAGTCGGCCGCGAGTCGTCCGAGGCGCCGCGAGTAGTCCCAGTCGCCGCGAGTCGTCCCAGTCGGCCGCGGATGGTCCTCCTAGTCGGCCGCGAGTACGAACGAGGTCTGTGCGGTGGCGAATCCCGGAGCCTTCGCCTCCACCAGATAGGTCCCCGTTCCGGCCACGCCCGCCGGAGGCGTCGCGCACTCGGCGGCACTCGGCTTGCGGTCCCACTTCAGCGTGTAGGTGAAGTTCCCGCCGGCCGGCACCCGGTACAGCAGGCCCCCGGACACCTTCGGGCAGTCGGCCGACGACCAGTAGTCGTCCTCGCTCCCCGCCTGCGTGATCGTCAGCACCGCCGTCTTCGGTCCGAGGTCGACCTTGCAGTCGCTGCCGGAGGAGTTCTTCGCGATGAGCTCGAACGTGGGCGTCTCATCGGGCGAGTAGGAGTTGCGGACACTGCGCAGGGTCAACTTGACCACGCTGGCGGTGCAGTTGGGCAGGGTGGTGCCGGCCGGGAGCGTCGTGCTCGAACCGCTGCCGTTGGCCCCGTCGTCGGTGCCGCCGCCCCCCGCGACCGAGCCGGAGCCGTCGGACCCGGAGCCGTCGCCGCCCGAACCGCTGTCCGAGCCGGACCCGGAGCCGGAGTCCGAGCCGTCGGTGGCGCCCCCGCTCGACTCGTCCCGCCCGCCCGGCGCCTGGCTGATCGCGGGCCCCGAGCCGGACGGCCCCGGCGTGATCGAGGACGCGGGATTCTTGGCGCCGGACCCCTTGGCGTCGTTGCCGCCGCCGCCCCCGCCCGAGGTGACGATCCAGGTGACGAGCAGCGCCAACAGGGCGATCACAGACAGCAGTACGACCCTCCGGCGCCAGTAGATGGAGGAGGGAAGCGGCCCGATCGGATTGCGCAGAGATCCCACGGCGCAAACTGTACGAGAGATCGCCGCGTTAACCGGTCGCACCCGCCGCCCGGAGTACAACTTTTCCGGATCATCATTCCGGACTCCGCAGCCCTGCCCCCGACTTCACCCAGCGCACAGCCCCGGCCCTTTGCAGGGGCGCCGCCCGCACCTCTGGCCACAACCGGGGCGCACGCGCGTGACCCGACCACCCGGACGAGTGGCGGTACGCACGTGTGCCCCATCGCCCATGGCAGGATCGGAAGAGCCATGACTGCGCCCACGAAGCCCCCGCACCGCAGCCCCGCCGACGACACCGCCGGCGCGGACCTGCACTCCCCCGTCATCGATTGGTTCGAGGACAACGCCCGCGACCTGCCCTGGCGGCACCCCGAGGCCGGGGCGTGGGGTGTGATGGTCAGCGAGTTCATGCTCCAGCAGACGCCGGTCAGCCGCGTCCTGCCGGTCTACGAGCAGTGGCTCGCCCGCTGGCCGCGCCCCGCCGACCTGGCCGCGGAGGCCCCCGGCGAGGCCGTGCGCGCGTGGGGGCGGCTCGGCTACCCGCGCCGCGCCCTGCGGCTGCACGGAGCGGCGGTGGCCATAACGGAACGGCACGGGGGCGACGTACCGTCGGACCACGCGCAGCTGCTCGCGCTGCCCGGCATCGGGGAGTACACGGCCGCCGCCGTCGCCTCCTTCGCGTACGGGCAGCGGCACGCCGTACTGGACACCAACGTGCGCCGGGTCCTCGCGCGGGCCGTCACGGGGGTGCGGTACCCGCCGAACGCGACCACGGCCGCCGAGCGCAAGCTGGCCCGTGCCCTGCTGCCGGAGGACGAGCGGGTCGCCGCCCGCTGGGCCGCCGCGTCCATGGAGCTGGGCGCGCTGGTGTGCACCGCGAAGAACGAGACGTGTGTGCGCTGCCCGATCGCGGCACAGTGCGCCTGGCGGCTGGCGGGCAAGCCGGAGCACGAGGGCCCGCCGCGCCGCGGACAGACGTACGCCGGTACGGACCGGCAGGTGCGCGGCAAGCTGCTCGCCGTTCTGCGGGAGGCGCACGCGCCCGTGCCGCAGTCGGCGCTGGACCGGGTGTGGCACGAGCCGGTGCAGCGCGCGCGGGCCCTGGACGGGCTCGTGGCGGACGGACTCGTGGAGCCGCTCCCGGACGGTCTGTACCGGCTGCCGCTCACCTGACGCACGGTCACTTCACAGACAACGGGCTTCGTCACAGCCCCCGCCCCGGCGTCTGTCACATTCAGCGGCCGGATAAATCCACCCATACACCTATTCTTCGGCCCGCTTCCTTACCCAGAACCCTGGTCCGTTACACAACCGACGGACAGCCGCGCGCTAGCCGCAGGCTGCTCCGCACAGCCCCGTGACAACAGCTCCGTAACTTCATTTGCGTGCCCACCGAGGGCACGACGGCGAACGATCACACGCGGAGATCCGGCGGACGACCGTGAGCCGCACACGGGGTAGACGGAGGGGTTGACCATGGCGCAGGGCGAGGTGCTCGAGTTCGAGGAGTACGTCCGCACCCGGCAGGACGCGCTGCTGCGCAGCGCCCGCCGGCTGGTCCCGGACCCGGTCGACGCACAGGACCTGCTGCAGACGGCGCTGGCGCGGACGTACGGCCGCTGGGAGGGCATCGCGGACAAGCGGCTCGCGGACGCCTATCTGCGCCGGGTCATGATCAACACCCGGACCGAGTGGTGGCGGGCCCGCAAGCTGGAGGAAGTCCCCACCGAGCAGCTCCCGGACGCCTGCATCGACGACTCCACCGAACAGCACGCGGACCGCGCCCTGCTGATGGACGCGATGAAGGTGCTCGCTCCGAAGCAGCGGAGCGTCGTGGTGCTGCGACACTGGGAGCAGATGTCCACGGAGGAGACGGCCGCCGCCCTCGGTATGTCCGCGGGAACGGTCAAGAGCACGCTGCACCGGGCGCTCGCCCGGCTCCGCGAGGAGCTGGAAGCCCGCGATCTGGACGCACGCGCGCTGGAGCGTGAGGAGCGGGAGCGTTGCGCGGCGGCCTGACCGAGGCCGGGCCGACACCGGCCCAGGCAGGGCCCACAGCGGCCCGAGGCACCTTCCAGGCGGCGATCACGGCGGTGACCGTGCTCGCCGCCCTCGCCCTTTTCGTGTCCGCGTGCGCCACCGGCGGCACCGGCACCCGTGACGAGGGCCCCGCGCACGCGGACGCGGTGGCCGGCGCCGCGACGATGACACCCTCGGCCGCGCCCACCGCCACCCCCTCCCGGGTGGACGCGATCCAGCTCGTCAAGGCCGACCCCGAGGTCTCGGCGGAGGTCAAGGGCCAGCTGAAGCCGTGCGTCGGCGACGAGTACCCGGTCGACGTCTCCTACGGCGACCTGACCGGCGGCCCCGTCACGGACCTCGTCGTGAACGTGCTGACCTGCGGCGACGCGGTCGGCGTCGGCTCGTACGTGTACCGGGAGAAGGACGGCCGGTACGAGAACGTCTTCAAGACCGAGGAGCCCCCGGTCTACGCGGAGATAGACCGCGGCGACCTGGTGGTGACCAAACAGGTGTACGCGAAGGGCGACTCCGTCTCCAGTCCGTCCGGCGAGAACGTGATCACCTACCGCTGGACGACCGCGGACCGCTTCGTCAAGGAGTTCACCATCCACAACGAGTACAACAGCCCCGTGGACGAGGAGCCGACGCCGGTGCCCGAGAGCGGCTGACCAGCGATGTCGGCCGGGCTGCAAAAATCTCCGGAACCCGTGAACCGATCGGGCCGCCCGATCCGATCAATGAGTGGGCGCACCGGGAGTGAACGCGGCGGAAGCCTCCTGCGTCCCCTCAAGGGGCGCCCAGGCAGTCATACGGCGGTCATACGGCAGTCGGACCCACGCAGCACCGAACACGAGGACTGAGAGCACCGGGATGGCAGACCAGACCCACGTCCTGTTCGTCGAGGACGACGACGTCATCCGCGAGGCCACCCAGCTCGCCCTGGAGCGGGACGGCTTCGTGGTCACCGCGATGCCCGACGGCCTGTCCGGCCTGGACGCCTTCCGGGCCGACCGCCCCGACATCGCCCTGCTGGACGTCATGGTGCCCGGCCTGGACGGGGTCAGCCTGTGCCGGCGCATCCGGGACGAGTCCACCGTGCCCGTGATCATGCTGTCGGCGCGGGCCGACTCCATCGATGTCGTCCTGGGCCTGGAGGCCGGCGCCGACGACTATGTGACCAAGCCGTTCGACGGCGCCGTCCTGGTCGCCCGGATCCGCGCGGTGCTGCGCCGCTTCGGGCACGCGGGCGGCGGGGACCGGGTGGAGGACGCCGCGCCCGCGGGCGGGGTGCTGACCTTCGGCGACCTGGAGGTCGACACCGAGGGCATGGAGGTGCGCAGGGCCGGCCGGCCGGTGGCCCTGACGCCGACCGAGATGCGGCTGCTGCTGGAGTTCTCCTCCGCCCCGGGCACGGTCCTGTCCCGGGACAAACTCCTGGAGCGCGTCTGGGACTACGGCTGGGGCGGGGACACCCGGGTGGTGGACGTCCATGTGCAGCGGCTGCGGACGAAGATCGGCCAGGACCGCATCGAGACGGTCCGTGGCTTCGGCTACAAGTTGAAGGCCTGAGCGGGCGGGGGGTGTGAGGGGGATGATCCGGCAGCTGGTTCCGGACCGCGCGCAGGGCGCGGGCATCCGTACGGGTCTGCGGTGGAAGCTGAGCGCGGCGATCGCGCTGGTCGGCGCACTGGTGGCGATCGCGCTCAGCCTCGTCGTGCACAACGCGGCCCGGGTGTCGATGCTGGACAACGCGCGCGACCTCGCGGACGAGCGCATCCAGATCGCCCAGCACAACTTCGAGATGACCGGGCGGCCGAACTTCCCGCAGATCAAGATCGACGACTCCCGGCTGCCGTCGGAGGTGCGGGAGAAGGTCGCCCAGGGCCGCCGGGTGACGTACGTGTCCGACCGTGCGGGGGGCACACCTGACATCTGGGCGGCCGTGCCGCTCAAGGACGGGCGGGTGATGTCCCTGCACACCCGTTTCACCGACCGGAGCACCGACATCCTCAACGACCTCGACCAGGCGCTGGTGATCGGCTCGATCGCGGTCGTGTTCGGCGGCAGCGCGCTCGGGGTGCTCATCGGCGGGCAGCTCTCGCGCCGGCTGCGCAAGGCGGCGGCCGCGGCCAACCAGGTCGCCAAGGGCGAGTCCGACGTCCGGGTGCGGGACGCGATCGGCGGGGTCGTACGGGACGAGACCGACGACCTCGCGAGCGCGGTGGACGCCATGGCGGACGCGCTGCAGCAGCGGCTGGAGGCCGAGCGGCGGGTCACCGCCGATATCGCGCACGAGTTGCGCACCCCGGTCACCGGACTGCTGACCGCGGCCGAGCTGCTGCCGCCGGGCCGGCCCACCGAGCTGGTCCTGGACCGGGCGAAGGCCATGCGCACGCTCGTGGAGGACGTCCTGGAGGTGGCCCGTCTGGACAGCGCCTCGGAGCGCGCGGAACTGCAGGACCTCCTGCTGGGCGAGTTCGTCGCGCGGCGGGTGGCGGCCAAGGATCCGGAGGTCGAGGTGCGGGTCGTCCATGAGTCGATGGTCACGACCGACCCCCGCCGTCTGGAGCGGGTCCTGTTCAACCTCCTCGCCAACGCCGCCAAGCACGGCAAGACCCCCATCGAGGTCACCGTCGAGGGCCGGGTGATCCGGGTCCGCGACCATGGGCGCGGGTTCCCCGAGGACCTGCTGGCCGAGGGCCCGCGCCGGTTCCGCACCGGCAGCGCCGACCGGGCGGGCCACGGCCACGGCCTCGGTCTGACCATCGCGGCGGGCCAGGCCCGGGTCCTCGGCGCCCGCCTCACCTTCCGCAATGTCCGCCCCGCCGGAGCGCCGGAACACATACCGGCCGAGGGCGCGGTGGCGGTCCTGTGGCTGCCCGAACACGCGCCGACGAACACGGGAAGCTACCCGATGATGCCGTAGCGGGCCGAAGCCGTGGCGGCCGGCCGGTACGGGGGCCGGCCCGCCGCGATGGTCAGGGGGGTGCCCTCAGACGACGGCGACCAGCAGCTCCTCGCCCCTCGACGGTCGCAGCCCGTCCGTCCTGCCCGCGAAGTACCGCCGTTCCAGGTCCGCCGCCGGCACATGGCGTGCCTCGGTGAAGCCGGTGTCGTGGGCCAGGGCGAGGATCCGGGGTGGGGTGAAGAAGCTGAGGAAGGGGGTTCCGGCCGCGCGGGCGCCGTTCATCGCGATCCGGAGCTGTGCCTGTTCCTCCGGCTCGACGTCCTCCGGCGGGCGCAGGAAGGTCGTGACGAAGGTCGAACCCGGGGCGAGGCCGGCGACGAGCCGGAAGGTCTCTTCGACGGCCTCCCGGGTGAGGTACATGGTGACGCCGGTGGAAGCCACGACGGCGGGCCGGGTCGGGTCGAGTCCGGCCGCGAGCAGCCGCCCCCACCAGTCGCCCTCGAAGTCGACCGGGACGAGCCGCAGCCAGTCGGGGACGCCGAGGCCGAGGTCCAGGAGGCGCTGCCGTTTCCAGGCCTGGGGGCCGGGCCGGTCGACCTCGAAGACCGTCAGTCCATGGGCGGCGACCTCGGGCCGGCGCTGGGCGAAGGTGTCGAGGCCGGCCCCGAGGACGACGTACTGGTCCACGCCCCCCGCTTCGTCGAGGGCGAGGACCTGCTCGACGACCAGGTCCTCGACGAAGCGGGCCCGGGCCACGATGGACGCCCGGGTGCGGCGCGTGGCGTGCTCGTCCATGTCGGGCCGGTCGCGCCAGCCGTCGCCCGGGTCGGCCAGCCACAGCCCGATCTGGTCCTCGACGACGTGCGGCGGCGGGTCGGCCAGGGTGTGCAGGGCGCGCCACAGGGCCACTCTGACGGCGGTGTGGTCTGCCCCGGCGGTCCCGCCCGTGGCTGCCAGGGCGGTGCCGGTCATCCGAAGTCCTTGGAGAAGTCGAGTTCCTCGCTGCGCTGGGTCAGCGAGTACCAGTTGCCGTTGTCGTCGCGGAAGATCGCCTCGATGCCATAGGGCCGTTCCTTCGGTTCCTGGAGGAACTCGACGCCCCGTGCGCTGAAGGTCTCGTAGTCGCCGCGGCAGTCGTCCGTGCGGAAGGCACCGGCGCCGATCACGCCCTTGCCGACGAGTGTCTTCAGCGCCGCGGAGGACTCCGGGTCGAGACCGGGTCCGTCGAGGCTCATCAGGGCCAGCTCGACGCCGGGTTGGTCCTTGGCTCCGACGGTGATCCAGCGCATGTCCCCCATGGAGATGTCGTCGCGGACCTCGAAGTCGAGTTTCTCGGTGAAGAAGGCCTTGGTGCGCTGCTGGTCGAAGGTCCACACGGTGGTGATGCCCAGGCCCTTGATCATGGCTCCGCTCTCCTGTCCGGTGAGGTGTTCTGTCCGTCACCGTAGGCGGGGCGGGGTCCGGGGCGCTTCTTCAGAGTTGCGGTGTCCGCGGGGTCCTGCCGGTGGGGAAGCCGCCGACCCACAGCATCGCGTAGCAGCCGGGGATCAGGGCGGCCCCGCGGCCGACGTGCCGGGTGCGGTACTCGCTGGGGGTCAGGCCGGTGCGGGTCTTGAAGCGGGCGGAGAAGGTGCCGAGGCTGCTGAAGCCGACCAGGTGGCAGATCTCGGTGACGCTCAGATCGGCGCTGCGGAGCATCTCCTCGGCGCGCTCGATCCGGCGGTGGGTGAGGTACTGGCCGGGTGTCTCGCCGTACGCCGCCTTGAAGGCCCGTACGAAGTGGTAGCGGGAGTACCCGGCGTGCGCGGCCACGGCGTCCAGGTCGAGCGCGGGGTCGGCCCAGTCGCGGTCCATGGCGTCCTTGGCCAGCCGCAGCTGCCGGGTCTTGTCCATGGGTTCAGTACAGCAGCCCGGGGGCCGGCGGGGTGGCACATGGCGAAGGCCCTTTGAATCCGCCGGACACCCGGGGCCTTCGCCGAAAGGTTCTGCTCAGACCGCCTCGACGACCGGCGGAGCCACCGCCACCGGCTCCTCGCCCGCCTTCTGGGGCCCCGCGCCCTTGAGCGGAACCTCCTTGACGAACACGGCGGCGATCAGCGCGGCCACCGCGACCACCGCGCCCAGCAGGAACGCCGAGTGCGTACCGGCGGAGACCGCGTGCTGGTAGGCCTCGCGGGCCGCGGCGGGGAGCTTGGCCAGGCTGGCGGCGTCCAGCTGCGCGGACTGCTCGGTGATCTTCGAGCCGAGGGCGCCGGCCCGCTCGGCCATGACGTCCTGGACCCGGTGGTTGAACAGCGCGCCCATGATCGCGACACCGAAGGACGAGCCGAGCGTACGGAACAGGGTGGTGGAGGAGGAGGCGACGCCCATGTCCTTCATCTCCACGCTGTTCTGCGCGACCAGCATGGTGATCTGCATCAGGCAGCCCATGCCGAGACCGACGACGGCCATGAAGACGCCGGAGGTGAAGCGGGAGGTGCCGGTGTCCATCGTGGACAGCAGGTACAGGCCGACGACCATCAGGACGCTGCCGACGATGGGGAAGACCTTGTACTTGCCGGTGTTGGTGGTGATGCGGCCCGCGACCATCGAGGTCACCAGCATCGCGCCGAGCATCGGCAGGAGCAGCAGTCCGGAGTTGGTGGCGGAGGCGCCCTGCACCGACTGCTGGTAGAGCGGCAGGAACAGGGTCGCGCCGAACATCACGAAGCCGGTGATGAAGCCGATGAGGGACATCAGGGTGAAGTTGCGGCTGCGGAAGATGTGCAGCGGCACGATCGGCTCGGCGGCCCTGGTCTGCCAGAACACGAACCCGATGAGGGAGGCGACGCCGATCCCGATCAGTTCCATGATCCGCGCGGAGCTCCAGGCGTACTCGGTGCCGCCCCAGGTGGTGACGAGGACGATCGAGGTGATGCCGACGGTCAGCAGCACGACACCGAGGTAGTCGATGCCCGCCTTGGCCCGCTTCTTCGGCAGGTGCAGGACGGCGCTGATCGCGGCGAGGGCGATCACACCGAGCGGCAGGTTGATGTAGAAGGACCAGCGCCAGCCCCAGTTGTCGGTGATGGTGCCGCCGACGAGCGGGCCGCCGATCATCGCGAGCGCCATGACGCCGGCCATCATGCCCTGGTACTTGCCGCGTTCGCGGGGCGGGATCAGGTCGCCGATGATCGCCATGACGCCGACCATCAGACCGCCGGCGCCGAGACCCTGCACGGCGCGGAAGCCGATGAGCTCGCCCATGTTCTGGGCCATGCCGCTGAGCGCGGAGCCGATCAGGAAGATCACGATCGAGGCCATGAAGGCGCCCTTGCGCCCGTACATGTCACCGAGCTTGCCCCAGATAGGGGTGGCCGCGGCGGTCGCAAGGGTGTAGGCGGTCACGACCCAGGAGAGGTGTTCCAGGCCCCCGAGGTCGCCGACGATCGTCGGCATCGCGGTGCCGACGATCATGTTGTCGAGCATCGCGAGCATCATCGTGATCATCAGTGCGAGCAGGACGACCCGCACGCTCCTGGGTTGTTTCTCCGGTTCGGTCTCGACCGTCTGCGTGTCCGGCATTTATTCCACTCCCCTGGGCACTGCCTCGGGCCGCCCACTTACTTGCCGCCCGGCTAGTTCACTACACTGAGGAAAGTAGACCTGTCACTAGCCGGTCGTCAAGTAAGTTTCCGTGGGAGCACGAGGAGTACGAGGATGGACGGCACCATGGACGGGACCAAGCAGCAGCGCCGCGGCAACACACGCCAGCGCATCCAGGACGTCGCGCTCGAACTCTTCGCCGAGCAGGGCTACGAGAAGACCTCCCTGCGCGAGATCGCGGAGCGTCTCGAGGTCACGAAGGCGGCCCTGTACTACCACTTCAAGACCAAGGAAGAGATCATCGTCAGCATCTTCACGGATCTGACGAAACCGATCGAAGACCTGATCGAGTGGGGCGCGAGCCAGCCGCACACGCTGGAGACCAAGCAGGAGCTGGTACGGCGCTACAGCCGGGCTCTCGCCGAGGCGACCCCGCTCTTCCGCTTCATGCAGGAGAACCAGGCGACGGTACGGGAGCTGCAGATCGGCGACTCGTTCAAGGACCGGATGCGCGGGCTGCGGGACATCATCATCGACCCGGACGCCCCGCTCACCGACCAGGTCCGCTGCGTGAGCGCCATCTTCACGCTGCACGCCGGGATGTTCTTCCTGCAGGACCTCGAAGGCGACCCGGAGGACAAGCGCGCAGCCGTCCTCGAGGTCGCCGTCGATCTCGTGACCCAGGCGCATCAGGGCGCCTGATCACCCGTCACCGTCAGACGGTCAGGCCGTGGGCCCGCAGGAAGGCGACCGGGTCGATCGCGGAGCCGTAGTTGGCGGTCTTGCGGATCTCGAAGTGCAGGTGGGGACCGCTGGAGTTGCCGGTGTTGCCGGACAGGGCGATGCGCTGGCCGGTCTTGACTATCTGGCCGGCCTTCACGTCGATGTGCGACAGGTGGGCGTACTGCGAGTAGGTCCCGTTGGCGTGCTTGATGACGACGGCGTTGCCGTAGGCCGGGCCGTCACCGGCGCCGTTGCCGCCGGCCTTGACCACGGTGCCGCCGTGGGCGGCGACGACCTTGGTGCCGCTCGGCACGGCGAAGTCCTGGCCGCTGTGGGTGGACTGCCACATGGCGCCGGCCTGGTGGAAGGTCGCGGACTTGGTGTAGTGCGCCACCGGCTTGACCCAGGCGTTGGCGGAGACGGCCGCCGTCTTGGCGGCGGGTGCGGCGGCGGACGCCACTCCGGTTCCCAGCACGACCGTGGCACCCAGGGCGGCGGCCCCGACGGCCACGCGGGTGCGGAGCAGGGACGTACGGGAAGAACGGGACGTGACGCGCTGGAACATGAAGACCTCGTGGGTTCGGGGACAGGAAGACCACCCGGCGCAGGAACGCCTGTCGGGTGGGCCATCCCTTGGTAACCCCGAGGGCGATAGACCCCCAAACATGTGACGTACGACGGAAGCTAGTACTTAACCCCAAAACTTCCGACTTCTTGACAGATGGTCCGGGACGCCCCATTTGGGGGCGATCCATGCCGGAGGCCCGGAAACCCCCGGGGGTTCCAGAAGCTATGTCCCTTTTGCCTGATTTTGGGCTGCCACTATCCGCCCTAGTAGCCCATGGATGACCTGTGCCGCTTGTCACCGGCCGCCCGCCGCAAGGGACTTCGGGATGTGACGGGGGCTACTCGCCCGTCGCGTGGGGGACTTGTGACCCCCGTCACGAACTGTGCACGGGTCTGTGAGCGGAGTCTCACCGCCCCTTACCGTCCAGTAACCCGCAGGTTCCCCCCGGTAACCCGCTGGTTCCCCTCAGGCCATCCCCACAGAACAGCATGCCCACGACACAGGCAGGCCAGGACGCGAGAGGACCTCACATGACCACAGGCACCTGGAAGCGCCGCATAGCCATGACAGCCGTGGCGACGGCCGCCGTCACCGCCATGGCCGTCCCGGCGGGCGCCCAGGCCGCTACGGCCACCACCACCTCCACCGTCGCCACCGCCGCCGCGGAGGACGTCGACTACGCCACCTGGCAGGCCGACTGCCAGACGGTGATGGACGCGGCTCTGCCCTATCTGAAGCAGCGCATCGCCGCCGCCAAGACCGGCGAGAAGCAGGCGATCGTCTTCGACATCGACAACACGACCCTGGAGACCGACTTCGGCTTCAGCTACCCGCAACCGGCCAACAAGCCGGTCCTCGACGTCGCCAAGTACGCCCAGGACCACGGCGTCTCGCTGTTCTTCGTCACCGCCCGCCCGGGCATCATCGCCTCGTTCACCGACTACAACCTCAAGTATGTCGGCTACAAGGTCTCCGGGCTCTACGTCCGCGGCCTGCTCGACCTCTTCAAGGACGTCGCCGCCTACAAGACCGCCCAGCGCGTCGACATCGAGAACAAGGGCTACACGATCATCGCGAACATCGGCAACAGCGCCACCGACCTGTCGGGCGGCCACGCCGAGAAGACGTACAAGCTGCCGGACTACGACGGGCAGCTCTCGTAGGGCCGCACAGCCGCCGTCAGGGCATACGAAAGGGGCCGGTGCTGAATCAGCACCGGCCCCTTTCGGGTCGAGGCTTACGCCTCCTTGCTCAGGTTCGGGCCGGGACCGCCGGCCGCCTGCTCGATCGGCGGGACGTCGGGCAGCGCCGACTTCTCCTCGCCGCGGAAGGTGAAGGTCTTGGTCTCACCCTCGCCCTCGGTGTCCACGACCACGATGTGACCGGGACGCAGCTCGCCGAAGAGGATCTTCTCGGAGAGCGTGTCCTCGATCTCGCGCTGGATCGTGCGACGCAGCGGACGCGCGCCCAGCACCGGGTCGTAGCCCTTCTTGGACAGCAGCTCCTTGGCGGACTGGGAGAGCTCGATGCCCATGTCCCGGTCCTTCAGGCGCTCGTCCACCTTGCCGATCATCAGGTCGACGATCCGCAGGATGTCCTCCTGCGTGAGCTGCGGGAAGACGACCACGTCGTCGACGCGGTTGAGGAACTCGGGGCGGAAGTGCTGCTTGAGCTCGTCCGACACCTTGTTCTTCATGCGCTCGTAGTTGCTCTTCGAGTCGCCCGAGGCCGCGAAGCCCAGGTTGAAGCCCTTGGAGATGTCCCGGGTGCCGAGGTTGGTCGTCATGATGATGACCGTGTTCTTGAAGTCCACGACCCGGCCCTGGGAGTCGGTCAGACGACCGTCCTCCAGGATCTGCAGCAGGCTGTTGAAGATGTCCGGGTGGGCCTTCTCGACCTCGTCGAAGAGGACGACGGAGAACGGCTTGCGGCGGACCTTCTCGGTCAGCTGGCCGCCCTCCTCGTACCCCACGTATCCGGGCGGGGAGCCGAAGAGCCGCGAGACCGTGTGCTTCTCGCTGAACTCCGACATGTCGAGGGAGATCAGCGCGTCCTCGTCACCGAAGAGGAACTCGGCGAGCGCCTTGGACAGCTCGGTCTTACCGACACCGGACGGGCCGGCGAAGATGAACGAGCCACCCGGACGCTTCGGGTCCTTCAGACCGGCGCGGGTACGGCGGATCGCCTTGGACAGCGCCTTGACGGCGTCGACCTGGCCGATGACCCGCTTGTGGAGCTCGTCCTCCATGCGCAGCAGGCGGGACGACTCCTCCTCCGTGAGCTTGAAGACCGGGATGCCGGTGGCCGTGGCGAGGACCTCGGCGATCAGCTCGCCGTCGACCTCGGCGACGACGTCCATGTCGCCGGCCTTCCACTCCTTCTCCCGCTTCGCCTTGGCGGCGAGGAGCTGCTTCTCCTTGTCGCGCAGGGACGCGGCCTTCTCGAAGTCCTGCGAGTCGATCGCGGACTCCTTGTCGCGGCGCACGCCGGCGATCTTCTCGTCGAACTCGCGCAGGTCCGGCGGAGCGGTCATCCGGCGGATGCGCATCCGGGAACCCGCCTCGTCGATCAGGTCGATCGCCTTGTCCGGCAGGAAGCGGTCCGAGATGTACCGGTCGGCCAGGGTGGCGGCCTGGACCAGCGCCTCGTCGGTGATGGAGACGCGGTGGTGCGCCTCGTACCGGTCGCGCAGACCCTTGAGGATCTCGATGGTGTGCGGCAGCGACGGCTCGGCGACCTGGATGGGCTGGAAGCGGCGCTCGAGGGCCGCGTCCTTCTCCAGGTGCTTGCGGTACTCGTCGAGCGTGGTGGCGCCGATGGTCTGCAGCTCACCGCGGGCCAGCATCGGCTTCAGGATGGAGGCCGCGTCGATGGCGCCCTCGGCGGCACCCGCACCGACCAGCGTGTGGAGCTCGTCGATGAACAGGATGATGTCGCCGCGGGTGCGGATCTCCTTGAGCACCTTCTTCAGGCGCTCCTCGAAGTCACCGCGGTAGCGGGAGCCGGCGACCAGCGCGCCGAGGTCGAGGGTGTAGAGGTGCTTGTCCTTGAGGGTCTCGGGCACCTCGCCCTTGACGATGGCCTGGGCGAGGCCCTCGACGACGGCGGTCTTGCCGACGCCGGGCTCACCGATCAGGACCGGGTTGTTCTTGGTACGGCGGGACAGCACCTGCATGACCCGCTCGATCTCCTTCTCGCGCCCGATGACCGGGTCGAGCTTGGACTCACGAGCGGCCTGGGTGAGGTTCCGGCCGAACTGGTCGAGGACCAGGGACGTCGAGGGGGTGCCCTCGGCAGGCCCGCCGGCGGTGGCGGTCTCCTTGCCCTGGTAACCGGAGAGCAGCTGGATGACCTGCTGCCGCACCCGGTTGAGATCTGCGCCCAGCTTGACGAGGACCTGGGCGGCGACGCCCTCGCCCTCGCGGATCAGGCCGAGCAGGATGTGCTCCGTGCCGATGTAGTTGTGACCCAGCTGAAGGGCCTCGCGGAGCGACAGCTCCAGGACCTTCTTGGCACGGGGGGTGAAGGGGATGTGCCCGGACGGGGCCTGCTGGCCCTGGCCGATGATCTCCTCCACCTGCTGGCGGACCGCCTCGAGCGAAATCCCGAGGCTCTCAAGGGCCTTGGCGGCGACACCCTCACCCTCGTGGATCAGGCCCAGGAGGATGTGCTCGGTGCCGATGTAGTTGTGGTTGAGCATCCGGGCTTCTTCCTGAGCCAGGACGACAACCCGCCGCGCGCGGTCGGTGAACCTCTCGAACATCGTTAATCGCTCCTCAGAGCGGTCAGGCAGTGGGGGGAACTTCCCCTCCCTGTCCTACCGCAGCTTAGTCCCGCAAGCAGGGACCGCTCATTCCAACTGCCGACACCGTCGATGGCCTCCTGACCCCGAACGCCGACATCTGCTCCAACCCGATGGTGCGAGACGATGTTCCCGCAGGCCAGGCAGTTACCCTCACCATCAGTACGCCGATGGCGAACGTGAGACGTCCTTTCCTGCGTGTCGCCCCCTCCCACTAGGGAAGTCTTACCCGCCGGGACTGACAGTCCATGCCGTGCGCACCCTTTCCCTCAGCTACGGGCGAACAACCTTGCGCCTCCCGAGCCCCTTGCGCGCACCCCCGTTCGCCACCGTGCGCAACAATGGCGACACCCAGCGTAACTCCGGGGCTCTTCGGATGGTTCTACTCGGCATGGTTCGCTCCGTCCCTCTTCCCCGTCGGCCGCTCGACCCCGCCGGCACCGGCCCTGAGGGCGCCGGCCCGGACGGGCGGGTCCGCGGCTGGTACGAGAACGAACTGGGGTGGGCGACGGTGCCCGGGGAACCGGTACGACTTTCGGTGGGCGACCGCTTCGACGTCCTGGAGGTGCCCGCGGAGGCGGGTCACGCGGCGCTGGACCGCCTGGCGCCGGGCTTCCCGGTGGCTGTGCACGGGGGGACGGGCGGCCGGATGCGGCTCCTGGTGGCCGCCGGGAGCGCCGGGGAACTGCTGGGGATCCTCGAGTGGCTGGAGTGGGGCGCGGTGCCGCTGGATCTGACGGCGATCGGCGAGGGCTCCCTCATGGAAGCGCCGGTGCCCGCGGGGCTCGTGCCGGACTGCGGGCGCCATGGGCCGGTGCAGGGGGCCGCCGTCTGGCTGCGGCCCCCCGTGGCGGGGTGCGAGGTCGAGACCTCGCTGCCGACGGTGTCGGCCCTGGGGGGCGCGAAGGACGCCCCCGATCTGGTGCGGTTGGTGGACACGCTGGCAGTGCACTGTCACCGTGTCCGGCTGGGGCGGCTCGCCGCTCAGCCGTTGGCCTTCTCGTAAGCCTCGCGAATGGTCGCGGGAACACGGCCACGGTCGTTGACCTCGAAACCGTTCTCCTTCGCCCACGCGCGGATCTGAGCGGTGTCCTGGCTGCTGCCGGCCGCGGCACGCGCCTTTCCACGCCCGCCCGAGGCACGGCCTCCGGTACGACGGCCACCCTTCACGTAGGCCTCGAGAAGCCCGCGCAGCTTGTCCGCATTGGCGGTCGTGAGGTCGATCTCGTAGGTCTTGCCGTCCAGC
This sequence comes from Streptomyces sp. NPDC005820, assembly GCF_040630255.1. Classification (NCBI taxonomy): domain Bacteria; kingdom Bacillati; phylum Actinomycetota; class Actinomycetes; order Kitasatosporales; family Streptomycetaceae; genus Streptomyces; species Streptomyces sp. NPDC005820. Next base: position 38,430 of record NZ_JBEXXE010000030.1, read on the forward strand.
GCGAACGTCACGGTCTCGTCCGCCTCGCCGCCGTCGAGGTCGTCGACAAGAAGGACCTGAACCTTCTGTGCCACCGGATTTCCTTTCATCGATAACGTGAGGGACGGGGGTCCGCGGCGTCCGCCGTTTAGCCGCGCCCTGTTATATGCAGTACTGCAGTACGTCGGAAAGCAAACCGCTTTTGCTGGAAAAACACAAACCCCTGGGAGAGGCCGACAGCCCGCCGCTCGCCCGGAAACGTGCGCGTTTCGGACATAGGGCACCGGGCAAGGCCGGTCCGTCGGAATGGACGGCCCCGATCACAGATGCAGAAGCATCCGGCTGTTGCCCAAGGTGTTCGGTTTCACTCGTTCGAGTCCGAGGAACTCCGCTACGCCCTCGTCATAGGAACGCATCAGCTCCGCGTAGACATCGGTGTCGACGGGCGTCTCACCGATCTCCACGAAGCCGTGCTTGCCGAAGAAGTCCACTTCGAAGGTCAGGCAGAAAACGCGGCGAACACCGAGCCAGCGCGCGGTGTCCAGCAACTTCTCCAACAACCGGTGGCCCACACCGGAGCCCTTCAGGCCGGGCTTCACGGCGAGAGTGCGCACTTCAGCGAGGTCTTCCCACATCACGTGCAGCGCGCCGCAGCCGACGACCTCGGCGTTGTCGTCGCGTTCGGCGACCCAGAACTCCTGGATGTCCTCGTAAAGGGTCACCGTCGCTTTGTCGAGCAGGATGCCGCCGCGGACGTACGCGTCAAGGAGTCGGCGCACGGCGGGCACATCGCCGGTCCGGGCCCGCCGGACGGTGATGGCTTTAGCGCCGACTTCGGGGTTCTCGGGGTTCTCGGCGGCGGGGCTCTCTGCGGACATGTGCGGACGCTATCGCCCGCCGCCCTCGGACGCCGAGGCGGGGTTCTCCCCGGCACTGCCCGCAGATGCGGCTTCGGATGCCTCGGATGTTTCCGGACCTTGGACGATGCGTACGGCGTCGCGCAGGGCCTGTCGCTGTTCGTCGCTCATCATCCCGAAGAAGGCGACGAGGGCGGCGGCGGGGTTGTCGCTCTGCGCCCAGGCGTCGTTCATGAGGGCGGCGGCGTAGGCGGCGCGGGTGGAGACCGCCTCATATCGATAGGCCCGGCCTTCGGCCTCGCGGCGCACCCAGCCCTTCTGATGGAGATTGTCCAAAACGGTCATCACCGTGGTGTAGGCGATGGACCGTTCCCGCTGAAGGTCTTCCAGGACTTCCCGAACGGTCACCGGGCGGTTCCACTTCCACACCCGCGTCATGACCGCGTCTTCGAGTTCTCCCAATGGGCGAGGCACTCTCAGCACAATAGTGGGAGATCGCGGCAATCGCGTGCCGGACGGGCGCTTTACCTATCAGACCTGCACAAAAAGGGCGTACGACTCCGGGGAGAGCCGTACGCCTGGTCAGGCAGGGGCAGGCAGGTCAGGCGTCGGTGCCGGCGGAGGCCTGACGGGCGCTCTGCGTGCGCGCGAGGGCGGCGTCGACGGCCGCGTCCTCCTTGGCCTTGTTGGCGCCTCCCTGGGTCTTCACGATCACCCTGATCACACCGATGAAGAACACGGCCATGACGACGGGGGGCACCAGCGCGGAGACATAGTCCATGGATCCAGGGTAGCCACGGAGGAACGGGACATCGGGCCGGGGTCGGGTCGACGCGCCCCGGCACGCGCGTGCGTGCGTCTCAGCCGACCGCCAGTCTCCGCCGCTGCTCCTGCTCCGGCTCGGCGGGCGGCGGGGGCGGGGTGGGCCTGCGGCGGGGGAAGACCTCGCCCGGGGTGGGGACGGGACGGCGGGCGGGCTCGGACGCGGGGCGCTTCACAGGACCGGGGGCGGGCGCGGCGGGCTTCTCGGCGGGCTCCCCGGCGGGCCGCTCGGCGGGCTTCTTGCGGGGTTCCTCGCGCGGATCGTCGCGCGGGTCGTCGTCGGCGGCGGCGACCCGGACTCCGTCGGCCTCGGCGGAACGGCCCCCGGGAAGGGCGAGAAGGCGCGTACGGGACGCCGGGACCGTCGGGACGGCAGGGGAGGCCTGGCGGGGCGTGCGGCGGGCGAGGCGGGCCCGTACGTCCTGTTCGGCGAGGACCTGGCAGCGGTCCAGGAGGGCGGCGGCCACGGGATCGTGCCGCAGGGTGCGCAGGGCGGCGAGGTCCTCGACGTCGGGGCGGTAACCCGTGGCGAGGACCTCCGCCAGGAGCGTGAGGTAGCCGGCGGCGGCGCCGGGCAGGGCTGCGCGGTACCGGCCGAGGTCGGCCACCAGGAAGGCCCGCAACCGGGCGGCCTCGCGCAGCGCCTCGTCGAGGGACTCGGCTAGGCGATGGCAGTCCTGGACGTCCTCGGCGCTGGCGGGACCGGGGTGGAGGGCGAGGGCGAGGGCGCGGCGGAGCACACGCAGCTCCTCCGCGCCGAACGCCATGCCGCCGCGGGATCCGTATGGCGTGGGCATGCGGCGACGATACGCGCTAATCGGACAAATTCGACATAAGGGGCGGGTGTGGCGCGTGCGAATCCCCCGACGCGGTCCGGGAACGCGGGGGAAGACGCAGCTCACATGCGCGAGACGTTCCGCTCGTACACCAGCCGCAGCCCGATCAGCGTCAGCCACGGCTCGTGCTCGTCGATCACCGCCGACTCCCCGAGGACCATGGGGGCGAGCCCGCCCGTCGCGATCACCGTGACGTCGTCGGGGTCCTCCGCCAGCTCCCGGGCCATGCGGGTGACCACGCCGTCGACCTGGCCCGCGAAGCCGTAGACGATGCCGGACTGCATGGCCTCGACGGTGTTCTTGCCGATCACGCTCCGCGGCCGGGCCACCTCGATCTTGCGCAGCTGGGCCGCCTTGACGCCGAGGGCCTCCACCGAGATCTCGATGCCGGGGGCGATGACCCCGCCGACGTACTCCCCGCGCGCGCTGACCGCGTCGAACGTCGTCGCGGTGCCGAAGTCGACGACGATCGCCGGGCCGCCGTAGAGCTCGTTCGCGGCGACCGCGTTGATGATGCGGTCGGCGCCGACCTCCTTGGGGTTGTCGAAGAGGATCGGCACCCCGGTCTTGACGCCCGGTTCGACGAGGACCGCGGGGACGTCGCCGTAGTAGCGGCGGGTCACCTCGCGCAGTTCGTGCAGCACCGAGGGGACGGTCGCGCAGATCGCGATGCCGTCGATGCCGTCGCCCAGCTCCACGCCGAGCAGCGGGTGCATGCCCATCAGGCCCTGCAGCAGGACGGCGAGTTCGTCGGCCGTACGGCGGGCGTCGGTCGAGATCCGCCAGTGCTCGACGATCTCCTCACCGTCGAACAGGCCGAGCACCGTGTGCGTGTTCCCCACGTCGATCGTCAGCAGCATGACCGGTACCCGCTCCCTACTCCGCGTCCCGCAGATCCAGACCGATGTCCAGGATCGGCGAGGAGTGGGTCAGGGCGCCGACGGCCAGGAAGTCGACGCCGGTGTCGGCGTAGGCCTTGGCGTTCCCCAGGGTCAGCCGGCCCGAGGCCTCCAGCAGGGCGCGTCCGCCGACGATGCCCACCGCCTCCGCGCACTCGCCCGGGGTGAAGTTGTCCAGCAGGATCAGGTCGGCGCCCGCGTCCACGACCTCGCGCAGCTGGTGCAGGGTGTCCACCTCGACCTCGATCGGCACGTCCGGGAAGGTCTCCCGTACGGCCGTGAAGGCCTGGGCGACGCCGCCCGCCGCGACCACGTGGTTGTCCTTGACGAGGGCCGCGTCCGACAGCGACATGCGGTGGTTGACGCCACCGCCCGCGCGGACCGCGAACTTCTCCAGCGAGCGCAGGCCCGGCGTGGTCTTGCGGGTATCCCGCACGCGCGCCTTCGTGCCCTCCAGGGTGTCCGCCCACGCGCGCGTGGCGGTCGCGATGCCGGAGAGCCGGCACAGCAGGTTCAGCGCGCTGCGCTCGGCGGTCAGCAGGTCGCGCGTGCGGGTCGTCACCGACAGCAGCTTCTGGCCCGCCTCCACGCGGTCGCCGTCCTCGACGTGCCGCTCGACCTCGAACTCGTCGGTGCAGACGACCGAGACGACCGCCTCGGCGACCCGGAGGCCGGCGACCACGCCCGCCTCGCGCGCGGTGAAGTCGGCGGTGGCCACCGCCTCCTCGGGGATGGTCGCGACGGTCGTCACGTCCACGCCGTGCGCCAGGTCCTCCTGGATGGCCACGTTGGCGATGTCCTCGACCTCGACCGGGTCGAGCCCGGCCTCGGCCAGGAGCTGGGCGAGCGCGGGGTCGAGACCGCACTCCAGGTATTCCTCGTCGCCGAGGTCGCCCTCTGCGCCGCAGGCGCAGCCGTCGCCGCAGCCGCCGGTCGGGGCGAGGGGGAGGTCGTCGGTGCTCACGTGTGTCACTGCTCCTGCTGGTGCTGCCGGGTCGGGGGGAAGTCTGCGGTATCGGTGGTGTGTACGGCGAGGGACCGGTCCGGATTCAGCCGTACGACGATGTGGCGGCGCCATGCCGAGTCGTCGCGCTCGGCGTGGTCCTCGCGCCAGTGGCAGCCGCGCGTCTCCTCGCGCAGCGCGGCGGCGGCGACCAGGACGCGGGCCACGCACAGGAGGTTGGTGGCCTCCCAGGTGTCGACGCCGGGCTCGGCGGTCTTGCCGTTCTCGTCGAGGGCGTCGCGGGCCTCGGCGTGCAGGCGCTGCAGCTGGTCGGCGGCCTTGGCGAGGGACTCGGCGGAGCGCAGCACCCCGGCGCCCTCCGTCATGATCCGCTGGATCGCGAACCGGGCCTCGGCGCCGAGCAGCGGATGGGCCGGCTTCTGCGGGTGCTCCACCGGGGCGGGCACGCGCGCGTGCAGACCGTCGCCGGCGTGGCTGTCGGCGATGTCGGCAACGATCCGCTCGGCGTAGACCAGGCCCTCCAGGAGGGAGTTGGACGCGAGCCGGTTCGCGCCGTGCACGCCGGTGCAGGCGACCTCGCCGCACGCGTACAGGCCCGGGACGGTCGTCCGGCCCCGGGAGTCGGTGCGGATGCCGCCGGAGGCGTAGTGGGCCGCCGGGGCTATCGGGATGGGGTCGTGGACGGGGTCGATGCCGTGGGCGCGGCAGGCGGCGAGGATCGTCGGGAAGCGGTGCTCCCACATCTCGGCGCCGAAGTGGCGGGCGTCGAGGAACATGTGCTCGGCGTCCTGCTCCTGCATCCGGCGCATGATGCCCTTGGCGACGATGTCCCGGGGCGCCAGCTCGGCGAGTTCGTGCTGCCCCACCATGAAGCGCACGCCGTCCGCGTCCACCAGGTGGGCGCCCTCGCCGCGTACGGCCTCGGAGACCAGCGGCTGCTGGCCCTCCGCGTCCGGGCCGAGGAACAGCACGGTCGGGTGGAACTGCACGAATTCGAGGTCGCTGACCTCCGCGCCGGCCCGCAGCGCGAGCGCCACGCCGTCGCCGGTCGACACGGACGGGTTGGTGGTCGCGGAGAACACCTGGCCCATGCCGCCGGTGGCGAGGACGACCGCCGGGGCGTGCACGGCGCCCACGCCGTCGTGCTGGCCCTCGCCCATGACGTGCAGGCTGACGCCCGCCGTCCGGCCGTCGGCGTCGGTGAGCAGATCCAGGACGAGGGCGTTCTCGATGGTCCGTACGCCCCGCGCGCGGGCCGCCTCGACGAGCGCGCGGGAGATCTCCGCGCCGGTCGCGTCGCCGCCCGCGTGGGCGATCCGGCGCCGGTGGTGGCCGCCCTCACGGGTGAGTTCCAGGTTGCCCTCGGCGGACTCGTCGAAGTGCGCGCCGGTCTCGATCAGCCGCCGTACGGCGTCCGGGCCCTCGGTCACGAGGATCCGGACGGCGTCCTCGTCGCACAGGCCCGCGCCCGCGACCAGCGTGTCGTCCAGGTGCTGTTCGGGGGTGTCGCCCTCGCCGAGGGCCGCGGCGATGCCGCCCTGCGCCCAGCGGGTGGAGCCGTCGTCGAGGCGGGCCTTGGTGACGACGACGGTGTTCAGGCCGGCGGCCTCGCAGCGCAGGGCCGCGGTGAGCCCCGCCACGCCGGAGCCGACGACCACCACGTCCGCGGAGATCGACCAGCCCGGGGCGGGCGCGTGCAGTCGTATGCCTGTGCTGGTCACGAGGCGGCTCCGAAGGTTCCGAAGGTGAGGGGGAGGTTGTCGATCAGCCGGGTCGTCCCGACCCGGGCGGCGACGGCGAGCACGGCCTCGCCGGTGAAGTCGTCCCCGATCTCCGTGAAGTCGGAGGGGTCGACGAGTGCGAGGTAGTCCAGTGCCAGCGGCGGGTCCAGGTGCGCGGCCTCGTCGAGGACCAGCAGGGCGGCCGCGCGGACGGCGGACGGACCGCCGGGGACGGCCTGCGCGACGGCGTGCGCGTCGGCTGCCGCGCGCGACTCTCCGAGCGCGCTGAGCGCCTCGGCACGCGCGTGCGTGGCGGGCACCTCCCGTGCGCGGGCCAGCAACGCCTCCTGGGCGGCGTGCCGGTCGCTCCCGGCGAACAGGGCCGCCGACAGCGCGAGCGCGGTGCGCCGCTCCTTGGCGGACAGATAGCGGTTGCGGCTGGACAGGGCGAGCCCGTCGTCCTCGCGGACGGTGGGGACGCCGACGATCTCGATGCCGAAGTTCAGGTCGCGGACCATCCGGCGGATCAGGGCGAGCTGCTGGGCGTCCTTCTGGCCGTACAGCGCCACGTCGGGCCGGGTGAGGTGGAGCAGCTTGGCGACGACGGTGAGCACGCCGTCGAAGTGGCCGGGGCGCGAGGCGCCCTCAAGACGCTCCCCCATCGGACCGGCGCTGACCCGGACCTGGGGCTCGCCACCCGGGTACACCTCGTCCGCGGCCGGGGCGAACACGGCGTCCGCGCCCGCCTCCTCGGCGATCTTGAGGTCGGCGTCCAGGGTGCGCGGATAGCGGTCGAGGTCCTCGCCCTCGCCGAACTGGAGCGGGTTGACGAAGACGGTGACGACGACCTCGCCGTGCGGCCCGGCGAGTTCGCGGGCGGTGCGGATCAGGGTGGCGTGGCCCTCGTGCAGGGCGCCCATCGTCATCACGACGGCCCGGCGGCCGGTACGCGCGCGTGCGTGCAGTTCGGCGGCGGTGCGCAGGAGGGTGGTGGTCATCCGGCGTCTCCTTCGGTGCCGTGGGTGCCCGGGGCGCCGTCGGCCCGGCCCGCGAGGACGCCGAGGAGGTCCTCGGCCAGTTCCGGCTTGAGCAGTCCGTGCGCGAGGGCGCGGTCGGCGGTCGCCCGGGCCATCGCCAGATACCCGGCGACGGTCTGCGGGGCGTGCCGGCGCAGCTCGGCGACGTGCGCGGCGACCGTGCCGGCGTCACCGCGGGCGACGGGGCCGGTGAGGGCGGCGTCACCGGAGCGCAGCGCGTTGTCGAGGGCGGCGCCGAGGAGCGGGCCGAGCATCCGGTCGGGGGCCTCGACGCCGGCCGTGCGCAGCAGCTCCATGGACTGGGCGACCAGGGTGACCAGGTGGTTGGCGCCCAGGGCGAGGGCCGCGTGGTAGAGCGGGCGGTTCTCCTCGGCGATCCACTCGGGTTCGCCGCCCATCTCGATGACGAGGGCTTCGGCGGCCAGCCGCAGCTCGTCGGGGGCGGTGACGCCGAAGGAGCAGCCGGCGAGGCGCTGGACGTCCACGGGCGTGCCGGTGAAGGTCATCGCCGGGTGCAGGGCCAGCGGCAGGGCGCCCGCGCGCAGGGCGGGTTCGAGGACCTTCGCGCCGTAGCGGCCGGAGGTGTGCACGAGGAGCTGCCCGGGCCGTACGGCGCCGGTCTCGGCGAGCCCCTGCACCAGGCCGGGCAGGGTGTCGTCGGGGACGGTGAGCAGCACCAGGTCGGCGTGGCGCAGGACTTCGGCGGGCGGCAGCAGCGGTACGTCGGGCAGCAGCAGCGCGGCCCGCCGCCGGGAGGCGTCGGAGACTCCGGAGACGGCCACCGGGCGGTGTCCGGCGAGCTGGAGGGACGCGGCGAGGGCGGGTCCCACCCGGCCGGCGCCGACGACGCCGACGGTGAGCCGCGCGGGGCGGTCCCTGGGGTCTGGTTGTTGAAATGCACTCACGCGAGGGCGGCCTTCCCGTTCCAGTCCGCGCGGGGTACCGGACGATTTCTCGTCATGTTAACGCGATTGGGGTTCGGGGCGGCCCGGTCGTCTCGCGGTGAGGCTGCGCCGGCAGCCGGTGCGGGCCCGGTCCGTGGGTGTCCCTGGGAGGGCGCGCGCCGGTGCGGACGGCGCTCCGCGGGCACGCGGGGCGGCGCCGGCACGGACGGCGAACAGGGAGTTTCCGCCGAGCTCGAAGGAATCCCCGCCGGGACCGACGGGGATGCCGGGGACGGATTGCCGGAACTCCGCCGGGGCCCCGGCGAGACCAGCGTCACACACCGGCCGGGCGGTCACCGCGACACCGGAGCCGTGAGCACCGTGCGGCGAGAAAAGTCCGCGAACAAATGGATGGCCAAAAATGAATTCACCGCCGAATAGGACCGATAATATTTCCCCGGCATCTTTCCCCGACATCTTCACCCGAGATCTTCGCCCGACACCTGTCGTGTACGTTGGCTCGCGACCTCCTCCGGACGAAAGGACGCCCCTTGAAAGTCCATGACGCGAGGCGGGCGTGAAGGCGCCCGGCACTCCGTGGCTCCGGAGTTTCCATGCCGCCGCGCCGGGCGCCGTGCGGCTGTTCGTGTTTCCGCACGCCGGTGGCAACGCCGCCTTCTTCCATCCGTTCTCGGCACGGCTCGCGCCCCGGGCCGAGGTGCTCGTCGTGCAGTATCCGGGCCGCCAGGAGCGGTTCCACGAGCCCTGTGTCGAGGATCTGCACGAGCTGGCCGACACCGTCGCCGCCGAACTCGCCGAGTGGGCCGAGGAGCCGTACGCCCTGTTCGGGCACAGCATGGGCGCCACGCTCGCGTTCGAGGTGGGCAGCCGGCTGCGGGCCGCCGGGGCCCGTCCGCGCGCCCTGTTCGTGTCGGGGCGGCGCGCGCCCTCGGTGCCCACGCCCGGCTCGGCACACCGGGCGAGCGACGAGGAGCTGATCGCCGACATGAGACGCCTCGGCGGCACGGACCCCCGGATGCTGGACAGTCCCGAGCTGCTCGCGGTGATCCTGCCCGCGGTACGCAGCGACTACCGCGCCACGGAGACGTACCGCTACCGGGGCGCACCCCCGCTCGACTGCCCCGTCACGGCGTTCATCGGGGACGAGGACCCGCGCGTGGACGCCCCCATGGCCCGGGCCTGGGCCACCCACACGACCGACGCGTTCGCCCTCCACACCTTCGCGGGCGGCCATTTCTTTCTGGTGCCGCATATCGAAGCCGTCGTACGGAACATCGCCGACGGCATTTCCAGTGCCCCGGAATCATTAAATCCGTGACCGATTTCCCGGAATCCCGAAGAGGACCCTCATGAAATACCGCGTCATCGGCAGCGACCCGGCCACCCGCCGTGAGGTGAGTGTCCTGAGCCTCGGCTCCATGCACTTCGGGACGGTGACCGACGAAGCGACCTCCTTCGCCCTTCTCGACCGTTACGTCGAGGCGGGTGGCACCTTCGTCGACACGTCCGACAACTATGCCTTCTGGGTCAACGGCACTCAGGGCGGCGAGAGCGAGGAGCTGCTCGGCCGCTGGATCCGCAGCCGGGGCATCGGCGACGAGATCACCTTCGCCACCAAACTCGGCGCCCGCCCGAACGCCCCGTCGCGCGGTTTCAGCCTGGACGTCGAGGGACTGTCGGCCAAGACCATCCGCGAGTCCGCCGAGCGCAGCAGGGAGCGCCTCGGCATCGAGCGCATCCACCTGCTGTACGCGCACATCATGGACGAGAAGACGCCCCTGGAGGAGACCGTCCAGGGCTTCGGCGAGGTCGTCGCCGACGGCGTCGCCGGTCTGCTCGGCGCGAGCAACCACTGGGCCTGGCGGATCGAGGCCGCCCGCACCCTCGCCAGGGCGGCCGGCCTGCCCGGCTACGAGGTCCTCCAGCACCACCACAGCTACCTCCGCCAGCGCACCGACATCCCGAGCCTGCGCTCGCCCGACGGCAACCAGGGCCTGGTCGGCGCGGACCTGCTCAGCTATGTCCGCGCCCACCCCTCCCTCACCCAGGTCGCCTACTCCCCGCTGCTGTCGGGGGCGTACGTCCGCGACGACAAGCCGCTCGGCCCGGGCTTCGAGCACGCGGGCACCCAGCCCCGTCTCCGGGCGGTGCGCGAGGTGGCCGAGGAGACCGGCGCGAGCGTCAACCAGGTGGTCCTGGCCTGGCTGCTCGGCGGCGACATCCCGATCCTGCCGCTGGTCGGCGCTTCCTCGATCGAACAGCTGAACGACAGCCTGGCGGCGGTCGACCTGGAGCTGACGGCGGAGCAGCGCGCGAAGCTGGACGGCGTGCACTGAGGACGTCGGACGGCGTGCGCTGAGACCGTCTCCGCCCCCGCCCGCGGGCCTCTGTTCCCTCCCGATTGACGGCTGTCGTCAATCGGGAGCCGGGCTGTCAGTGGCGGGGTGCACCATGAAGGCATGAGCGTCCGCATCGACATCACGGGGCTGCGGCCGGAGCGGGTCGCCGTCGTGCCCTCGCCCCTGGCCGAGCTCGGCATGGCCCTGCACGCGCTCTCCGAGCCCGGCCACCACCCCGGTCTGCAGGGCTGGGTCACCGGCGTCACCGCCCGCCTGGACCCCCATCTGGCCGACCGGATGTGCGAGGCCGACTTCCTGTGGCGGACGACGTTCTCCGACCTCTTCCTGCCGTACGCCGGCCTCCCGGGCCGCGACACCCTGCCCGGCGCCACGCTCACCGAGGAACTGGACCTCCTCGACAAACTGACGGACGAACAGTTCGTGAACGCCGCGACGGAGTTCATGTGCACCCCCGGGTACGACGCGCCGGGCCTCGATGTCCTCGCCGACCCGGCCCAGCACCGCCGCGCCCTGGACCTGGCCGCCTCCCGCGGTCCCCGGCAGGTGCACTTCACCCGGCGGCTGCTCGACGACCCGCCCGGTGTGCGCGCCTGGCTGCGGCAGTTCCTGCGGGACTGCGAGGAGGCGTTCTTCGCCGACGTCTGGGCCCGGGTGAGCCACCCGCTCGCCGCCGACGCCCGCCACAAGACCGACCTGCTGCGCCGCAAGGGCCTGGCGGAGGCGCTCGCCTCGGTGTCCTCCACCGTGTCGCTGGACGAGGGCGCCGCGCAGATCTCCGTGGACAAGATGGCCCACGGCCGCACCGCCACGGCGGACGGCGGGCTCCTCCTCATCCCGACGAGCCTCGGCTGGCCGCATCTGATGGTCCTGCACCGGTACGGCTGGCAGCCCGTCCTGCACTACCCGGTCGGCTCCCCCGAGCTGGCCTCGCCGCCCTCCGTCGAGCAGCTGACGCTGCGCATCACCGCGCTCTCCCACCCCGTCCGGATGCGGATCTGCCGGCTGCTGGCCCGCAGCGCCTACACCACGACCGAGGTGGCCCAGTCCCTGGGCATGACGGCCCCCGAGATATCCCGCCACCTCGGCGTCCTCAAGAAGGCCTCCCTCATCACCACCCGCCGCCGCGGCCGGTACGTCCTGCACCAGCTGGACGTGACGGTGGTGGCCCGGCTGGGCAGCGACTTCCTGGAGGGTCTCCTGCGCTGACGGGCGGACCGGCGTGCGTCAGCCGTGTCCGCCGGCCCGCACCAGCCCCGTCTCGTAGGCCAGCACCACCACCTGCACCCGGTCCCGCAGCCCCAGCTTGGTCAGGATGCGGCCGACATGGGTCTTCACGGTCGCCTCGGACAGCACCAGCCGGGCGGCGATCTCCCCGTTGGAGAGCCCCTGCGCGACCAGCACCATCACCTCGCGCTCACGGTCGGTGAGCCGCTCCAGCTCCTTGTGCTGGGGCTCCTTGCCGGCGCTGGGCAGCATCGGCGCGAACCGGTCGAGGAGACGGCGTGTGGTGGAGGGCGCGACCACCGCGTCGCCGCTGTGCACGGAGCGGATCGCGGCGAGCAGCTCCCCGGGCGGCACATCCTTCAGCATGAAGCCGGAGGCGCCCGCCTTCAGCCCGGAGAACGCGTACTCGTCGAGGTCGAAGGTGGTCAGGATCAGCACCTTCGGCGGGTCGGGCTCCGCGCAGATCCGCCGGGTGGCCTCCACCCCGTCGAGCTTCGGCATACGGACGTCCATCAGGACGACGTCGACGGCCGTGGACCGCACCACCTGGAGGGCCTCGACGCCGTCGCCCGCCTCCGCCACGACCTCCATGTCCGGCTGGGCGGCGAGCACCATCCGGAAACCGGTGCGCAGCAGCACCTGGTCGTCGACGAGCATCACGCGGATCGCCATCGGGTCCTCTTCCGTGTCTTCTGAATCGTGTCTTCTGAATAGGGGGGTGGGGGCGTGACAGGTGTCAACGAGGGGCGTGCGTCGGCGTCAATGCGCCGGTTTGAGCGGGAGCAGGACGCTGATGCGGAATCCTCCGCCCGGACGCGGGCCCGCGTCCAGCGTGCCGCCGACCATGCCGACCCGCTCCCGCATGCCGATCAGGCCGTGCCCCTGTCCGTCGGCGCCGCCCTCCTCGTACAGCTCGTGCGGGGCGCCCTTGCCGTCGTCCTCGACGAGCAGCCCGAGACCGTCGTCGAAGTAGACCAGCCGCACGCTCGCGCCCGCGTTCGGCCCACCGTGCTTGCGCGTGTTCGTCAGCGCCTCCTGCACGATCCGGTACGCGGTGAGCTCGACGCCGCTGGGCAGCGGCCGCGGGGTGCCCTCGATCTTGAAGTCGACCGGCAGCCCCGAACCGCGGCACTGCTGGACGAGGTCCTCGATCTGCTCCACGTCCGGCTGCGGGACGTACTCCCCGACCTCCTGGTGCTCCCCGGTGCGCAGCACGCCCAGCAGGCGGCGCATCTCGGCGAGGGCCTGCCGGCCGGTGGAGGAGATCGTCTCCAGTGCCTTCTTCGCCTGGTCGGGCGCGGCGTCGAGGACGTACGCGGCGCCGTCGGCCTGCACCACCATCACCGAGACGTTGTGCGCGACGACGTCGTGCAGCTCCCGGGCGATCCGGGCGCGCTCGGCGGCGACCGCGACCTTGGCCTGCGCCTCGCGCTCCTTCTCCAGCCGGGCGTTGCGCTCCTCCAGCTCCGCGAAGTACGCGCGCCGGGTGCGGATCGAGTCGCCGAGCACCCAGGCGAGGGCGAACGGCACGGTCTGGAAGACGATGACCGCGACCTGGCCCGGCACGCTCGCGTGCGGGTGCGGCCAGCGCAGCTGCGCCAGGGTGGCCGCGCTCAGGGCCATGACCAGGGCGAGCCGGGAGGACCAGCGGGCGCCGGTGGCCGCGACGGTGTAGACGATCACCAGCAGGGAGAAGTCGGCGGCCGTGACCCCGACGTTCAGCACCAGCTGGGCCAGCCCGAGCAGGGCGGCCAGCACCAGCATCTTCTCGGGCATGAGCCGACGCAGCGCGATGACCAGGCACAGGAGGAAGGTGACAGGCACGAGCAGCGCCATGGAGTCGGTGCCGCCCCGGTCCTGGCCCGCGGTTCCGGCAGCCGCGGTGATCCCGAACAGGACGACGGCCCAGAAGCCGTCCACCCCGGTCGGGTGTCTGCGGAGGAAGTCATAGAGGCGCTGCACGTAACCCAGCGTAGGGAAGCGCCGTGTGTGCGGGGGTCAACCGGAGGACCGATCCGGTCCCGGCGCGCATACTCCGCAAGGTGGAGGCCGTGATCACCTGTACGCCTAGTCTGACCGGATGACGCACGAAGTGAGCGACTCCGGCGGCTCCAGCGACTCCGGCGACTGGCGGGGGTGGCGGGCGGCGGCCGAGGACGCGCTGTACGGCGCGGGCGGCTTCTACCGGCGGCCCGAGGGCCCCGCCGGGCACTTCCGTACGTCGGTGCACGCCTCGCCCCTCTTCGCCCGGGCCGTCGCCCGGCTGCTGTGCCGGGTCGACGAGGCGCTGGGGCGGCCCGAGCGGCTCGACTTCGTCGACATGGCCGCCGGCCGGGGCGAACTCGTCACCGGCGTGCTCGCCACGCTCCCCGCCGAGGTGGCGGCCCGCACGCGCGCGTACGCCGTCGAACGCGCCGACCGCCCGCAAGCCCTGGATCCCCGGATCGAGTGGCTCCCCGCACCCCCGCCCGGGATCACCGGGCTGCTGTTCGCCAACGAGTGGCTCGACAACGTGCCCGTGGAGGTGGCGGAGGTGGACTCCGCGGGCGTGCCCCGGCTGGTCCTCGTACGGCGGGACGGCGCCGAACGGCTCGGGGAGCCGGTGTCGGGCGCGGCGGCGCGGTGGCTGGCGCGCTGGTGGCCGCTGCCGGACGAGCAGGGGCTCAAGCAGGGGCTGCGGGCGGAGATCGGGCTGCCCCGGGACACGGCCTGGGCGTCGGCCGTCTCGTCCGTGGCGCGCGGGCTCGCGGTGGCCGTGGACTACGCCCACACGGCGGACGCCCGCCCCCCGTTCGGCACGCTCACCGGATTCCGGGAGGGCCGCGAGACGGCACCCGTGCCGGACGGGGCGTGCGACATCACGGCGCATGTGGCGCTGGACGCGTGCGCGCAGGCCGGGGCGGTCGTGGGGGGTCCCGGCGCGCGGCTGCTCACTCAGCGCGCCGCCCTGCACGCCCTGGGCCTCGCGGGCGCACGCCCCCCGCTCGCGCTCGCCTCCACCGACCCCGCCGCGTACGTCCGCGCCCTGGCCTCCGCCGGGGAGGCCGCCGAACTCACCGCCCCGGGCGGACTCGGTGACTTCGGCTGGCTGCTCCAGCCGGTTGGAATTCCCGACCCACTCCGCTGAGCCCTACTTGTCGATGTCCCCGACCACGAAGAACATCGACCCCAGGATGGCCACCATGTCCGCGACCAGGGTGCCGGGCAGCAGCTCGGTGAGGGCCTGGATGTTGTTGTAGGAGGCCGAGCGCAGCTTCAGGCGGTACGGCGTCTTCTCGCCCTTGCTGACGAGGTAGTAGCCGTTGATGCCGAGGGGGTTCTCGGTCCACGCGTACGTGTGCCCCTCGGGCGCCTTGAGGACCTTGGGGAGCCGCTGGTTGATCGGGCCGGGCGGCAGCTCGGCCAGCCGGTCCAGACAGGCGTCCGCGAGGTCGAGCGCGTTGTGGGTCTGCGCCAGAAGGCACTCGAAGCGGGCGAGACAGTCGCCCTCCTCGCGGGTCACCACCTTCAGGACGTCCTGCAGCTCCCCGTACGCGAGATAGGGCTCGTCGCGGCGCAGGTCGAAGTCGACGCCCGAGGCGCGCGCGATCGGCCCGCTCACGCCGTACGCGTGCACGGCCTCCGGCGAGAGCACGCCCACCGCGCGGGTGCGCCCCCGGAAGATCTCGTTGCCGAGGACGAGGTCGTCGAAGACGTCCATGCGCGAGCGGACGGCGGCGACGGCGCCACGCGCGCGGGACGCCCAGCCGGCCGGCAGGTCCTCCTTGAGGCCGCCGACGCGGTTGAACATGTAGTGCATCCGCCCGCCGGAGACCTCCTCCATCACGTTCTGGAGGACCTCGCGCTCGCGGAACGCGTAGAAGACCGGTGTGATGCCGCCCAGCTCCAGCGGGTACGACCCCAGGAACATCAGGTGGTTCAGCACCCGGTTCAGCTCCGCGAGCAGCGTGCGCGTCCACACCGCCCGCACGGGGACCTCCATGCCGAGCATCCGCTCCACCGCGAGGACCACGCCCAGCTCGTTCGAGAACGCCGACAGCCAGTCGTGGCGGTTGGCCAGCATGACGATCTGCCGGTAGTCGCGCGCCTCGAACAGCTTCTCCGCGCCGCGGTGCATATAGCCGATCACCGGCTCGGCGTGCCGGATGCGCTCGCCGTCCAGCACCAGCTTCAGCCGCAGCACGCCGTGCGTGGAGGGATGCTGGGGGCCGATGTTGAGCACCATGTCGGTGCTCTCCGCGGCGCCGCCGATCCCGACCGTGGTCTCCGTCGTAGGAGTCATGGGATCCAGTCTCCCCTACGTACGCTGGCGGTATGGAAACGGGGAGCCCAGGGGGCGCCAGGACGAGCGAGGCCGCAGCGGGGACCGTGGGGGCCGGTCCGGTGTGGAACGGGCTGCCGCCGGGGCTGCTGCGGATGCGGCGGCTGTCGCTGGTGGTGTGGCTCGGGCTCGCGGCCGTCGCCGTCGGGCTGGTGCTCGGACTGTGCGTCGGCCCCGCGTGGGCCGGTTTCGCGCTGCTGCCGGTGGCCGGTATCGGCTGGGGCTGGGTGCTCCTCGGCCGCAACTGGCGCTCCTGGCGGTACGCCGAGCGCGCCGACGACCTGCTGATCAGCCGGGGCGTGCTGTGGCGCGAGGAGACCGTCGTGCCGTACGGGCGCATGCAGCTCGTCGAGGTGACCTCCGGACCCGTCGAACGGCACTTCGGGCTCGCCAGCGTCCAGCTGCACACCGCGGCCGCCGCCACCGACGCGACCATCCCGGGTCTCGACCCGGCCGAGGCGGAACGGCTGCGCGACCGGCTCACCGAACTCGGCGAGGCCCGATCGGCGGGCCTGTGACCGCCCAGGGCGTCGAGGACGACGTCCCCGGGGCGGCGGTGCGGCCGGCCGTCGCCGAGCGCCGGCTGCACCCCGTCACCCCGTTCCGGCGCGCCTGGGCCCCGGTCGCGGTGCTCGTCGGCTGGGCGGTGCACGACCCCAACCAGGCGCAGGAGCAGCTCACCCGGCTGACCACGACGACCCTGCTGATCGCGCTCGCCGTCCTGGTCCCGGCGTCCGCCGCGTACGGCTTCCTGAGCTGGTGGTTCACCCACTTCGCGGTGACCGACGGCGAACTGCGCATCCGCACCGGGCTGCTGTTCCGGCGCACCGCGCACATCCGGCTGGAGCGCATCCAGGCGATCGACGTGACCCAGCCCCTGCTCGCCCGGATGGCGGGCGTGGCGAAACTGCGGCTCGACGTCGTCGGCGCCGAGAAGAAGGACGAACTGGCCTTCCTCGGCGAGGACGAGGCACGCGCGTTGCGGGCCGAACTGCTCGCGCGGGCGGCGGGTTTCGCCCCCGAGACGGCGCGCGAGGTGGGCGAGGCGCCGGCGCGCGAGCTGCTGCGCGTCCCGGCGCGCGAGCTGGTGATCGCGCTGGTGCTGACCGGTTCGGCCTGGGGCGCGGTCGCCGCCGCCCTGGTCGTGCCGCCCGTCCTGTGGCTGGTCACGCACAGCGTGGTGACGGTCCTCGCGACCGGTCTGCCGCTGCTCGGCGCGGCGGGCGCGCGCAGCGCCGGGCGGTTCGTCGGCGAGTACGACTGGACGGTCGCCGAGTCGCCGGACGGACTGCGCATCGACCGCGGCCTGCTGGACCGGACGCACGAGACGGTGCCGCCGGGGCGGGTGCAGACCGTGCGGATCGTGCAGCCGCTGCTGTGGCGGCGCCGCGACTGGGTGCGCGTCGAACTGGACGTGGCGGGCTCGGCCAACTCCGTGCTCGTGCCGGTCGCCCCGCGCGCGGTCGCGGAGGCCGTCGTCGCGCGCGTGCTGCCCGGCGTGACCGTGCCGGCGGCGGCCTCGCTGGCACGCCCGCCGCGCCGGGCCGGGCGGTGCGTGCCGCTGTGGTGGCGGGGTTACGGGATCGCCGTCACCGACGCCGTGTTCGCCAGTCGGCACGGGCTGCTGCACCGCCGCCTCGCCCTCGTGCCCCACGCCAAGGTCCAGAGCGTACGGCTGACGCAGGGCCCCTGGCAGCGCCTGTGGCGGCTCGCCGCCGTCCATGTGGACACGGGGGCCGACAAGACCGTCACCGCCCGCCTGAGGGACGCTCAGGAGGCCGCGGAGCTGCTGCACGCCCAGGCCGAGCGGTCCCGCACGGGCCGCCGGGACGCCCGGCCCGACCGCTGGATGGCGTGACCGCTGGATGGCGTGACCGCACGGCGGGGTGGAACGCCGAAGGGCCGTACGGCTGCCGTCCGGAGGACGACGGCCGTACGGCCCTCGGGGTGACTCCCGGTCAGGACACCGCGCTGCGCAGGCCCTGGAGGTCGATCACCTCGGTCTCGTCGTGCGCGGTCAGGTCGATCACCTGGCCGACGCCGCGGGCCTCCTCGCCGGCCGGCTTGAACTCCGCCTCGGCCTCCGCCTTGTGCAGCGCGAGCGCCTCCTGGCCGACGACGTCGGCGAGGTCCTCGTTCTGCACCGACTCCAGGGCGTTCGGCGTCGCGCTCTTCGTGCCGAAGAAGTCGAACCCGCCCTCCACCGCGGGACGCCGTACCGGCTGCGCGGCGGGTACGACGGCCACGGCGGTCGGCACGGTGAAGTGCCCGGACGGCCGCACCACCGGCGCGGCGGGCCGCGGCACGAGCGCGGCGGACATGGCGCGCACCGGCTCGGGGGCGGCGGGGACGGTGGGGGCGATGGGGGCGGTGCCTTCGGGGACGGTGGCCACCGCACCGGCGGTCGCCGGGGCGGCGGTTGCGGAGACGGCAGCCGTGGACCCGCCGCGCCCGGAGCCGACGACCGCGACGGCGGCCGCGGAGACGGCGCGGTCGGCGGCGGCCGGGGCGGCCGCACGCTCGGAGCCCGCCGGAGCGGCAGCGGTCCGCTCGGCGGCAGCCCGCGCGGCGGGTGCCTGCGCGGCAGCGGTCCGCTCGGCGGCAGCCCGCGCGGCAGCGGTGCCGTCGGTGGGGGTCTCGTCGGTGGCCGTCCCCGTCGGTTCCGTGGCGGCCTCGTCCGTCGCCCGGCCCTCGCCGATCTCGTCGGTCTCCTCGGCCGGGTGGGCGGCGGCCGCGCGCGCGTGCTCGTCGGCCGCCTCGGACTGCCCCTCGGCCTCGTCCTCCTGAGCGGACTGCGCGCCACCGGTCTTCCCGGACGGAACCTGCACGGGCTCCTCCGCGCCGGAGTCCTCGGCGGCCTCGGCCGGAGCGGCGTCCGGGTCGAGCTTCGCCAGGGCCGACCGCGCCCGCGCGTACAGCTGCGAGCCCTCCGGGGAAAACGCCGCCGGAACCTTGGGCTCATCGTCGGCGGTCTCGACGGTCTCCGCGGTCTCGGGCGTCTCGGAGACCGCGGTCTCCGTCTCCCGCTCCTCCGACACGCGCGCGGGAGGCAGCGCGTGCGTCTCCGGCTCGGCCGTGTTCTCTATCTCGAGCAGTCGGCGGCCCTCCAGGGCGCTCGCCCGCTCGGTCTCCGCCGTGGCGTAACGGCGCAGCAGGGCGGCGTGCTCGTTGCGCAGGCCGGCCAGTTCGGCGCGCTTGGCCCGCAGCCGCTTCTCCAGCTTGCCGCGCAGGTCACGCGATTCGTCGAGGTCGGTCTCCAGTTCGGCGACCCGTTCCTCGAAGCGCCACTCGTCGCTCGCACGCGCGCGCGTGAGGTCGGCGACCTGTTTGCCGGCGTGCATGTCCCAGCGACGCAGCACGGCTGCCCCGACGACCGCGGTGGCCGCGGCGACGGCGGCGACGACGCGGAGCACGGCGGGATCCGAGAACACCCAGGGGCCGAAGGCGCAGGTGAGCGAGACGCCTGCGATCGCCGAGGGAGGCAACAGCCTGTGCAATGGCGGTGAATGGCGGTGACGTCCACGTGGCATGGCCAGAAACTTACCGCGCGTAGGCGAATGTTGGCGCCCCGCCCCGTAAAAACACAGCCGTACCGAAGCCTTCACAGCCCATGGAAGGGCGCGAAAGTCAAGATCAATTACTCAGCCGGCCGCTCATCCACTCCAGAGCGGGCGGAATCTCGCGCCGCCAGGTGTTGAAGTTGTGGCCGCCGCTTTCGAGGATGATCGACGAGATCCGGGTCCGGTCCGTGGCCTTCGCCAGGTCTATGAAGTTCAGCGTGGCCTTGTAGTTGGACTCGCCGACTTCGCTGCTGGTGACGAGCAGCGAGGTGTCCGGAGCGGAACGATTCTTCAGAAACCAGCGCAGATCGGCCTCCTTGCGCAGGGTCTCGTCGCCGTGGAACAGGTCGCCGGTCGTCGGATCGGTCGGCGCCTTGTAGTACGCCGACAGGCCCGCGCCCGCCGCGTACACCTCCGGATGGTGCATCGCGAGCTTCAGGGCGCAGTAACCGCCCGTGGAGTCCCCGATGATCCCCCAGCTCCCCGGCTTCTTGCCCACCCTGTAGTGGGCCGCGACGGCGTCCGGCAGGTCCTTGGCGAAGAACGACTCGGTCTGCGGCCCGCCCGGGACGTCCACGCACTCCGTGTCCCGCGGCGGAGCCACCGTCGGCCGCAGCATCACCAGGATCATCGGCTGCATCCGCCCGTCCTCGGCGAGCCGCCGCGCGGTGCGCGGGTAGTGCAGCTTGTCTATGAGGGCCTCCGCGGTGCCCGGGTAGCCCGTGAGGACGACGGCCGCGGGGAACGTACGCGTGCGGTTCTTCGCGGCGAAGTACTCGGGGGGCAGATACACATAGGCGGGCGAGTTGATGTGGGTCGTACGGCCGGCCAGCACCACCTTCTGGATCTGCCCGCCGAAGTCCGGCCGCCCGCCGCCGCCTTCCACCCGCCGGCTGTCCACGACCCGCAGCGGCCCGGCCGGGGCGCCGTTCGTGTGGTCGACGACCACACCCGGCTCCGTCTCCCGGCCGAACAGGTCCGCCCAGCTGGCGTAGAAACCGAACGCCTGATTGGCGGACAGCCCCACGGACACGAAGAGGGCCACCTGTGTGCACAGCAGCAGACCGATCCGCCCGCCGACGGCCCGCCAGGAACGCCGCGCCAGCCGTGGCCACAGCCATACCGTGCCGGCGAACAGCATTAAGGCGAACAGGACTGACAACAGCAGCACTGTGTTGCTCGTGAGACCCATACAACGGTTTCCTGCCTGCTCCTGGCCCGGGCGCGCATCCGTTCCCCCCGACTCCTTCGCGAGGGCTTGTCCCGGACTTTCCTTGGCCTTTTCGGCGGCTTTGAAGAGCGGAGTGAACCTCTCTCCCCGAGACACCGTCCTAGAGGGCGCAATGTCGCCGGATGCCCGAATCGGATCCGGATCCAAGGTCTCTCGCGGAACTACGGGATGCGATGTCTGTCAGGGAAGATGGGGAAATGTCGGGCGGGGTTCCGCACCGATCAAGCCGGGTGCGGCAGCTGATGCGAGGTCCGCGCCCCGAATCCGTACCCGCCCTCGTCGGCAGAGCCTGTGCCCTCGTGGGGCTGCTGGACGTCGCGGCGGGCATCTTCCCGCGGTTCCGGCAGAGCCGTATGCACACGCTCGCCGAGGTGCTGCCCGGCTCGTTCGGCCCGTTCGCCGCCGCGCTCTCGCTCAGCGCCGGCGTACTGCTGCTCCTGCTCGCCCACGGCCTCAAGCGCGGCAAGCGGCGCGCCTGGCGGGCGGCGGTGGCCCTGCTCCCGGCCGGCGCGGTCGCGCAGTTCGTGTACCGGCACTCGATCGTGGGCGCGCTCATCTCGCTCGCGCTGCTGGTCCCGCTGATCCTCCACCGGGACCAGTTCAGGGCCCTGCCCGACCCGCGCAGCCGGTGGCGCGCGCTCGCCAACTTCGTCCTCATGGGCGCCGGTTCCCTCGTCCTCGGACTGATCATCGTCAGCGTCCACCCGCGGCGCATGATCGGCGACCCGAGCCTGGCCGATCGCATTACCCACGTCCTGTACGGCCTCTTCGGCTTCGAGGGCCCGGTCGACTACCAGGGCAGCACCTCCTGGACCGTCGCCTTCTCCCTCGGTGCCCTCGGCTGGATCACCGCCGTCACCACCATCTACCTCGCCTTCCGGCCCGAACACCCGGCCGCCCGGCTCACCGGGGAGGACGAGGCCAGGCTGCGCGCCCTGCTCGACCGGCACGGCGGCCGCGACTCCCTCGGGCACTTCGCCCTGCGCCGCGACAAGGCCGTGGTCTTCTCCCCCAGCGGCAAGGCCGCCGTCACCTACCGCGTCGTCTCCGGCGTGATGCTGGCCAGCGGCGACCCCATCGGCGACGTAGAGGCCTGGCCCGGCGCCATCGAGCGCTTCATGGACGAGGCCAGGGCGCACTCCTGGACGCCCGCCGTCATGGGCTGCTCGGAGACCGGCGGCGAGGTCTGGACCCGCGAGACCGGCCTCGACGCCCTCGAACTGGGCGACGAGGCGGTGGTGGACGTGGCGGATTTCTCGCTCGCCGGCCGCGCGATGCGCAACGTCCGGCAGATGGTCAAGCGCATCGAACGCGCCGGTTACGAGACCCGCGTACGTCGTGTCCGTGACCTCGGCGAGGCCGAACTGGAGCGGATCCGGCTGGCCGCGGAGGACTGGCGCGGCACCGACACCGAGCGCGGCTTCTCCATGGCGCTGGGCCGCGTCGGCGACCCCGCCGACGGCGACTGCCTCATCGCCACCGCCCACAAGGCCGACGAGGCGCCCGGCCCGTACGGCGACCTGAAGGCGATCCTGCACTTCGTGCCCTGGGGCACCGACGGCGCCTCCCTGGACCTGATGCGCCGCGACCGCGCCGCCGACCCCGGCATGAACGAACTCCTCATCGTCGCCGCGCTCCAGGCCGCCCCGAAACTCGGCATCACGCGCGTGTCGCTGAACTTCGCGATGTTCCGCTCGGCGCTGGCCCGCGGCGAGAAGATCGGCGCGGGGCCGGTACTGCGCGCCTGGCGCGGGCTGCTGGTCTTCCTCTCCCGCTGGTTCCAGATCGAGTCCCTGTACAAGTTCAACGCCAAGTTCCAGCCCCGCTGGGAACCCCGCTTCGTGGTCTACCGCGCCTCGGGCGACCTCCCGCGCATCGGCTTCGCCGCCATGCAGGCCGAAGGCTTCGTGAACCTGGCCCTCCCTCTGCCCCGCTTCCTGCGCCGCCGCACCAAGGCGGCCCGCGTGTGCGCCCACGGACTCGCGGAGAGACAGGACGTACGGGCCGCCTGACCCCACGCCCGCCCGGGCCCGCCGTCCCCTCCCGGCCGGCCCGCCCGGGCCCCCGTCCCCTCCCGGACCGGCCCGGCGCAGGCCCCGCCCCCTCCCAGCCCTGGGGCCTGCGCCCGGACCGCCCGGCGTCCCGGCGCCCTGCTGGGCCTACGCTGAACGTATGAGCAAGCAGAGCGGACGCGGGCACGTCGCCGGCCTTCCGGACTGGGACCGCTGCGCGGTCATGGGCGTCGTCAACGTGACACCCGACTCCTTCTCCGACGGCGGCCGCTGGTTCGACACGACCGCCGCCGTCAAACACGGCCTCCAGCTCGTCGCCGAGGGCGCCGACCTGGTCGACGTCGGCGGCGAGTCCACCCGCCCCGGCGCCACCCGCGTCGACGAGGCCGAGGAACTGCGCCGGGTCATCCCCGTCGTCCGGGGCCTCGCCTCCGAGGGCACCGTCGTCTCCGTCGACACCATGCGCGCCTCCGTCGCCGCCCAGGCCCTCGCCGCCGGCGCCGCCCTCGTCAACGACGTCAGCGGCGGCCTCGCCGACCCCGCGATGATCCCGGCCGTCGCGGACGCGGGCGGCCCCTTCGTCGTCATGCACTGGCGCGGCTTCCTGGAGGGCGGCAACGTCAAGGGCTCCTACGAGGACGTCGTCACCGAAGTCGTCGACGAACTGCACGCGCGCGTGGAGGCCGTTCTCGCCGGCGGGGTCTCCCCCGACCGGATCGTCGTCGACCCCGGCCTCGGCTTCTCCAAGGAGGCCGACCACGACCTCACCCTGCTCGCCCACCTCGACCGGCTGCACGCCCTCGGGCACCCGCTGCTCGTCGCCGCCTCCCGCAAGCGCTTCCTCGGCCGCGTCCTGGCCGGCCCCGAGAGCGCTCCCCCGCCCGCGCGCGAGCGCGACGCCGCCACCGCCGCCGTCTCCGCGATCGCCGCGCACACCGGCGCCTGGGCGGTGCGCGTGCACGAGGTGCGCGCGACCGCCGACGCGGTACGGGTCGCGCGCGCCGTGGAAGGAGCGCGGTGACCGCCCCGCACACGGACGTCGAGCAGGTCGAGGCCGCCAACGCCGCGTTCTACGAGGCCCTCGAACAGGGCGACTTCGAAAGCGTGTCCTCGCTCTGGCTCACCCCCGCCGACCTGGGCGTCGACGAGGAGTACCACGACCCCGCCGACACCGGGGTGATCTCCTGCGTGCACCCCGGCTGGCCGGTGCTGACCGGACGCGGCGAGGTCCTGCGCTCGTACGCCCTGATCATGGCGAACACCGACTACATCCAGTTCTTCCTCACCGATGTGCATGTCTCGGTCACCGGCGACACCGCCCTGGTGACCTGCACGGAGAACATCCTCAGCGGTGGCCCCGCGCCCCGGGCGGGCGAGGAGCTCGGACCGCTCGTGGGCCAGCTGGTGGTCGCCACCAATGTGTTCCGCCGCACCCCCGACGGCTGGAAGCTCTGGTCGCACCACGCCTCCCCGGTCCTCGCCGAGAACGGCGACGAACCGGACACCGACGAGGACGACGACAGCCCCTCCTGATCCGAGAAGTGGTTGGAATCACGAACCCGTGGGCAGGTGCGGCCACCGGCCCATGAGCCACCCGGGTTCACCAAGGGAAACACCAGGTGAAAACTGCCTCCCGGGCCGCCGCACGCGCGCGCCCGCGCCCCGGTCCTGTCGGTGCGCGCAGGTAGATTCGTTCGAGGCAACCGACGATTGCAGGAGTGATTCGCGTGGATCGTGTCGCGCTGCGCGGCCTGAAGGCCCGCGGGTACCACGGTGTGTTCCCCGAGGAACGCAGGGAGGGCCAGACCTTCGTCGTGGACCTCGTCCTGGGCCTGGACACCCGCCCGGCCGCCGCCGCCGACGACCTGGCGAAGACCGTGCACTACGGCATCGTGGCGGAGGAGGTCGTGGCCGTCGTCGAGGGCGAACCGGTCAACCTCATCGAGACGCTCGCCGAGCGCATCGCCCAGGCCTGTCTGCAGCACGACGGGGTACAAGAGGTCGAGGTCGTGGTCCACAAACCGAACGCCCCGATCACGGTCCCCTTCGACGACGTGACCGTCACCATCACCCGGAGCCGAGTATGACCGCGTCCTTCACCCAGGGTCACAGCGACCCGACCGTTCAGCCGGTGCCCGCCTCCGTCGTCCAGCAGGTGGACGCCGCCGACACCACCCTGCACAACCCCAAACGCGCCGTGCTCTCCCTCGGCGCCAACCTCGGCAACCGTCTGGAGACCCTCCAGGGGGCCGTCGACGCCCTGGAGGACACCCCCGGCGTCCGCGTCAAGGCCGTCTCCCCGGTGTACGAGACGGAGCCGTGGGGCGTCGAACCCGGCAGCCAGCCCTCGTACTTCAACGCCGTCGTCCTGCTGAAGACCACCCTGCCCCCGTCCTCGCTCCTGGAGCGGGCCCACGCGGTCGAGGAGGCCTTCCACCGTGTCCGGGACGAGCGCTGGGGCGCGCGCACCCTCGACGTCGACATCGTGGCGTACGCGGGCGTCGTGGACGACGACCCGCAGCTCACCCTGCCGCACCCGCGCGCCCACGAACGCGCCTTCGTCCTCGCCCCCTGGCACGACGTGGACCCCGAGGCGCAGCTCCCCGGCCACGGCGCGGTCGCCGACCTCCTCGACGCGGTCACGGGCGAGGGCGTCACCGTCCGCAAGGACCTGGAACTCCAGCTGCCCGAGTAGTCGTTAAGGTCAAGACGACCACCACGACACTCGTCCGCGGAACGACCCGCGGAACCCGGGGGAGCTGAAGGGACACCGTGAGAGAGCTGCGCATCAGGGTGCTGGCCGGCGTGTTCGTCGTGGCCGGCGTCCTGTCCTGGGCGGGCGCCCGCCTCTGGAACTCGATCGGGACCCTGCCCAGTGTCCCCCTGGCCGCCCCCATCGTCCTCGCCCTGATCGCCGTGGTCCTGCTGTCCACGGCGCTCTCGCTGCGCGCCCGCCTCAAGGCCCAGCGCGAGCGCCGGCCCGAGGCGAAGGGCGTCGACCCCCTCATGGCGGCCCGCGCGGTCGTCTTCGGCCAGGCCAGCGCCCTGGTCGCCGCCCTCGTCGCCGGCATGTACGGCGGCACCGGGGTCTATCTCCTGGAGTCCCTGGACATCCCCGCCCGCCGCGACCAGGCCATCTACGCCGGCTTCTCGGTCCTGGCCGGCCTCGCCGTCATAGCGTCCGCCCTGTTCCTGGAGCGCGTCTGCAAACTCCCGGAGGACGACGACCACGACAAGGGCGCCGCCTCCCCCGCCTGACGTTCCCGGCCTGACGTTCCCCGGCCCGATGGCCGGGGCGCGCCTCAGTGCGCCATGATCAGGCTCATCGCCTCGTTGCGCGTGGCCATGTCCCGCAGCTGACCGCGCACCGCCGAGGTGATGGTCTTGGCCCCGGGCTTGCGGATGCCCCGCATGGACATGCACATGTGCTCGCACTCGACGACCACGATCACCCCGCGCGGCTCCAGGATCTCCATCAGCGAGTCCGCGATCTGCGTGGTGAGACGTTCCTGCACCTGGGGACGGCGCGCGAAGACATCCACGAGCCGGGCCAGCTTGGACAGCCCGGTGATCTTCCCCGAGGTGGACGGGATGTAGCCGACGTGGGCGACACCCCGGAACGGCACCAGATGATGCTCACAGGTCGAGAACACCTCGATGTCCTTGACCAGCACCATTTCATCGTGCCCCAGGTCGAACGTCGTCGTCAGCACGTCCTCGGGCTTCTGCCACAACCCCGCGAATATCTCCCGGTACGCCCGCGCCACCCGCGCCGGTGTCTCCTTCAGGCCTTCGCGGTCCGGGTCCTCGCCGACCGCGATCAGGAGTTCCCGTACGGCGTTCTCGGCGCGCTTCTCGTCGAACTCGCCGATGGAGCCCTCGCCGTCCAGCGTCACGGGGTCGGTCATGTGCTGCCTCGTTCCTAGATGCTCGATGTTCCTAGATGCTCGATGTTCCGAGATGTCCTACCACACCGTATGGATTCGGCCATATGGGAAAGCCGCGCCCCCCAGGCTAGAACCTGGGGGGCGCGGCATCCATTCCGGGCCTGGTGGGGGCTCCGGGAGCTCGGTCAGCTCTCGGTGCGGTCCTCCTGGGCGGGCTCGGTCACCGGGGCGGACTCCGCCGCGGTGGACTTCGCGGTGGAGATCGCGGGCGTCGCGCCGTTGGCGCCGTTCGTCAGTGCGAGCTCCTTGGGGGAGAGCACCGGCGGACGGGTGGACGGGGTGCGGCGGGAGGAACCGGTCCAGGCAGGTCGCGCGGGGCGCTTGACGATGGCGGAGAAGACCTCGGCGATCTCCTCCTTGCCCAGCGTCTCCTTCTCCAGCAGCTGCAGGACCAGGTTGTCGAGGACGTCGCGGTTCTCGACCAGGATCTCCCAGGCCTCGTTGTGCGCGTTCTCGATGAGCTTCTTGACTTCCTCGTCCACCAGGGCGGCGACCTCTTCCGAGTAGTCGCGCTGGTGAGCCATCTCACGGCCGAGGAACGGCTCGGTGTTGTCGCCGCCGAACTTGATCGCACCCAGACGCTCGGTCATGCCGTACTGGGTGACCATCGCGCGGGCCGTGGCGGTGGCCTTCTCGATGTCGTTCGCCGCGCCCGTGGTCGGGTCGTGGAAGACGAGCTCCTCCGCCGCGCGGCCGCCGAGCATGTAGGCCAGCTGGTCCAGCATCTCGTTGCGCGTGGTGGAGTACTTGTCCTCGTCCGGGAGCACCATCGTGTAGCCCAGCGCACGGCCGCGGCTCAGGATGGTGATCTTGTGGACCGGGTCGGAGTTCGGGGAAGCCGCCGCGACCAGGGCGTGACCGCCCTCGTGGTACGCGGTGATCTTCTTCTCCTTGTCCGACATGATCCGGGTCCGCTTCTGCGGGCCCGCGACCACACGGTCGATCGCCTCGTCCAGCATCTGGTTGTCGATCAGCTTCTTGTCGCTGCGCGCCGTGAGGAGCGCCGCTTCGTTCAGCACGTTCGACAGGTCGGCGCCCGTGAAGCCGGGGGTACGGCGGGCGACGGCGGCCAGATCGACGTCGGGCGCGACCGGCTTGCCCTTCTGGTGGACCTTGAGGATCTCCAGCCGGCCCTGCATGTCCGGACGGTCGACCGCGATCTGGCGGTCGAAGCGGCCGGGGCGCAGCAGCGCCGGGTCGAGGATGTCGGGCCGGTTCGTCGCGGCGATGAGGATCACGCCGCCCTTGACGTCGAAGCCGTCCATCTCGACGAGCAGCTGGTTCAGGGTCTGCTCGCGCTCGTCGTGACCACCGCCGAGGCCGGCGCCGCGGTGGCGGCCGACCGCGTCGATCTCGTCGACGAAGACGATCGCCGGGGCGTTCGCCTTGGCCTGCTCGAAGAGGTCACGGACTCGGGAGGCACCGACACCGACGAACATCTCGACGAAGTCGGAACCGGAGATCGAGTAGAAGGGGACGCCCGCCTCGCCGGCGACGGCGCGCGCGAGCAGGGTCTTGCCGGTGCCGGGCGGGCCGTACAGCAGCACACCCTTGGGGATCTTGGCGCCGACGGCCTGGAACTTGGCGGGCTCCTGCAGGAACTCCTTGATCTCGTGGAGTTCCTCGACGGCCTCGTCCGAACCGGCCACGTCGGCGAACGTCGTCTTCGGCGTGTCCTTGGTGATGAGCTTCGCCTTGGACTTGCCGAAGTTCATGACGCGGGAGCCGCCGCCCTGCATCTGGTTCATCAGGAACAGGAAGACGACCACGATGAGGACGAAGGGGAGCAGGGACAGCAGGATCCCGACGAAGGCGTTCTGCTTCGTCGGAGAGACCGTGTAGCCGTCCGGGATCTGCTTGTCCTGGTACTTGGTCTGCAGCGTATTGGCGATGGTCACGCCCTGGTCGCCGATGTAGCTCGCCTGGATCTTCGAGCTGCCCTTGACCTTAACGCCGTCCTTGAGCGTGACCTTGATGGTCTGCTCGTCACCGGTGGTGAGCTTGGCCGACTCGACCTTGTTCTCGTTGATCGCCGCCACGACTTGGCCGGTGTCCACCGTCTTGTAGCCGCCGGACGAGCCGACGACCTGCATCAACACGACCACGGCAAGGACGGCCAGCACGATCCACATGACCGGCCCACGGAAGTATCGCTTCACGTCCATCCATACGGAGCGGTGTCGCCCCGTCCCTCCTGCCATAGTGAGTTTGATAAGACAGTTCTTCTGACGGTACCCCAGCTTTGTCGCGGGAAGCCGCACGGTCCGGCTGGGGAACCCGTCTGCATGCTCCAACGGCGCGAGGGCCGCCGGGGTTCCCGTACGTCCTACAGGTCTGTGACCCGGTGGGTTCAGCCGCCGTAGACGTGGGGCGCGAGCGTACCGACGAACGGAAGGTTGCGGTACTTCTCGGCGTAGTCGAGGCCGTAGCCGACGACGAACTCGTTGGGGATGTCGAAGCCGACCCACTCGACGTCGATGGCGACCTTCGCCGCGTCCGGCTTGCGCAGCAGGGTGCAGATCTTCAACGACTCGGGCTCGCGCGAGCCGAGGTTGTTGATCAGCCAGGAGAGGGTCAGCCCGGAGTCGATGATGTCCTCGACGATCAGGACGTGCCGCCCCTTGATGTCGGTGTCGAGGTCCTTGAGGATCCGCACCACACCGGAGGACTGGGTGCCCGCGCCGTACGACGACACGGCCATCCAGTCCATGGTGACGGGGGTGGACAGCGCCCGGGCGAGGTCGGCCATGGCCATCACCGCGCCCTTGAGCACGCCGACGATCAGCAGGTCCTTGCCCTCGTACTCCGCGTCGATCTTCGCGGCCAGCTCGGCCAGCTTCGCGTCGATCTCTTCCTTGGTGATGAGCACCTGCTGGAGGTCGGCACCCATGTCTTTCGCGTCCACCCGCATCACTTTCGGTCGTCCCACCGGCCGGCCCGGACCCTCCGTGCGGAGGGTCGGGAATCAGCCTTGCCGAATCACCAGTCTGCCACCCTGCCGCTGGGCCACGACCTTGCCCGGGAGATTGATGGCTCCCTGGCCGCGCCAGCCGGTGATCAGCCGGTCGACCTCCTCGATGTGCCGCGCGAAGAGGGAACCGGCCGGCGCGCCCGCCTCGATGGCGGCGCGGCGCAGGATACGGCGGCGGACGGCGGGCGGCAGGGCGTAGAGCTTGGCGCACTCCAGGAGGCCGGTCGCGTCCCGTACGGAGTCCTCGGCGCGGCGGGCCCAGGCGTCGAGGGCGTCGGCGTCGTCGCGGGAGAGCTGGGCCGTCCGGGCGAGTGCCTCGACGACGCCCTTGCCGAGGGCCTTCTCCAGGGCGGGCAGGCCTTCGTGGCGCAGCCGGGAGCGGGTGTAGGCCGGATCGGCGTTGTGGGGGTCGTCCCAGACGGGCAGGGACTGGACCATGCACGCCTTGCGGGCGGTCTGCCGGTCGAGTTCGAGGAAGGGGCGGCGGTAACGGCCGCCGGCCCCCGAGACCGCGGCCATTCCGGACAGGGAGCGGATGCCGGAGCCGCGGGCGAGTCCGAGGAGGACCGTCTCGGCCTGGTCGTCGCGGGTGTGGCCGAGGAGGACGGCGGCGGCGCCGTGGCGCTCGGTGGCGGCGTCCAGGGCGGCGTAGCGGGCGTCGCGGGCCGCGGCCTCGGGTCCGCCGTCGCGGCCGACGGTCACGGCGGTGGACTCGACGGGGTCGAGGCCGAGTTCGCGCAGGCGCAGGACGACTTCCGCGGCGCGCAGGTCGGAGCCGTGCTGCAGGCCGTGGTCGACGGTGACGCCGCCGGCGCGGATGCCGAGCCGGGGGGCCTCGAAGGCGAGTGCGGAGGCGAGCGCCATGGAGTCGGCGCCGCCGGAGCACGCCACGAGGACGAGGGGTGCGGTCGGGCGGGTGTACGGCGCCGGTACGCGGGCGCCGGTGGTCGGGCCGGCGGGCCGGTGGTCGTTGAGGATGTCGTGGAGGACGCGGCGGACCGCCAGGCGTATCGCCGCGACCGCTGGATGGGGACCCATGTCCGGTTCCCTTCAAGAAGAGTTCGGGGGGTGAGCCCGAGGTCGGTCACTCAGAGTGTGTAGATGGTGACAGAACCGGGCCGCTCCCCGAGCATCGCACGCCTGTCGAGGGCTCACGGTCCCTCGGACGGGTGATTGGAGGGGCGTTTGCCTGCCGTGGGCCGCATTCGGCTCACGGTGTTCGGCAGGGGCGCGCGGTACGGGTCATGAGTCGGCCTTGCGGTGCACCCGCGCGACCCAGTCCGCGGGTTTGGCGATCTCGGCCTTGGTGGGGAGCGTGTTGGGGGAGGTCCACACGCGGTTGAAGCCGTCCATGCCCACCTCGTCGACGACGGACCGCACGAAGCGCTCGCCGTCCTTGTACTGGCGGAGTTTGGCGTCCAGGCCGAGCAGTTTGCGCAGGGCGACGTCCAGCCGGGAGGCGCCCTTGGCGCGGCGCTGCTGGAACTTCTCGCGGATCTCGGAGACGGTCGGCACGACGTCGGGGCCGACGCCGTCCATGACGAAGTCGGCGTGGCCCTCCAGGAGGGACATCACGGCGGTGAGCCGGGCGAGGATCTCCCGCTGGGCCGGGGTCTGCACGAGTTCGACGAGGGAGCGCCCGCCGTCGTCCTCCTCGCCCTCGGGGCGGCCTCCGGCGAGGGACTGGGCGGCGTCGCGGAAGCGCTCGAGGAAGGTCATGGGGTCGACGTCGGTCTCCCCCAGGAACGACTGGATCTCCCCCTCCAGGTGGTCGCGCAGCCAGGGCACGGCGGAGAACTGGGTGCGGTGCGTCTCCTCGTGCAGGCAGACCCAGAGGCGGAAGTCGTGGGGGTCGACGTCGAGTTCGCGTTCGACATGGACGATGTTGGGCGCGACGAGCAGCAGCCGGCCGCCGTTCTTGGCGCCGGCGGGGAGTTCGCGGGTGGCGGGGGCGAAGGTCTCGTACTGGCCGAGGACGCGGGAGGCGAGGAACGACAGCAGCATGCCGAGTTCGACGCCGGTGACCTTGCCGCCGACGGCGCCGAGGACCGCGCCGCCGGGGGTGCCGCCGCGGCGCTCCTGCATCTTGTCCAGGAGGGGTTTGAGGATCTCCCGGAACCCGGCGACGTTCGCCCGGACCCAGCCGGGGCGGTCGACGACGAGGATCGGCGTGTCGTGGATGTCCTCGGTGCCCATGCGGGTGAAGCCGCGGACGTGGTGCTCGGAGGCCTTGGCGTGCCGGCGCAGTTCCGCGACGACGGTCCGGGCCTCGTCACGGCTGACCTCGGGGCCCGGCCGCACGAGCCGGGTCGCGGTCGCGACCGCGAGATTCCAGTCGACCATCCCAGCAGATGCAGCACCACCGATGCTCGTCATGTGTCAACCGTACGTGCTCGGTCCCGGTTGGGGCAGGCCGCGAGGGCTTGATCAGGGATACGTCAGGGTCGGGCGTCGCTCACCGGCAGCCGCAGCCCGCCAGTGCCGTCGCGGCCTTGTCCAGGGCGGTCTGGGCGGCCGTCGGGTCGGTGGTGTCGGAGGTGAGCAGGGCGAAGGCGAGGAGCCGGCCGTCCTGGTCGACGACCGTGCCGGCGAGGGTGTTCACGCCGGTCAGGGTGCCGGTCTTGGCCCGGACGACACCGGCGGCGCCGTCGGCGTAGCGGGTGCTGAGGGTGCCGGTGAAGCCGGCGACGGGCAGTCCGGTGAGGACGGGGCGCAGTGCGGGGAGGCCGGGGTCGCCGGCCTTGGCGAGGAGGGTGGTGAGGAGGTTCGCGGTGAGGCGGTCCGCGCGGTCGAGCCCGCTGCCGTCCTTGAAGACGGCGCCGGTCACGGGCAGGCCGAGCTTCTGGAGCTGGGCGCGGACGGCCTTGCCGCCGCCGGCGAAGTCGGCGCGTACGCCGGTGGCGACGGCGGTCTGCCGGGCGAGGGCCTCGGCGATGTCGTTGTCGCTGTTGGTGAGCATGCGTTCGATCAGCGTGGACAGCGGGGGCGAGGAGACGGTGGCGAGCGTCTGCGCGCGCGTGGTGGCCTTCGAGGGGCCGGGGGCCGAGGACTTGATGCCGTCGGCCTCCAGGTAGGCGGCGAACTTGCGGGTGGCGTCGGCGGCCGGGTCGCTCACCCGGGTCGTCGGTCCGCTGGTGGAGTCGTCGGTGCGGCCCTCGTCGGCGCTCAGCGCGGTGACGGGGGCGAGGTTGGGGTTGACCCCGATGGGGTGAATCTGCGAGCCGGCGAAGAGGGTCGTGTCGTACGAGAGGGTCACCTGGGTGATGCCGCGCGCCTTGAGGGTCTTGGCGGTGGCCGCGGCGAGGGTGCGCAGTCCGGCCCAGCCCTGGGCGTCCTGGCGGGCGGTGAGGGTGGGGTCGCCGCCGCCGACCAGGACGAGTTCCTTCGTGTCGGGTTCGAGGGCGGCGCGGGTGGTGAGGCGGTGGTCGGGTCCCATCGCGGAGAGCGCGGCGACGGCGGTGGCGATCTTGGTGGTGGAGGCCGGGGTGAGCGCCGTGTCGGCCCCGGAGCCGTACAGGCGCTTGCCGGTGGCCACGTCGACGACGGCGGCGGTGTGCCGGGCGCCGAGGGCCGGATCGGCCAGCAGACGGTCCAGGACGGCCTTGAGACCGGTGGTGGTGGGCAGGGCGGCGGGGGCGTCCGGGGCGGACTTCACGGTGTCCGCGGCGCCCCCGAGGCCGGTGAGGACGGAGGCGGCGCTGGGGGCGGGGCGGGGCGCCCCGGCGGCGGTGGCGGACGTACGGGACGAATCGTCCTTACGGCCGTGATCTGCGCCACCCGTGCGGTCCAGGGCGACTGCCCGGTCGCGCTCGGCCGTACGCTGACCGGTGCCGTCCCAGGGGCCGGCGGCGGTCACCACGCCCGCGGCCAGCGCCAGACCTGCGGTCGCCGCACCCGCGGTGTACCGCCAGGAACCGGTGTGCGGACCGGCCTTCGTGATCCGCGCGAGCTGTGGACCGACCGCTTGCGTCAGCCGTGCGACCTGCGGCCCGGCGGCCGCCGCGGCGCGCGCGAGAGAGGGCCGTACGATCCCTGCGGCACGTGCCAGACGCGGTCGTACGGCGTCCGTGATCCGCACCACATGCGGTCTCGCGGCTCGCCAAGGCCTCAGCTCCGGCACGACCACCAGCCCCTTTCGCGATCACACACCGGCGTGAGGGACACTTAATCACCAGAACTATGTGCTGATCATGGAGGAGCCACCGGTGGAGTTCGACGTCACGATCGAGATCCCGAAGGGTTCGCGCAACAAGTACGAGGTGGACCACGAGACGGGTCGGATCCGCCTGGACCGTCGACTCTTCACCTCGACCGCGTACCCGACCGACTACGGCTTCGTCGAGAACACCCTCGGCGAGGACGGCGACCCGCTGGACGCGCTGGTCATCCTGGACGAGCCCACCTTCCCGGGCTGTCTGATCCGCTGCCGCGCGATCGGCATGTTCCGGATGACGGACGAGGCCGGCGGCGACGACAAGCTGCTGTGCGTCCCGGCGACGGACCCGCGCGTGGAGCACCTGCGCGACATCCACCACGTGTCGGAGTTCGACCGCCTGGAGATCCAGCACTTCTTCGAGGTCTACAAGGACCTGGAGCCCGGCAAGTCCGTCGAGGGCGCCGACTGGGTCGGCCGCACCGACGCCGAGGCCGAGATCGAGCGGTCGTACAAGCGCTTCAAGGACCAGGGCGGTCACTGACCCCCCGGCTTGATCACCCCGCGTCGAAGGGCCGTACGCACGCGTGCGGCCCTTTCGCGTGTCCGTACGCGTACTCGTGCGCATACTGAGGCACACGGAAGGCGTCGTTCAGGGAGCGTTTCTCAGTGACGGAGGCGGAGGACCGCAAGCCGCAGTCGGACGAGGCGAGGGGGCCGTACGACCCCGAGGTGACCTCCGAGTTCGCCGTGCCGGAGGGGGTGGAGGTCTCGCCCGCCCCGGAGGCGGAGGGCTCGGCGTTCAGCCGGCCGAGCACGTACAGCGCGCGCAGCGCCCCGGCCGCGTTCACACCCGCCGACGGGATCCCGGTGGTGAGTCTGGCCAAGGACGTGCCCTGGCAGGACCGGATGCGCACGATGCTGCGGATGCCGGTGGCGGAGCGGCCCGCGCCGGAACCGGTCGTGAAGGCGGAGGAGGGCGGTCCGGCCGTCCCGCGCGTGCTCGACCTGACGCTGCGCATCGGCGAGCTGCTGCTCGCGGGTGGGGAGGGCGCGGAGGACGTGGAGGCCGCGATGTTCGCGGTGTGCCGCTCGTACGGCCTGGACCGCTGCGAACCGACCGTCACCTTCACGCTGCTGTCGATCTCGTACCAGCCCTCGCTGGTGGAGGACCCGGTCACGGCGTCCCGGACGGTGCGCCGCCGGGGCACCGACTACACCCGGCTGGCGGCCGTCTTCCGGCTCGTGGACGATCTGAGCGACCCGGAGGCCCATGTCTCCCTGGAGGAGGCCTACCGGCGGCTCGCGGAGATCCGCCGCAACCGGCATCCGTATCCGACCTGGGTGCTGACCGGGGCGAGCGGGCTGCTCGCGGGGGCGGCCTCGGTGCTGGTCGGCGGTGACGCCGTGGTGTTCGTGGCGGCGATGGTGGCCGCCATGCTCGGCGACCGGCTGGCGTGGCTGTGCGCGGGGCGCGGGCTGCCGGAGTTCTACCAGTTCCTGGTGGCCGCGATGCCGTCGGTGGCGATGGGTATCGCGCTGACGCTGGCGCACGTCGACGTGGAGGCGTCCGCGGTCATCACCGGCGGGCTGTTCGCGCTGCTGCCGGGGCGGGCGCTGGTGGCGGGCGTCCAGGACGGGCTGACCGGCTTCTACATCACCGCCGCGGCCCGCCTGCTGGAGGTCATGTACCTGTTCGTGGGCATCGTCGTCGGGGTGCTGGTGATGCTCTACGTCGGCGTCCAGCTGGGCGCCCGGCTCAATCCCGACGCGGTCCTGGGCGGCAGCGACCGGCCGCTGTGGCAGATCGGCTCCTCGATGCTGCTGTCGCTCACCTTCGCCGTCCTGCTCCAGCAGGAACGTTCCACCGTGCTGGCCGTCACCCTGAACGGGGGTGTCGCCTGGTGTGTGTACGGCGCCATGCACTACACCGGCGAGATCTCGCCCGTGGCCTCCACGGCCGTCGCGGCGGGCGTGGTCGGCCTGTTCGGGCAGTTGCTGGCGCGGTACCGGTTCGCCTCGGCGCTGCCGTACACGACCGCGGCGATCGGGCCTCTGCTGCCCGGGTCGGCCGTGTACTTCGGGCTGTTGGCGATCGCTCAGAACGAGGTGGACAAGGGGCTGGGGTCGCTCACCAAGGCGGCCGCTCTGGCCATGGCCATCGCCATCGGGGTGAATCTGGGGAACGAGGTGTCGCGGTTGTTCCTGCGGATCGGGTCGGCGGAGAAGCGGAAGGCCGCGAAGAGGACGCGGGGGTTTTAGTGCCGGGCGGCCATGCGCCCGGTGCGTTCTGTGTCTGCGCGAGTGCGGGTGCGTCGTGGCTTGTCGCGCCCACGCGGCGGAGCCGCATATCGATACAGCCCCGCGCCCCTTCGGGGGCGCTGCTAGTAGCCCTGGTTCTGGTTGTGCGGGTACTGCTGCTGGCCGCCGTAGTAGTCGTTGCCGTACGGCTGCTGCTGGGAGTAGTAGTCGTGCTGCTGGGGGTGCTCCGGTTCGATGCGGCGGAGCTGGGTCGTCGCGTCGTCCATGACCGGGTACGTCTGCTGCTGCGGCGCGGCGGGCTGCTGGGGCGGGTTCTTCTTGGCCTGGGAGCGGGCCCTGAGGAACTCGATGACGATCGGGATCACCGAGATGAGGACGATCAGGATGAGGATCGCCTCGATGTTCTTCTTGACGAACTCGATGTTGCCGAGCCAGGAGCCGAGGAGGGTCACGCCCGCGCCCCACAGGACGCCGCCGATGACGTTGAAGACCAGGAACGAGCGGTACTTCATGCCGCTGACACCGGCGATGATCGGCGTGAACGTCCGCACGATGGGCACGAAGCGGGCCAGGATCAGGGACTTCGGGCCGTGCTTCTCGAAGAACTCGTGCGCCTTGGTGACGTTCTCCTGCTTGAAGAGGCGGGAGTCGGGGCGGCTGAAGAGGGACGGGCCCACCTTCTTGCCGAACATGTAGCCCGCCTGGTCGCCCAGGACGGCCGCGACGCAGATCAGCGCGACCGCGCCCCACAGCGGGAAGTCCAGCTGGTTCGAGGTGATCAGCAGGCCGGCCGTGAACAGCAGGGAGTCACCGGGCAGGAAGAAGCCGATGAGCAGGCCGGACTCCGCGAAGACGATGAGCAGCAGACCCCAGATGCCGAACGTGTCGAGCAGGTAGTTGGGGTCCAGCCAGCTCGGTCCGAGGGCAAGGGTCGTCACGGTTCCGGGCTCCTGAGGGGTGAGGGCGGTCGGTGCGGCGGCGGGACCGCCCCAAACTATCAACGCAGCGCCACAGGACCAGGTTCCCAGGGCTTTCCCCAGGATGCACTGTGCCCCTCCTCGGTCAAAGCTGTGAACATGGGCATCGATGAATTCGGCGGCGGCCAGGGGCCCCAGCCGGACGTACTGGTCGTCACCACCAACGACGTCCCCGGTTTCCGGGTGCAGGAGGTCCTCGGCGAGGTCTTCGGGCTGACTGTGCGCTCACGGCATCTGGGCAGCCAGATCGGCGCCGGCCTGAAATCGATGATCGGCGGCGAGCTCAAGGGGTTGACGAAGACCCTGGTGCAGACCCGCAACCAGGCCATGGAGCGGCTCGTCGAGCAGGCACGCTCACGGGGCGCCAACGCGGTGCTGATGTTCCGCTTCGACGTGAGCGAGGCGGCGGACGTGGGCACCGAGGTGTGCGCCTACGGGACCGCGGTGGTCGTGGCCCGGGACTGAGCCCCGGGCCGGGACGGGTGTCAGCCGTTCGAGGCGTGCCGGTCCGCGTTCGCCCGGATGGCCTCCTTCAGGTGCTCGGCGAGGCCGGGCCGCAGGGAGTCGTAGAACGCCTTGAACCGCTCGTCGGCGACATACGTCTCCCCCAGACGGCGGTGCATCTCGTACGGGCAGTCGAAGTACCAGGTGGAGATGTGCCGCCGGTGCTCCTCGGCCAGGTCCATCACCGGCCCGGCGGTGGACGGCTCGTCGGCGGCCATCAGGGCGACGTACCGCTCGTTCCAGGAGTCGACCTCGGCCTGGATGCGTTTCCAGTCCTCCTTGGTGTAGCGGGCGACGCGGCGCTGCGACTCGGCGTAGGTGTCGGTGCCGCCCCAGCGTGCCTCCGCCTCCTCCGCGTACCGCTCGGGGTCCTTGTCGCCGAAGACCTCGAACTTCTCCTCGGGTGTGAGATTGATGCCCATCGTGCGTGCCTCCATGGCGTGTTCGACGGCCGCCGCCATCTTCTGCAGCTTCTCGATCCGGGCGGTCAGCAGTTCGTGCTGACGGCGCAAGTGCGCGCGCGGGTCCGCGGCCGGGTCGTCGAGCAGGGCGGCGACCTCCTCGAGCGGGAAGCCGAGCTCGCGGTAGAACAGGATCTGCTGGAGCCGGTCGAGGTCGGCGTCCTCGTAGCGCCGGTGGCCCGCGTGGCTGCGGCCGCCGGGGACGAGCAGGCCGATCTCGTCGTAGTGGTGCAGGGTGCGCACCGTGACCCCGGCGAATCCGGCGACCTGTCCTACGGAGTAGCTCACGTCCTCCGCTCCCTTCCGTGTGCGTCCGTACGGGTTCCACGGTGCGTCCTCACGTCGCGTGAGGTGCAAGCGCGGACCGCGGGGGCCGGGCGGGCGTCCCGTCACAGGCTGTCACCCGTCCGGATGTCGTGTCCGTTTCGTCCGCTTATCGTGAGCTCGTGGCCCTGCCGTCCGCTGCGGACGGCAGTCGGAACTCCGGGCCGCCGTCACCCGTTCGACCCGTCAGGAGGCCCTCATGGCGTTGCACAAAGGTCCCGAGAAGCCCGACGAGCGCCCGCTGTCCCTGAACCCCTTCTACGGCGAGGCCAATCCGGTCAGCGGCATGACCGAGGCCCCGCCCAAGCACCGGCTGCCCGACAACCCGCTGGCGCCGATGGCGGCGTACGACCTGGTCCACAACGAGCTGATGCTGGACGGCAACTCCCGGCTCAATCTGGCGACCTTCGTCACCACCTGGATGGAGCCGCAGGCCGGGGTGCTGATGGCGGAGTGCCGCGACAAGAACATGATCGACAAGGATGAGTACCCGCGCACCGCCGAGCTGGAGCGGCGCTGTGTGGCGATGCTCGCCGATCTGTGGAACGCGCCGGACCCGTCCGCGGCCGTGGGCTGTTCGACGACCGGGTCCAGCGAGGCGTGCATGCTGGCCGGGATGGCGCTCAAGCGCCGCTGGAGCAAGCGGAATCCGGACTCCGGGACCCGGCCGAACCTGGTGATGGGGATCAACGTCCAGGTGTGCTGGGAGAAGTTCTGCAACTTCTGGGAGGTCGAGCCCCGGCTGATCCCCATGGACGGCGAGCGCTACCACCTCGACCCGCAGGCCGCCGCCGAGCGGTGCGACGAGAACACCATCGGGGTCGTCGGCATCCTGGGCTCCACCTTCGACGGGTCCTACGAGCCGATCGCCGAGCTGT
This sequence comes from Streptomyces sp. NPDC005820, assembly GCF_040630255.1. Taxonomy (NCBI): domain Bacteria; kingdom Bacillati; phylum Actinomycetota; class Actinomycetes; order Kitasatosporales; family Streptomycetaceae; genus Streptomyces; species Streptomyces sp. NPDC005820. The sequence goes on from NZ_JBEXXE010000030.1 coordinate 77,635, forward strand.
GCGCGGCCCTGGACGCCCTCCAGGAGCGCACCGGTCTCGACATCCCGGTGCATGTGGACGGGGCGTCCGGCGCGATGATCGCGCCCTTCCTCGACGAGGACCTGATGTGGGACTTCCGGCTGCCGCGCGTGGCGTCGATCAACACCTCCGGGCACAAGTACGGACTGGTGTACCCCGGGGTCGGCTGGGCGCTGTGGCGCGACAAGGAGGCGCTGCCCGAGGAACTGGTGTTCCGGGTCAACTATCTGGGCGGTGACATGCCGACGTTCGCGCTGAACTTCTCCCGGCCCGGCGCCCAGGTGGTCGCCCAGTACTACACGCTGGTGCGGCTGGGCCGCGAGGGCTACCGGATGGTGCAGCAGACCACGCGGGACGTGGCCCGGGGCATCGCCGACAAGGTGGAGGCCCTCGGCGACTTCCGGCTCCTCACCCGGGGCGACGAGCTGCCCGTCTTCGCCTTCACGACCGCGCCGGACGTCACGTCGTACGACGTCTTCGACGTCTCGCGGCGGATGCGGGAGAGCGGCTGGCTGCTCCCGGCGTACACCTTCCCGCCGAACCGGGAGGACCTGTCCGTGCTGCGGGTGGTGTGCCGCAACGGCTTCTCGGAGGACCTCGCGGACATGTTCGTGGACGACCTCACCCGGCTGCTGCCGGAGCTGCGCCGCCAGCCGGGCCCCCTGGGCCGGGACAAGAGCGCGGCGACCAGCTTCCACCACTAGGGCCCTTCTGACGGATCTCCGCGGGAGAAGGAGCGGCGTCCGGTGCGTGCTCTGGGGGTCCCCCCTCTGGGGGAGTGCCGCGCGGAAGTCCTCGTAGCGGCGCTACTTGGGCTTTCGCGCGGTGCGGCGAGAGCACGCACCGGGGGTCGCGACGCCGCGGAGATCCGTCAGAAGGGCCCTAGGTGTATTGACCCGCAGCGTTGTTCACACGGCTGATCGGTGGGTGGCCGCCGAGTGCGGTGTGGCAGCGGTGATGGTTGTAGGTGTGCAGGAAGTCTGCCAGGGCCGTGGTGCGTTCGGCGTTGCTGGTGTAGGGCCGCAGGTAGGCCCATTCGTCGAGCAGGGTGCGGTTGAAGCGTTCGACCTTGCCGTTGGTCTGTGGCCGGTAGGCGCGGGTGAGTTTGCCGGCCGCGCCGAGGTCGGCGAGTGCCTGCTGCCAGGCGAGGCTCTTGCGGTAGGGCCAGGCGTTGTCGGTCAGGACCCGCTCGATGCGGTCGATGCCGCAGGTGGTGAAGAAGGCGGCGGCCCGGCGGAGGAAGTCTGCGCAGGTGGCGGCCTTCTCGTCGTCGTGGATCTCGCTGTAGGCCAGGCGGGTGTGGTCGTCGACGGCGGAGTGGACGTAGTCGAAGCCCATCCCGTTGCGGGCGGCCCGGCCCGCTTGGCGGCCCAGGACCTTGTGGCCGCCGCCGTCGGGGATGCGGCCGAGCTTCTTCACGTCGACGTGGAGCAGTTCGCCGGGCCGCTCGCGTTCGTAGCGGCGGATGGCCTGCCCGGTGGGCCGGTCCAGGAAGGCGAGCCGGTGCAGGCCGTGGCGGGTCAGGATGCGGTGCACGGTCGAGGCGGGCATTCCCAGGATCGGGCCGATGCGGGCCGCGCCGAGCTTGCGGGTCCGGCGCAGTTGGCAAGCGCGTGCCTCCACCGCCGCGGGGGTGCGGTGCGGAGTCGTGCGTGGCCTGCTGGAGCGGTCGGCGAGTCCGGCGTCGCCCTCGGATCGCCAGCGGCGGACCCACTTGTGGGCCGTGGTGCGTGAGATGCCCATTTCGGCGGCCACATGAGCGACGGGGCGCCCGGCACACACCCGTTCGACGAGCAGTCGCCTGCCGTGAACGGTCAGCCGGGCATTACGGTGGGACACGAAGACCTCCGTGCGGTGCGTTCCTAGACAGCTCCACCACACCGGAGGTCTTCGCCATGATCAAGCACCCCACGAGTGTCAACAACGCTCGTGATCAATACACCTAGGGCCTCAGGGCGTGCCGTCCGCCAGGACGTCGGTGAACGGGTCGCCCTCGCCCGCGAAGGTGTAGGCGCCGGTCTCGATGCGGGCGATCAGTCCGTGGGTCCACTCGGCCTCCGCGTCGGCCGTGTGGACCCAGAGGTTCATGATCTCGCCGATGTGGCCCAGCTGCTGGGGGCCGCCCGCGGGGTCGTAGTGCTCGGTGACGGTGGCGCGCCAGTGCTCGATGCGGCGGATCCGCTCCTTCAGCAGGGTCACGGCCTCGGCGCGGGGCAGGTCGACGACGAAGCCGATGGCCGCCGACTTGACGTCGGTCTTCTGGTCGTAGGAGGTCAGCGCCTCGCGCAGCAGACGGAAGTACTCCTCGGTGCCCGCCTCGGTGATCTCGTACTCGGTGCGCGGCGGGCCGCCGGCCGTGGAGGGGGCCGTCTCGTGCTCGTGCAGCAGCCCCTGCTTCGCCAGCTGCCGCAGGGCGTGGTAGATCGACCCCGGCTTGGCGTTGGACCACTCGTGAGCGCCCCAGTACTCCAGGTCGCCGCGGACCTGGTAGCCGTGGGCCCGCCCGTGCAGGCGCACCGCGCCCAGCACGAGCAGACGGATCGCTGACATGGGCCCCAGGATATGACCCGGGGCCCAGGGGCCGGCGTCAGGGCGTGTGCGCGCCCTGGGCTCAGAAGGGGAACCGGCTGCGGCCGTGCTGCACCGAGATCCACTTGGTGGTGGTGAAGGACTCCAGGGTCGCCTCGCCGTTGAGGCGGCCGACGCCGGAGTTCTTCTCTCCGCCGAAGGGCACGATCGGCTCGTCGTGGACGGTGCCGTCGTTCACATGGAACATGCCGCTGTCGACCTGCTTGGCGAAGGCGACGCCCCGCTCGACGTTCCCGGTGTGGACCGCGCCGCTGAGGCCGTACGGGGTGTCGTTGACCAGGCGCAGCGCCTCCTCCTCGCCGTCGAAGGGGACGAGGAAGACGACGGGGCCGAAGACCTCCTGCTGGAGCAGGGCGGAGCCGGCCGGGACGTCGGTGAGGACGGACGGCTGGACGAGGTTGCCCTCGGTGGTGCCGCGCAGCAGGGCCGTCGCGCCCTCGGCGAGCGCCTGCTCGACGACGGAGGTCAGCGACTCCGCCTGCTGGGAGTTGATCACCGGGCCGATGACGGTCTCCGGGTCGCGCGGGTCGCCGGCCTTGAGGCCGCGCACCTTGGCGACGAACTTCTCGGTGAACTCGTCGGCGAGCGAACGGTCGACCAGGACGCGGTTGGCGGCCATGCAGACCTGGCCCTGGTGGACGTAGCGGCTGAAGACGGCCGCGTCGACGGCGTAGTCGACGTCCGCGTCGTCGAGGACCACGATCGCGCTGTTGCCGCCCAGTTCGAGGACGGAGCGCTTGAAGTGCGAGGCGCAGACGGTGGCCACGTGGCGGCCGACCTTGTCGGAGCCGGTGAAGGAGATCACGCGCGGGATCGGGTGCTCGATGAAGGCGTCGCCGATCTCCGCGATGTCGGTGACGACGACGTTCAGCAGACCGGCGGGCAGCCCCGCGTCCTCGAACAGCTTGGCGACCAGGGTGCCGCCGGCGATCGGGGTGTTCTGGTGCGGCTTGAGCACCACGGCGTTGCCGACCGCCAGGGCCGGGGCGACCGACTTCACGGACAGCAGGAACGGGAAGTTGAAGGGGCTGATCACGCCCACGACGCCGACGGGCACCCGGTAGAGGCGGTTCTCCTTGCCGTCGACCGGCGACGGGATGATCTTGCCCTCGGGGCGCAGCGCCAGACTGACCGACTCCCGCAGGAACTCCTTGACGAGGTGGAGTTCGAAGGCGGCCTTCAGCCGCGTGCCGCCGAGCTCGGCGATGATGACGTCGGCTATCTCCTGCTCGCGCTCCTCGACCAGGCGCAGCGCCCGCTCGAATATCGCGCGGCGGGCGTAGGCGTTGGTCTCGGCCCACTCCTTCTGGGCGCGGGCGGCGGCACGGTAGGCCTCGTCGACCTCGTCGACCGTGGCGATGGTGATCGAGGCGAGCTTCTCGCCGTCGTAGGGGTTGAAGTCGATGATGTCCCAGGACCCCGTCCCTGGACGCCACTTCCCGTCGATGTACTGCTGCGCCAGGTCCGTGAAGTAGGACGACATGTGATCCCTCAATCCCCTGCTGCGATCGACGTCACGATCTGATCACGCGTCATCGTACGTGTGTTTCAAAGGGGTTGGGGTCTTCCCCGGTTTCTCGAGGGGAAACCCTCAGGAACCGGCCACGGGAGGGGTCTACGACAGCTGGATCAGGCCACGCAGCAGGTCCCGGCTCTCGTCGGGGCCGGGGCTGTCCTGCTGGAGCTCCTTCAGCGCGTGCTCGTACTGGGCGACGTCCTCGGGCTTGTCGAGATAGAGGGCGCTGGTGAGCTGCTCCAGGTAGACGACCTCCTTCAGGTCGGACTCCGGGAAGCCGAGGATGGTGAAGGAGCCGGACTCGCCGGAGTGCCCGCCGAAGCTGAACGGCATGATCTGCAGCCGTACGTTGGGCCGCTCGGAGATCTCGATCAGGTGCTGGAGCTGACCGCGCATCACCTCGCGGTCGCCGTAGGGCCGGCGCAGGGCGGCCTCGTCGAGGACGATGTGGAAGTCGGGGGCGTTCTCGGCGACCAGGTACTTCTGCCGCTCCAGGCGCAGTGCCACGCGCCGGTCGATGTCGGCGGCGCTCGCGCCCTTCATGCCGCGGGAGACGACGGCGTGGGCGTAGGCCTCGGTCTGCAGCAGACCGTGCACGAACTGCACCTCGTAGACACGGATCAGCGAGGCCGCGCCCTCCAGGCCGACGTAGGTGGGGAACCAGTTGGGCAGGACGTCCGAGTAACTGTGCCACCAGCCGGCCACGTTGGCCTCGCGGGCGAGTCCGACCAGGGCCTGGCGCTCGATGTCGTCCGTGATGCCGTACAGCGTCAGCAGGTCTTCGACGTCACGGGTCTTGAAGCTCACCCGGCCCAGTTCCATCCGGCTGATCTTCGACTCCGACGCCCGGATGTGGTAGCCCGCCGCTTCCCGCGTGATTCCGCGTGCCTCACGCAGTCGCCGTAGTTGCGAGCCGAGCAGCATCCGCCGCACCACCGATCCGGGCTCTCCCGCGCTCACGTTCGCCAGCCTCCCCAACGGTCCTCTGCGCCCGCAGTCTGCCACTAAAACACTTCGAGCAGTACTCGTCCGATTACAGAGATGGAAAGAAGCCAAAGGATACGCACAGAGCGACGCAGGGGAAGGGTGAGGAGAAAGCAAGGGAACGGGCCCCGAACGACGAGAAGATGGCGGAAAAAATGGCCAAGAAGCGGTACGGGCGGGTCCATTTCGGTCACGTGCACGTGCATCTGCCCTTGCATCCGCCGTGCGCATCGGAAACCATGGTCTCGCGCCACCGCTGCATCGCAACGACCGCGAATCCCGGGAGTGCCTCGCATGGGGACGAATGGATCGACCATGCTCGAGCCGTTACGGCAGGGCCTTCCGCCGCTTGATCCCGCGGCCGTGTCCAACGCTGCGTCCTGCGCACTGCCCGCCCGCTTCGAAGCGGTGCGCGAGGCCCGGCAGTTCACCAGAAGAACCCTCGCACAGTGGGACGTCGGCGATCGTTTCGACGACATCTGTCTGGTCGTCTCGGAGCTGGTGACCAACGCCCTGCGGCACGGAATGCCCGAGGCCGCTCCGCTCCCGGCGGACCAGAACCCGTCGGTGCGGCTGCATCTGATGCGGTGGACCGAGCGGCTGGTGTGCGCGGTGCGCGACCCCAGTCACGACAGCCCGCTGCCCCAGGAGGGCGAGGACTTCTCGGCGGAGTCGGGCCGCGGTCTGTTCCTCGTCGACTCCTTCGCCGACGGCTGGGGCTGGCACCCGCTGTCGGGCAGCCTCGGCGGCAAGGTGGTCTGGGCGCTGTTCCGGCTGCGCACGCCCGCCGAATGACGAACCGCGGCGCTCTTCGGCGCCGCGGTTCTACGCGCGTTGTGACCCCGTTGACGCAGGTTTGACCCCGCGGGATGCAGGTGCGCCCCCGCGGCATGGGCGGCCGGTGGATCAGCTCGCGATCAGATGGTCGAACTCGCCGTCCTTGATACCCAGCAGCATGGCCTCGATCTCGGCCCGCGTGTAGACGAGCGCGGGACCGTCGGGGAAGCGCGAGTTGCGCACGGCCACGTCTCCGCCGGGCAGTCGCGCGAACTCCACACAGGATCCTTGCGAGTTGCTGTGCCGGCTCTTCTGCCAGGCAACCCCGTACAGCTGTGTGGCCGTCATGCCGTTGTACACGTCGTGCCCCCCGTCAACGTGGTGGTCCACAGGTCGCTCCCTGGTGGTGCACTGGCTCGTGTGGCCATTGGTGCCGTGGTCAACTGTCCCGGATCATAACCCCGTTCATGTGCAGTTGCATGAGCAGATGCACGTGCACGCGGGGTGGTGGCGCGGTTACAGCGTTGACGAGCGCTTTACCTGACCGGGAAGTAGTCCGGATCGAACCACTCGTGCACTAGGAACAGACGCTCTGCGCGCCCGTCATGTTCCACCGGCACCCCTCACCAGCACCTTTATCCTCCGTTTCGTGCGGTCCTGGAAGGCGGACGCGAGGAGTCCGGTCCATCCGGTGGACGTACCTCCGGACGTGGGGGTTCCGCGGGCCCCGCCCGGAGGATCCGGAAATGGCCCTGACCGGGCGGAGCGGGCGCGGAAAGCACTCGCCCCCGTGCAGGACCCTGAGGGTCGTACACGGGGGCGAATCCGGCTGGACCGGAGGAGACTGTCCCCTCGGCCGTCCGGCCGATGCGCGAGGAGAGCGGTGTCCAACCGAAGGGGACGGAGCGACCGGCTCCTCTCGTACAGGTGCGGTCGCCGTCGGCTCAGCGGTTGCCGTAGGGCAGCAGCGCCATCTCGCGCGCGTTCTTGATCGCACGGGCCAGCAGTCGCTGCTGCTGGGCGGAGACTCGGGTGACCCGTCGGCTGCGGATCTTGCCCCGGTCGGAGAGGAACGTCCGCAGCAGATCGGTGTCCTTGTAGTCGATGTGGACGACACCGGCCCGGTCGAGGGGGTTGGGGCGGGACTTGGCGGGCTTGCGGTCGGGCTTGCGGGGCACGGGTCAGACCTCCAGGAGGGTGTCGAAGGCGGGCGGGAGCCGCTTCCAGGCGTCGCGGCCGCCGGCGTACTCGGCATCGGTGAGCAGACAGGACTCCAGCAGCCGTTCGAGCCCGTCGCGGTCGAGGCCGGGGGACGTGAAGACCAGGTGCTGGCAGCAGTCGCCGTGCTCGGGGTGCCAGTCCAGCGCGGCGGCGGCCCGGCGGATCGGCGGGACCAGTTCCCAGGCCGCGTCCGGGAGCGCGGCGAGCCAGGGGCCCGCCGACTCCACGCACAGGGCGCCGCCCGCCGCGTCCCAGTGCAGCAGCACATCGGGCTTGTCGGCGAGCCAGAACCGGCCCCGGCTGCGGGCGGCGGCGCAGGTCAGGTCCTCCAGCGCCGCGTACAGCCGCTCCGGGTGGAAGGGGCGGTTCCGGTGCCATACGAGGGTGGCGACCCCGTGCGCGTCGGCCTCGGCGGGGAGCAGCGCGCAGGCGGGGTGCTGCGCGGCGGCGGCCGACTCGACGTCGAAACCGGCGAGGGCGGCCGCCGCCAGCTCGGACGGGCGAGGAGAAGTGCCGGATGCATATGCACGTGCTGATGCATCCGCCGTACCCGCCGCACTCGCCGGCTCCCGCAGGGCCACCGGATCCCCCGGGCTCCTCGGATCCCCGGAGCCCGCCGGATCCCCGGGGTGGCCGCCCGGGACGGGGATCCGGCGGGCGGTCGGGTGGAGCTGGGCGAGCAGCTCACGGTCCTCGTCGTCGGCCTCCGGGGAGTCGACGACGGCCAGGACGGGGGCGTACTCCAGCTGGCGGGCGAAGGTGTCGGCGACGGTCCGCCGGTCGGTGGCGGCCGCGGCGAGGCCCACGTCGGCGAGGTCGTCGCCGTTGCCGAGGCAGGGCAGCAGCAGCGCGGGGTCGACGGCGGTGATCACCGCGGTGACGGTGAGGCCGCCGGCCACGACCACCTCGGTCATGGCCTTGGGCTCCACGGAGTCCCACAGCTCGACGATCGCGAGCCGGGTGGTGCCCTCGTCCTCGAGCCGGCGCAGCTCGGGGACCAGGTCCGCGCGCAGGGCGCAGCAGGCGCAGTCGTCGATCAGGGGCGCCCGGCCGGCGGAGCGGACTCCGCCGGCGTCGCGGACGGTCCGCAGGACCGTGCCGGTGGCGGCCGTCGACAGGTCGTGGTGGAGCACGACGGCGCCCGGGACGTCGGCGAGCAGGCGCGCCACCGTCGCCCGGCGGGCGTCGGCGTGCAGCCCGCCGACGATCACGACGGACAGGCTCACGAACCGCCCCGCTTCCCGTACCGGCGCTCGAAGCGCTCGACGCGGCCGGCGGTGTCCAGGACGCGGGCGGTGCCGGTGTAGAAGGGGTGGCTGACGTTCGAGATCTCGACGTCGACGACCGGATAGGTGTGGCCGTCCTCCCACTCGATCGTCCTCCCGCCCGCCGTGGCCGACAGGGTGGAGCGGGTGAGGAAGGTGTAGTCCGCGGCACGGTCACGGAAGACGACGGGACCGTAGGCCGGGTGGATCGTCTCGCGCATGGTCAGCGCTCCTCTCGGAAATCGACGTGGCGGCCGGCGACCGGGTCGTACTTCCTGAGGGTCATACGGTCCGGGTCGTTGCGGCGGTTCTTGCGGGTGACGTAGGTGAAGCCGGTCCCCGCCGTGGACCGGAGCCTGACGACCGGGCGGAGTTCGTTGCGTGCCATGCTGGTACCTTACTGAAAATGACATCCATTAGCGATAGCTGTCGGAGAGAGGTACGTCACCCATGTCCGCGCACTGCATGCTGACCGGGGCACAGCCCGGATTCGGCAACCGGATCTCGCACTCCCACCGGCGGACGTCCCGCCGTTTCGACCCGAACATCCAGTCCAGGCGGTACTGGCTGCCCAGCGAGCGGCGTCAGGTACGGCTGCGGCTGAGCGCGAGGGGCGTCAAGACGGTCGACGCGATCGGCGTCGAGGCGGCGGTGGCGCGGATCCGCGCCCGAGGCATCCGGGTCTGAAGGGGCTGAACGTCAGATGGCGAAGAAGAGCAGGATCGCGAAGAACGAGCAGCGGCGGGAGATCGTCGCGCGGTACGCCGAGCGGCGGGCGGAGCTGAAGGAGATCCTCCGGCGGCCCTCCTCCACGGAGGCCGAGCGGCTGGCCGCCCGGCGGGAGCTGCGCCGACAGCCGAGGGACGCGAGCGCCACGCGCGTGCGCAACCGGGATCAGGTGGACGGGCGCCCGCGCGGGTACGTCCGGGCCTTCGGACTGTCCCGGGTGGGGCTGCGGGAGCAGGCGCACGCGGGGTATCTGCCGGGGGTGCGGAAGGCTTCCTGGTAGGTCACCCGACCGTCCGACGGGTCACAGGTGCGGCCTGGAAGGTCACAGGCCGTCCTCAGGGTTCTGCGCGGGCCTGCTGGTAGCTTGCTGCGGTCTTCCCCGTCCGGCCCGTCCGGCCCCTCCGGCTACAGCTTGGGAGCTTGCAGTGACTTCGGCGATCTACTCGCGCGGTACCTCCCGTCGGCCGGTGCGGGCCGTGGCGGCCGTGGCGGCGCTGGCGGGCGCGCTCGCGCTGACCGGGTGCGGCGGCGGGTCCGACGACGACGGCTCCTCGGCGATCCCGTCCGCCAACGCCGCCACGGCGACCGCAGGCACCGGCGGGACCGGCAGCGGGTCGGACGGCGCGACGGCCGCCGCGTCGAGCGAGCTGGAGGGCAACTGGCTGACCACGGCGGACGGCGACTCCGTCGCGCTGATCATCACCGGGAAGCAGGCCGCCCTGTTCGCCACGGGCGGGACCGTGTGCAGCGGGACCGCCAGTGCGTCGGCGGGCATGAAGATGATCTACCTCAAGTGCCCGACCGGCTCGAAGGACCGGACGACCGGCATGGTCGACTCGGTCGACGGCGAGACCATGAAGGTGACCTGGTCGGGCGCGGCCGGCAAGGAGACGTACACCAAGGCGGAGAATGGCAAGCTGCCTTCGGGGCTGCCGACGGCCGGGGCGGGCTCCTGACCGGGCGGCCGGAGCACGCGGCACCCGGGGAGTGCGGGCACGGGTGGGGGCGCGCGGCGGGGTGCCGCGCGCGTGCGTGATGATCGTTCCAGCACCGCCACAGACCTCAGGGGACCACTCATGCGCGCCGTTCCGATCACCGTCACCGCCCTTGCCGCCGCTCTGCTGCTCACCGCCTGCTCCCGCGGCGACGACAGCGGCTCGGACGACACCGGGAGCAAGGCCTCCGCTTCCGCCGGCACAGCCGCCGGTTCGGCCTGCTCCTTCGACGGTCTGGGCCAGGAGGTCGGCCCGGTGGACGCCGCCCCCGCCGCCGGGGACACCGGCAACGTCACCGTCACCCTCACCAACAAGGGCGCCGAGTGCACCCTGGACGGCTTCCCGACCGTCGGCCTCTCGGCCGGCGGCGACCCCACGAGCGTGCCGCAGGACCCGGCCGCCCAGAAGCAGAAGCTGACCGTCCCGGAGCAGGGCACGGTCACCTTCACGATCACCTACGTCCGCGGCGAGAGCGGCGACAAGAGCCTCGCCGTGAAGACGGCGGAGTACAGCCTGCCGGGGTCCGACAAGAGCGAGAGCTTCCCCTGGTCCTACGGCGACGTCTCGCTGAAGAGCGCGGGCGCGCCGGACGCCTCGGTGGGCGCCTTCACCCAGGCGGGCGACTGACGCGCTCGGGCCGCCGATCCACGGCCCTCACGGGAGCCGCGGCCGGGACGCGACCTGCGCCCGGTCGGCGGCCTCGGCTCCCTCGGTCCAGCCCGCCTCGTCGGTGACACCGCGCAGCCGGGTGGTGACCGTGTCCGGGAACATCCGGTCGGTGGCGGCCGTGACGGCGACCTCCCGGGTGGCGAGGACCGGGAGCAGATCCCTGCCCGCCTCGCTCTCGGTGGCGGCCGCGACCTCGGCGAGCCGCGCCCCCACGCGATGGGCGTACGCGGCGAGGAAGGACTGCCGGAAGGTCTTGGTCCGCTTGCGCCCGCCGGCCCGCTGGGCGGCCTCCGCCTTCGCCATCGCCGACTGGGCCTGCACCAGGAGCGAGGTGTAGAGCAGCTCCACCGCCGCCAGATCGGCCTCGAAGCCGACGACCGTGGAGAAGCCGAAGGGTTCGTTCCAGACGGCACGGCAGTGGTTGGCGTCCGCGACCGCGTCCAGCAGCACCGCCTTGGCCTGCTCGTACGGCGGCTCGACCCCGATCCGGCAGGCGGCGGGCGCGTCCGGGTCCGGGGCCCGGGCGTCGAGCAGCGCCTCGTCGACGCTGTGCCGGGCCATCAGCTCCTGCGCCTTCGCGGTGAGCGCCTCCGCCTCCTCCGGGAAGCCGGTGGCCTCCGCCTTGGCGAGCAGCGCGCGGATCCGGGTGAGCATGCGGGAGTCGGAGCCCCGGCCCGGCCCCGGCCGGGGCTCCTGGAGCGGTTCGAGGGCGGGCAGGCGCAGCAGCAGGCGGTAGAGCTCCAGGACCGTGGTGGCGTACGAGAAGCGGTCCGTGCGGGGCGGGGCCTCGGCGGGCAGTTCGGCGAGCTGCGCTGTCCAGCGGGGGCCGCGTGCCTTGTCGTCCGGTGCCTGGGCGTGGATCAGGGCGGCCAGCACGCGCACGTGGACGTCCTCCAGCTCCCTCCGCACGAGCCGTACGACGTCGGCGGGCTGCCAGCCGCGCCGCCAGGCCGCCGCCACGAACTCCCTGCCGCGCCGGTCGAGTTCGGTGTCCGCCGAGGGGTCGGCGGCGAGGACGGAGGCGCCCGTGTCGAGGGCGGTGTCCGCGGTGTCGTAGAGGGCGGCCTGGAAGGCGGTGTCGACGGTGCTGCTGCTCACGGGTCGATCGTGCCACGCGCGCGTGGCGGAGAAATACGACACTGACAACCCGAGGTTGACAGCGAGGGGGTGTCAACTTACGGTTGACACATGACGACGAACCCCGACATCACGTCATCCGTACGCCTCGACGAACTCATCGCGGCCATCAAGAAGGTTCACCGGGAACCCCTCGACCAGCTCCAGGACGCGGTGATCGCCGCCGATCACCTCGGTGAGGTGGCCGACCATCTGATCGGACACTTCGTCGACCAGGCCCGTCGCTCGGGCGCCTCCTGGACCGACATCGGCAGGAGCATGGGGGTCACCCGGCAGGCGGCGCAGAAGCGGTTCGTGCCCAAGGAGTCGGCCGACCTCGACCCCAGCCAGGGCTTCAGCCGCTACACCCCGCGCGCCCGCAACGTCGTGATGGCCGCCCACAACGAGGCCGTCGCCGCCCGCAACTCCGAGGGCCGCCCCGCGCACCTGGTGCTCGGCCTGCTGGCCGAACCGGAGGGGCTGGCCGCCAAGGCGATCACCTCGCAGGGAGTCCTCCTGGACACCGTGCGCCAGGCCGCCGGCGCCGCGCTGCCGCCCGCCGCCGAGGAGGTCCCGGAGCTGGTGCCCTACGGCTCCGACGCCAAGAAGGTCCTGGAGCTCACCTTCCGCGAGGCGCTCCGCCTCGGCCACAACTACATCGGCACCGAGCACATCCTGCTGGCCCTGCTGGAGTTCGAGAACGGCACGGGTGTCCTGTCGGACCTCGGCATCGACAAGCCCGCCACGGAGGGATGGATCGCACAGGCCCTGACGAAGCTCACGGTGGGACTGCCGGACCAGGACTGAGGGGCGGCCTGGGGCCGAGACCGCTGGGCGGGCCTGGGCCGAGACCATGGGCCGGCCTGGGCCGAAATCAAGGGCCGGCCTGGGGCTGACCGGGGCCGACCGGAGCGGGCCGGAGCGGCCGGTGGAGAGCTGGCCGGGAGCGGCGGGGGCGGCCGATGGGCGGGAGACGCTCCGACCGACGGGCGGGAGACGGGCCGGCCAAGAGCCGGGAGACACTCCGACCGACAAGCGGAAAACGGGCCGGCCAAGAGGCGGGAGACGCTCCGACCGACGGGCGGGGGCGGGGCCGGCCGACGGGCGGGGCAGGTCCCGCCGAGGGGCGGTGGCGAGCCGACGGGAGCCGCTCCGGCCGAGAGACGGGGGCGGGGCCGGCCGACGGGCGGGGCAGGTCCCGCCGAGGGGCGGTGGCGAGCCGGTGGGAGCCGCTCCGGCCGAGAGGCGGGGGCGGGGCCGGCCGAGGGGCCGGGGGCGGGGTGTTGTCAGAGTCTGGTGCGACACTCGGAGCATGACCGGGAGGTGGGCTCTTGCACCGGCCGAGGACGGTGGCGTGGAGCTCGCCCCCCTCGGTCCGGACGGGCTGCCCGCCGGGCCGGTGCTGCGGGAGGCGGATCTCGCGCGGGCCGTTCGCGAGCGGCGCGATGTCACCCGCTGGGTCTGGCGTTCCACGGCCGAGGTGTACCCGCGCCTGCTCGCCACGGGGGTGCGGGTGGAGCGGTGCTACGACGTCGAGGACGCCGAGACCCTCCTCCTCGGCCACGAGGGACGGTACGGCGAACCCCGCTCGGCCGCCGCCGCCCTGGCACGGCTGCGCGGCGGCCCCGTGCCCCCGGACCCGCCGCAGCGCTCCGCCGCGCCCGGCGCCCAGGCCCAGTCCTCGCTGTTCGAACCCGGGTCCGTCCAGGCCGCCCCGCTGCCGCTGGCCGACCTCGCCGAGGTCTACGCCGAGCAGCAGCGGCGGCACGCGCGCGCGGAACACCCCGACCGGATGCGGCTGCTGACGGCGGCCGAGTCGGCGGGGATGCTGGTGGCCGCCGAGATGAACCGCGCGGGCCTGCCGTGGAGCGCCGAGGTGCACCGCGCGGTGCTGCACGACCTGCTCGGCGAGCGGTACGCGGGCGGTGGCGAGCCCCGCCGGCTGGCCGAGCTGGCCGAGGAGGTGTCCGCCGCGTTCGGCCGCCGGGTCCGCTGCGATCTGCCCGCCGATGTGATCAAGGCGTTCGGACAGGCCGGGATCCGGGTGAGGTCGACCCGCCGCTGGGAGTTGCAGTCCCTCGACCATCCGGCGGTGAAACCCCTCATCGAGTACAAGAAGCTGTACCGCATCTGGGTCGCCCACGGCTGGACCTGGCTGCACGACTGGGTGCGCGAGGGCCGCTTCCGCCCCGAGTTCCTGGCGCACGGCACGGTCACCGGCCGCTGGGTCACCAACGGCGGGGGCGCCCTGCAGATCCCCAAGGTCATCCGGCGGGCCGTGGTCGCCGACCCCGGCTGGCGGCTGGTCGTCGCCGACGCCGACCAGATGGAGCCCCGCGTCCTCGCGGCGATCTCCCGCGACCCCGGTCTGATGGACGTCGCCGGCCAGGAGAGCGACCTCTACCAGTCCGTCTCCGACCGCGCCTTCTCCGGCGACCGCGACCAGGCGAAGCTCGCCGTGCTCGGCGCGGTCTACGGCCAGACCTCCGGCGACGGCCTGAAGAACCTCGCCGCGCTCCGCCGCCGCTTCCCCCGCGCGGTGGCCTACGTCGACGAGGCGGCCAAGGCGGGCGAGGAGGGCCGGCTCGTACGGACCTGGCTGGGCCGGACCTGCCCGCCGGCGGCCGGCGCGGGCGAGACGGGCACCGAGGAGGCGGGCATCCCGGTCGACCCCGTCGCCCCGGCCGAGGGCGCGGAACCGGAGGAGGGGCGGACCTGGGTACCGGGGTACGCCTCCTCCGACGCCCGCGCGCGGGGCCGCTTCGCCCGCAACTTCGTCGTCCAGGGCAGCGCCGCCGACTGGGCGCTGCTGCTGCTCGCCGCGCTGCGCCGCACCTGTGCGGACATGACGGCCGAGCTGGTCTTCTTCCAGCACGACGAGGTGATCGTGCACTGTCCCGAGGAGGAGGCGGAGGCGGTCGTCGCCGCGATCCGGGAGGCGGCCGGGCTGGCGGGGCGGCTGACGTTCGGGGAGACCCCGGTGCGGTTTCCGTTCACGACGGCGGTGGTGGAGTGCTATGCCGACGCGAAATGATCACCCGGGCCGGCCGAGGAGCTCCCTGAGCTCGGCGACGACCGCGTTCTCGTCCGTCCCGTCCAGTGCCGCCAGAGCCGCCCGCCACTCCGCACGCGCCCGGTCCATACGTCCCTGCTCGCGCAGCAGCAGACCGTGCTGGTGCCGGGCGAGGCCGCCCGTGTAGTGGTCGGCGCGGGCGTCGGCGCGGTGCAGCAGTTCGGCGCACTCCCCCGCGGCGGGTCCGGTGCGGCCCAGCAGCCGCAGCGCCCGGACCAGACCCAGCCGGGTCTGCGACTCGCCGTGCCAGTCGCTGTGGCCGCCGAGGACGCGCAGGCTCTCCTCGAAGTGCGGCAGGGCGGCGGCCGGTTCGCCGAGGCTGAGGTGGGCGTAGCCGATGTTGCAGTGCGCCGAGTGCTGCACGATCACGGCGCCGATCCGGTCCCCGAGGGCCAGCGAGAGGCGGTGCTGCTCGATGGCGGCGCGCGGGTCGGTGTGCTCGTACAGATTGCCGAGGTGGCTGTGGGTGATGGCCTCGCCGTGCGGGTCGTTCAGCTGGCGCGAGTACCGCAGGCTCTGGCGCAGGGCCTCACTGGACTCCTCGTAGCGGCCGAGGCTCTCCAGCAGGAGCCCCCGGTTGTTGAGACAGCGGCGGATCCAGGACAGCCGGTCGAGCCGCCGCCAGATGGTCAGGGCACGGCCGTTGAGGGCCAGCGCGTCCTGGAGGCGGCCGGTCAGGAAGTGCAGACCGGCGAGATCGCCGAGGGCGTACGCCTCCGCCGTCGCGTCCCCGAGCCGCCGGGCCGTGCGCAGCGCGACCTGCCCGAGCACCTCCATCTCGGCGACCCGCCCCCGGCGCTGGAGGCAGGGGAAGAGGAGCCGGAGAAGCGTGGAGACGAGTGCGGCCTCGACGTCCCCGGCGGCGCCCTCGGCCAGGGCCGGCTCGACCAGGGCGACGATGTTCTCCAGTTCCGTCTCGGCCCAGACGAAGGCCTCCTCGGGCCCGGGGAACGCCGGCGCGCCCCGGACATACGCCGCGTGCGCGGGCGGCTGGGCCGGGGTGGGGCGGCGCCGGTCGTCCTGGTCGAGCCCGGGATCGAGAACAGCGGCGAGGGCGCGCTCGGCGAGGGCGGCGTACCAGTGGAGGGCGGTGGTGCGGGGGGTGGGGGCAGGGGCGGAGGTTGTCTTGCCGGGGGCGGCAGTCCCGGCGATGGCGGGCTGAGTGCCGGGGACGGCGGTTGCGTCGGCGGTGGGTGTCAGGTCGGGGACGGCCGTCTTGCCCGCAGCTGCTGTCGCGCCCGCGGCTGCCGTGGCGCCCGTGGCAGTCGCCGTATTGGTGGCAGCAGTCGTGTTGGTGGCAGCCGCCGCGCCGGTGACTGCCGTGGCGCCCGTGGCAGCCGCCGCGCCCGTGGCGGACGCCGTGTTGGTGGCAGCCGCCGTGTTGGTGGCAGCAGTCGCGCCCGTGGCAGCCGCCGCGCCCGTGGCAGCCGTCGCGCCCGTGGCAGTCGTCGTCGAGCCCGTGGCCGGCGTCGGGCCGTAGTGCGTCGCGAGTTCGCGGGCGAAGTCCCGTACGAGGTCGTGGGGTGCGTAGCGGCCGTAGGCCGTCTCCTCCAGGAGGGCCACGTCGACGAGGCGGTCGAGGGCGGCCTCGGCGCGGCGCTCGTCGGTGCCGGTGAGCCGGGCGAGCAGGGGGGCGCCGTACGAGGGCAGGTCCAGCGCGCCGACACGGCACAGGGCGAGGGCGGCGTCCCGGTCGGTCTCGCGCTCCGAGGCGGCGAGCGCGTCATGGGCGACGGCGAGGGAACGCCGGACGCTCAGGTCGTCGTACTCGAGGTGGTGCAGCCTGCCCTGAGTGGCGGTCAGCTGACCGGCGAGCGCGTCCGGGGTGAGGGCCCGGCGCGCGGCGAGGCGGGCGGCGACGATCCGGAGGGCCAGCGGGAGGCGGCCGGTGAGGTCGACGAGGGGGTGGTGTGCGTCGAGGCCGTCGGCGTCGTCCGCCTCGTCGCGGCCGGAGAGCGCCCGGAGCAGGGCGGCACTGTCCTCGGCGGACAGCGGCGCGAGCGGGAAGCGGCGGGCGCCGTCGAGGGCGGTGAGCGGGGAACGGCTGGTGACGATCACCGCGCAGCCGGATCCGGCCGGCAGGAGCGGGCGGATCTGGGCGGCGGAGGCGGCGTCGTCCAGGACGAGGAGGGTGCGGGTGGGCGCGAGGAGGGTGCGCAGCAACGCGGCTGCCGCGTCCGGGTGTTCGGGGATCCGGCGGGGCTCGGTGCCGAGGTCGCGGAGGAGGGCGGCGAGACCCTGGGGGGTGGGGAGCGGGGTCATGCCGGGGGTCGCGCCGTGCAGGTTGAGGTAGAGCTGACCGTTGGGGAAACGTTCCCTCAGGGCGTGGGCCACCTGCAGGGCGAGGGCGCTCTTGCCGACGCCGGCCATACCGGTGATGACGGCGAGGGTGGGGCGGCCGTCCGCCGACGGGGCCGTGAGGAGGTCGGTGAGGCGGCGGAGGGTGCGGTCCCGGCCCGTGAAGTGGGCCGGGGGTGGGGGGAGTTGCGCGGGGCCGGAGGGCGGTGGGGTGGGGGGTGCGGCGGCGGGGGCGGGGGCGTCGGTGTTGCCGGCCTCGGGGTCGGTCGGGGCCTCCGCGCGGGCCTGTACGTGAGCCCGTACGTCGGCTTTCGCGTCCAGTACCCCGCGCAGCACCTCCACATGGGCCTCGCGGACCGCCGGGCCCGGTTCGGCGCCGAGTTCCTCCACGAGGCGGGTGCGCAGGTCGCGGTGGACGGCGAGGGCCTCGGCCTGGCGGCCGGTGCGGAGCAGGGCGAGCATCAGCTGACGGTGGTACGCCTCGCGCAGCGGATGCTCGGCGGCCAGCGCCGTCAGTTCCGGGACGATGCGGGCCAGCCGGGCCGGCCGGATCGTGCCGTCCGCCCGGTGCACCTCACCGCCTCCGTCCGCTCCGCTGCCGTCGAGGGCGAGTTCGGCGTCGTAGCGCCACTCCAGCAGGAGCAGCCGGGCCTCCCGCAGACGGCGTACGAAGGCATAGCCGCCCAGGTCGGCGGGGAGGCCGCTGAGTGGCGTGCCGCGCCACAGCGCGAGCGCGGCGGCGCACTCGGCGACGACGCGCTCCCAGTTACGGGCGGCGTGCGCCCCGCGCGCGGTGGCGACGTGCCGCTCGAAGACATGGACGTCGAGTTCGCCCTGATCGACCCGGAGTTGGTAGCCGGGCGGCACGGCCCGCAGCCGCTCCGGGTCGTCGAGGAGGCGGCGCAGCCGGGTGACGTGGTTCTGCAGGGAGGCGTGCGCGGAGGCCGGGGGCGCGCCGGCCCACAGGGCCTCCTTGAGGGACTCGACGGGGACGATCCGGTTGGCGTCGAGGAGGAGAGCGGCGAGGAGGGTGCGGAGTTTGGCGCTGCGGATGGTCTCGTCGTCGGGCGCGCCCGGGAAGTGGAGGACAGGCGGTCCCAGCAGTCCGAACCGCAGCCCGTCCTGCCGCATCACGTCCGCCATCGCCTTTCCGCCCATGTGCAAACACTCGCGGCAGACCGTCTGACCAGCGACGACATGAGCACCCGTTGGCAATATGTTAGCGATCCGTTGGTGCCACCTGATGTGATCACAACATCGGAGCCGGCCCGACGGTGCGCGCGTGTGAACGCGATACTCGGGGGAGTGTCGCCGCCGCGGCCGGATCCGGGGGCGCGTCGGGCCCCGGTCGGCGGAGGTGAACGACCGGGGCCCGCGTCCTGTTTCTACGCGCGTACAGGTGACGTGAGGTCAGACGGCGTCAGATCAGAGGGCGTCAGATCAGAGGGCGTCAGGCCCGACGGCGTCAGGGCCGGACCGCGTGAGATCACCTGGCGTCGGATCAGATGACGGGCGGTCGGCCGAGGCGGGTGAGGTGCCATACCGTCCGCCACCGCATGGGCCGCCGGGGACCGGCCGACTTGCGCATGCCTTCCGCGAACCCGCCGAACCAGGCCTTGAGGCCGCCGAGCGAGCGGGTGCGCAGCAGGGTGACGGCGATCCACACGCCGAGGTGGACCGGGATGAGCGGCAGCGGCAGGTTGCGGCGGACGAGCCAGACGCGGTTGCGGGCGGTGACGCGGTGGTAGATGGCGTGCCGGGCCGGTGAGGTCTTGGGGTGCTGGAGCAGCAGCTCGGGGGCGTACAGGATCTTCCAGCCGGCGTCGGTGGCGCGCCAGGCGAGGTCGGTCTCCTCGTGCGCGAAGAAGAACTCGGCGGGCCAGTCACCGGTCTGGGCGAGCATGGGCATGCTGAGGGCGTGGCCGCCGCCGAGGAAGCCGGTGACGTATCCGCCCTCCATCGGGTCGGCGGCGCCGACGCGCGGGACGTGCCGGCGCTGGGTCTCGCCGTTCTCGTCGGCGATGCGGAAGCCGACGATGCCGAGGCGGGGGTCGGCGGCGTACAGATCGCGTACGCGGCTCAGTACGTCGGGGTCGACGAGCAGCCCGTCGTCGTCGAGTTCCACGACGACGTCGATGTCGCCGTACTGCCGGAGCCGTTCGAGGCCGACGTTGCGGCCGCCGGGGCAGCCGAGGTTCTCGTCGAGGTCGATGGTGGTGACCTCGCCGGGCAGGGCGAGGCGTGCGGCGAACTCGGGGAGCCGGCAGCCGTTGCCGACGATGACGATCCGGGCGGGGGCCAGATCCTGCTTGGCAACGGACTCCAGCAGGGCGTCGACCTCGGCGGGCCGGTTGCCCATGGTCACCACGGCAACGGCGATCCTCGGCTCCACCACGTCGCTCAACCTCTTCACTCCGTCCGGCCGACGACGGCACTCACCCGCGCTCCCGTCGCGCGACGCCCGTCATTCACCAAGATGTTGCCTCAGATACGGAGGTTGCCCGAACACCGGTTCACTTTGCGTCGCTTTTACGGCGATTTTCCCGCCTTCGGACGAACTTCAGCCCGGACCAGTCCTCCCCCAGCGCGGCGACCTTCACATCGACGACACCGAGGGGCAGGAAGAGGTCGCGGAGGCCGTTCTCGGTGAGGTCGCTGACGTGGCCGGCGGCCTTGCGGGGCCAGGCGATCCAGAGCATGGCGTGGTCGGCGAGGTCGTGGACGAGGCTTTCGCCTTCCGCGGCGAGATCGGCGTACGAGTGGTAGAAGGCGACGGTGATGTCGGCGTCGCGGGGGCCGCCGGGGGCGAGGTCGGTGTCGTCGGGGAGGTCGGGGACGGTCCAGCCGGACGGGGCGTGCAGCAGGCGCAGCCGGTGTCCCCGGCCCGATGTGATGCCGAGCTTCTTGGCGAGCGGGGTGCCGGAAGGGCCGCCGCCTGCGGTCGCGGGGGTGTCGTGCACGTTCTCACCGTAACCACCGGGCGGGGCCGCGCGCGGGGCCGCGGGCGGAAGAGGAGGCCGTGCCTTCATCGGCGGGAGGAGGTCTTGTCATCGGCCGGAGGAGGTCTTGCGCTCGGCTTGATCCCGACCCCTGCGCCCAAGGACGTGAAGGCGGCGTGGATGGATGTGGAGGCCATGCATGTGCGCGCGCAGAAGGGAAGACCCGACACCATCGATCCTGGCCAGTTGTCGCCGTACGGTCCACCGCTGCCGGCGGCAGCATGTTGCAACGGCCGTACCTTGCAAGGCCGGTGCGGCGCCGGGGCTCAGCCCGCCGAGACGAGCCCGGTCTCGTAGGCGAAGACCACCGCGTGGATCCGGTCCCGGAGCTGCAACTTGGCCAGAAGGTTGCGCACATGGGTCTTCACCGTGTGCTCACTGACCACCAGCGCGGCGGCGATCTCCGCGTTGGACATGCCCTGCGCGATACAGCGCAGGGTCTCCTCCTCGCGGGCGGTCAGCTGCTGGAGCAGGGAGCGGGGGCCGTGATTCCGGCTGCCCTCGTCGTCCGCGCCGGAGCCCGACGCCGACAGGGCGGCGGGGGTCCCGCCCGGGGCCGAGGGCGCGCCCGGCTGCGCGGGCCGCGCGTACTCGGCTATCAGCCGCCGGGTGATCGACGGGGCCAGCAGGGCGTCCCCGGCCATGACGACCCGGACGCCGTGCACGAGGTCGTCCCGCCGCACGTCCTTGAGCAGAAAGCCGCTGACCCCGGCCTTGAGCGCGGTGTGCACATATTCGTCGAGGTCGAACGTGGTCAGCATGATGACCTTGCAGTCGCTCTCCGCGCAGACCTGCTGGGCGGCGGTCAGACCGTCCATCACCGGCATCCGCACGTCCAGCAGCAGGACGTCCGGGCTGTGCTCGCGGACCGCGGCCACCGCCTGGGCCCCGTCCGCCGCCTCGGCGACGACCTCGATGTCCGGCTGCGCGTCCAGAATCATCGCGAATCCGGTCCTGACCAGTTCCTGGTCGTCGGCCACCACCACACGAATCGCCACGACACCTCTCCTTCCGCGGCGCGGGTCCCGCCGAACACGTGGCCCGCCTGTCCTCAGCTCAGTGGAAGCGTCGCCGCCACTCTGAAGCCGCGCCCGTCGGGGCCCGGACCGGCCTCGGCGCTGCCGCCGCAGGCCGCCGCACGCTCACGTATCCCGACCAGCCCCCGGCCGCTCCTGACCACGGACGCAGACCCTACCGGGCGCCGGCCGTCGCCGCCGTCGTCCTCGATCTCCAACCGCAGTCCGTCCTCGGCCCGTTCGAGCCGTACGCTCACCTTGCGGGCCGTGGAGTGCTTGACCACGTTGGTCAGCGCCTCCTGGATGATCCGGTACGCCGCCGAGTCCACCCCCGCCGCCAGCGGGGCCGTGCGCCCGCAGTCGTCGAGCCGGACGTCGATCCCCGCCCGCCGTACCCCCTCGACCAGCTCGGGCAGGGCGGCCAGGCCCGGCTGCGGAGCCGTCTGCGCCGTCTCGCTCGAGTCTCTCAGCACTCCGAGCAGGGCCCTCAGCTGGAACAGCGTCTCGCGGCCCGTCTCGGCGATGGAGTCGAAGGCGCGCTCCGCGCGGTCGGGCGCGGAACGGACCACGACCGGCCCCGCCTCGGCCTGCACCACCATCAGGCTGACCGAGTGGGCGAGGATGTCGTGCATGTCTCGGGCGATCCTGGTCCGCTCCTCGGCCGCCGCCTTCGCCGCCTCGGCCTCCTGCTCCCGCTCCAACTGCTCGGCTCTACGCGTCAGTTGCTCGTTGAGCTGCCGCTGTGTCCAGACCAGCGAGCCGAGCATCAGCGCACAGCCGAACGTCAGGATGCTGCTGAAGGCGCCGCCCAGCGACCGGGTTCCCACGACGGCTATGACCACGGTGGCCGCCGCGATCACCGCCCGGGTCCGGGGGGCGGTGTGGGCGGCCGCGGTGTACAGCGCGATCAGCGCGGCGAACTGGAACTGCGGCTGGATGGCGTGGGCCAGATGGCTGTACGGGCCGAGGGCCGCCCAGACCAGCACCATGCACAGCACGGGCGCCCGGCGCCGCCAGGGCAGCGGCGCGGCCGTCGCGACGGCGAGCAGGTACATCCACCAGGGCCAGGGGGAGCCGTCCGGCTGCCGGCTGGCGATCAGCAGGCGTACCGACACGGTCGCCGCGGTCAGGGCGAGCGCGGTGTCGAGCAGATAGGGGTTGCCGGTGGCGGTGCGGTACCACGACCGGGCCCATGCCACGGACGTCTGCGGGAACAGGGACAAGTCACGGCCTCCTGGCGGGCTGAACCGGGGGAAGCCTGGCCGATGGAGAACGCCCGGCGCAACGGCGAGGTACGGCTCGGGGGCGGCTCAGACGCCGCAGGCGTCGTCCAGGTCCTGGGAGTCCTTGTCGAGCCGCATCATGTCGGTCGTCAGGGCGGGCACGTCGGACAGCTCCAGGCCGTCCCCGTCGAACCGGGCGATCATCCGGTCGTAGTCGGCGGAGGTCTTCTCGAGCCCCTCCTTGACGTCCTTGTCCTCGGTCTTCGCGGCCAGGTCCTTGATCTCCTGCGAGAGGTCCTTCGCCTGCTTCAGGAACTTGTCGGGGTCGCTCACCGGGTCGGCCGTCAGCTTGCCGGACCCGCCCAGCACATCGGACTCCCCGCACGGCCAGGGCCCCTGCTGCCGGGCCACGACCTCTCCGACGGCCCATCCCGCGCCCACCGCCCCGAGGGACAGCACACAGGCGGTGGCGAGCCCGACGGCGTAACGGCGCTTCATGTCATTCCCCCTATCCGCCGCCCGGGACCTCCGGTTTCCGGCGTGCCACAAGGTTCGCCGATCACCCCCCTCGACCACATCGCTCCGCAGAGTGATCATCGCTCTCACTCTCCAGAGGTAGGGGGATGACAATCCAGAGGTAGGGGGAGGCGAACGGACTCACTCCCCCCGTACGCAGGCGTGCGCCGCGCGCCCTCGCCGCCGGTGCGGATCTCAGCTGCCGCGATGAGTCCCGGGGCCGGGCATACCCCGCCCGAGGGACCCGGAAGATCGCTCGGCTTGGCGATCACGCGGAGGCCTCCGGAGCCCACGATGACGAAGGCACCGCCCAGCAGGCGGTGACCCCACCCGCACGCCGCACCCCCCAAGGAGCCCCAGCCGTGATCCCCCGCACCGCCTTCCTCGGCGCCCCCCTGCTGACGTTCGCCTACGGAGTGATCCGGATCGTCGACGGTCTGGACGGAGTACGCGGTCCGGGCCTCGCCTGGACCGTCGGACATCTGGCCTTCATCACGGCCATGCCCCTGTTCACCGTCGCGTTCGGCGAGATGAGCCGCAGGGCGGGCAGCGGCCGCCTCGCCACCGCGCTGTCCACCGTCGCCACGACCGGCGCCCTGTGCCTGACCGCCCAGTTCACCATCGACGTGGTCGCCGGCGCGCTCACCGAGGACCACGACACGATGAGCGAGGCGATCGCCCGTGTCTCGGCACTGCCCGGGGTCTCCCCGATCGTCTACCAGGTGGGCCCCTACCTCTTCTACGGCGGAATGCTCGCCCTCGTCCTCCACCTGGCCGCGACCCGCCGCGTGAAGGTGTGGACCCCCCTCCTCGTCCTGTGCGACCTGCTTCTCCCCCTCCTCGACAAGGACTTCATCCCGCTCGGCGCCACCCTGCTCCTCGTCTCCTTCACCTCCCTGTCCCGCCGCACCCCGCCGATTACCGCGTCCCCTCTCCTACTGAGTACGCCTACTCATGCCAAGTCCCGCACCCCCGGGGACGATGAACGAACCGAGTCGACGAACCGGCGGGAGACGGGGGCATGGGCAGACTTCTGGGGGCGGTGGCGGCCGTCGTGGCGGCGGCCGGGGCGCTGGTCTTCGCCTACGTCGCGGGGGCGCCGCCGACCGTGGTGTTCGCGGTCGGGGCGGGCGTACTGAGCCTGCTGTGGCTGATGCTCCTGCTCACCCTCCCCTGGAACCTCTACTTCCGCGCGCATGCGGTGCTCGCCGAGATCGCGGTGAGCCGGGAGAAGGGGATGGAGATCTCCGAGGCCCGGGACGCGGAGGCGGCGCGTATCGCCCGCGTGATGCTCCGGGCGGCGGTGGCGGGCCACATCCTGACGGCGGCGGTCGTGGTCGCGGTCACCTGGGCGACGGGCGAGTTCACGGGCTACTGGTTCGCCGCGTTCTTCCTCCTGAGCACCTTCTTCCGCCCGGCCGGCGCCTACTTCGGCCAGCTCCGCCGCCGCCTGGGCACCCTCCTGAAGGAGGTCAAGTACCCGCGGGACGACGTCGTGGAGCTGCGCGCCCGGCTGGATCGCGCCGAGGCCGGGACGCGGGTCCTGGAGGAGAAGGCGGAGGAACAGTACAAGGCCCTCGCCGAACTCCGCCGCACCGTGGACGCGCTGGCCCTCAGCACCCACGACCGGGCCGAGGGCACGGACCGCCGAATCGCCGCGCTGGGCCGGGAGTTCGAGTCCACGGTGAACCGCCTCACGGACAACCAGGAGATCATCGCGGGAGTGAAGGCGTTCCTACGACTCCTGCGCTCCGACGACCTGACCGGCGGGGCGACGACCGGGGCCGGGGCTCCGCGCTCCGGGTGAGCGCGCGTCAGCCCAGGGCGAGGCCGTAGATACCGCCGGAACCGTGTGGAAAACCGGTGGAGCGGAGCCGCTGTGCGCCCTTACCGTGCTGTCGCCCCACGTCGTCCAGGCAAGGACATGCCGTTGTACACCCTGTGAGACCTCCCGAGCGCTGATCTGTCGCGCGTCGCACATGTGCGCCGCGCTGCTTCTTGCTGCGGATTCCTCACTGAAACCGGTGTACTTCTGTGCTCCATGTCTGGGTGGTCATGCCCACCTGCCTGCCTACCGTTCTCCGTCGCTGCCACGCGTGCGCGTCCGTGCGCTTCCGGGCCGACGGCAAGTTTCGCGTCAACGCCCACCACAAGCTTCTCGACGCCTGGCTCCTCGTGCTCTGTACCGGATGCGGAGACACGGCGAAGCTCACGTTCCTGGAGCGGACGCATGTGCGCTCCCTACGTCCCGAACTCCTGGACCGGATGCACGACAACGACCCCGCCCTGGCAGCCGAGCTGCTCCAGGATCCGACCGTGCGGCGCCGTAATCGCATCACCCTCGACTGGGCCGGCGCCTGGCGCCTCGACACCGGCGGATCGGATCACCTCGACCGCGAGGTGATCGACGTCTCGGTCCGCTTCGCGGCGCGGATACCCGTCCGCCCGGAGCGGCTGATCGCCGAGGGGTGCGCTCTTCCGCGGGCCGAGGTCGACAGACTGATCACGGAGGGGAGGCTCGTCTCGCCCGTCCGACTGAGCGGCAAGCTGTCCGGCGACTTCACCTTCACGCTGAAGCGCTGAGCTGTCCACGGGCCGACGGGCCCACGGGCCCGTCCGGCACGATCCGCCGGACGGGCCCCGGCCGACTCATCCGTCGGCGAAGAGGTCGTCGGCGGCGGTGGCGTGAACGGCACGCTCCGACCAGGTGGTGAGCTGCTCGAGATCGGTGCAGGCCTCGACGCGGTCGCGCACCTCACCGGGGACGTCGATGCCGCGCCAGCGCAGGATGTTCAGGACCATTTCGGCCCGCTCCTGGATCCGACCTTCTTCCCGTCCCTCTTCCCGGCCTTCCTCGGCCCACGGGTGGCGCCAGAAGTACTGCATCGCCGTCATCAGGTCTCTCCACATCTGCCGGGCCTGGGGGTCTGCCAGGCATGAATCGACGAACTGTGCGAGGGCCGCGGCGGTGTCGCGGTCCAGGGTCCGCAGGGCGGCTTCCAGCGATTCCAGTATCGCCGGGGCCTGGCGTCCACGGCCGTGTGTCATGGCCGAGAGCACCGCAAGGGGTGGATCTTTCTTGGCCTCCCGCTCGGTGGCGATCAGAGGCACGTTCTCCGGGCCGAGGACGAACGGCCGGACGGTGAGCGAGGGCATGCCGTGCACGCCGAGGTGGATGGGCTCGGCCGCCCAGCGGGCGGTGGCCCTGCTCTGGGTGACGACGATGTGGACGGGTTCGCCGCGGTACTTCTCGTGGAGATAGCTGAGGTAGTAGGGCCAGCTGCTGCGTTTACGCTCGTCCGGTTTTCCCTGTGATTCCACGACCAGGAGGTAGGTGCCGTCGTCGGTCTCGGCCCGCAGCAGGGTGTCGACGCGGCGTTCGA
Source organism: Streptomyces sp. NPDC005820 (assembly GCF_040630255.1). NCBI lineage: Bacteria > Bacillati > Actinomycetota > Actinomycetes > Kitasatosporales > Streptomycetaceae > Streptomyces > Streptomyces sp. NPDC005820. The sequence goes on from NZ_JBEXXE010000030.1 coordinate 104,022, forward strand.
CGGGCTCGATCTCGGTGAGGTCGACGTTCATGGCCGCGAAGTCACGGGGCTCGGGGAAGGGGATGTGCAGCGCCTCGTGCGACGAGCTGACCATTTACGCGGCCGCTCCCAGCTCGCACCACACCAGCTTGCCGCGCAGCCCAAGCCGGGAGAGGGGTTGCCACCCCCACAGGTCCGAGCAGGCCCGTACGAGGGCGAACCCGCGCCCGCTCTCGGCGTCGGTGAGCCTCGCATCGTCGCCGGTGAGGACGAGGACGGTGGGCTGGCCGCCCTCGTCAGCGATGCCGTACGCGCGGGGCGGGGCGTCTACTGCTGGGTCGCGTAGTTCGACGTCGGCCGCCGAAACCGCGCCGTCACACGCCACGCCACCATGTCATGGGGAACCGTCCGCCTCCTCCACCCATCTCTCGAACACCGGCCCGTTGGATCGGAATTCCGGTGGGAAGAACGGGCACCGCAGTGTTCCGTCGAGAAGACCCAGCACAATGTCCGGGGACGGTTGCTGGAGCAGTTGGAAGCTCAGTTGTCCCGCCTCGACGATGATCGTGGGCCATTCGTCAGGCGCGCCCACCGGAATCCAGAAGACAGAGTCGGCATTATCCGTCACCCCCCACTGGATCAGACGCGACGGATCCGAGTCGAATTCTGTCAAGGTCGACCGGATTTCGGGGATTTGCTTCCCGGCGAGAATCTCCGACGTCTTTCGGCTGCGCGCCCGAATGTCCAACCATGGATTCGGGCAGCCGTCCTCGTAGATCCAGAAGAAATCATTGAAACAACCTGGGCCGTAGACCTCCAGCAGGGCCGTGTAACCGGGCGGAAGGAGCTCGGCCGGCCCGCCCGGCCCCGCCCCGGCGGATGTGCCGGGGCGGCCATGCCTGGTGGATGGAGCCGGGCACAGGCGGATGAGCTCGTCCAGTGCGCTCATGACTGTCCTAGAAGTTCGGAATCAGCTTGTCGTACGACCAGCCGAAATCATCAACAGCCTCGATACGTACATGAGTTGCCCGATATTTGGCTGCACCGTAGACCGGAGTGACACTCATGATGATCGTCCTTCCGGTACTACGCACATGCTCTGCGATCTCATCCTCGGCGGACGAGATCGCGCCGCTGTTCTGATCCGCTCCTTGCGTGATGATATTCCGCATGTCGGTTCCGTCGCCACCGAACTGCCGGCCGATGAGATGCCCGCGGGAGTCACCTGCGCTCCCGCCACGGAAACCATGAGGCTTTCTGCCGTTGGGCTCACTGCCGATCAGGTTCGCCTTGGCGTCGTCCAATGTCTGCGGGGAGACCTCGGCGTAGGCCGCACCTCGTCGTCCGTCCTCGATCTCCGAGTACACCGGGCTGTCGCCGCAGTTGTGAACGAGGATCGGAGTGCTCCCCGCCAGCACATAGTACGTGTGCATCATGCTGACGGTGAGGTTGTAGACGGTGGCGTCCAGCGCCGTCCAGCGCTCGACCGCCGTGATCTGGACCAACGTGCCGGCGCTGGTGCGCAGCCACTCGCCCGACTTCAGGTCGGTCGCGTCGATCCAGTCACCGAGCTCCGGGACCCAGAAGGGGTGCTTGTCGGTCGCGGTGACTTCGGCGGTCTTGGAGCCCTTCTTGCCGTCGGTGTCGATGGTGACCTTGACCAGGTGCTTGACGCCCTTGCCGAGGATCTCGGCAGTGACCGTCTGCGCCCGGGTCTCGCCCGTCTCGGGGTCGGTCGCCAGGACCTTGTCGCCGGCCTTGACGTCCTTGATCTCCTTGGTGGAGCCGTCGGCCATCAGGACCTTGGTGTCCGGCGTGAAGCTGTTGGGCGTCGGGCAGCTACCGCCCTCGCTCCCGCCGGACCCGCCGCCGGAGTCCTCCTTGCCGGACCCGTTGCGCGACCCGCCGGACTTGTTCTCCGCCTTACCGCCGCCCGAAGACCCCTTGTGCTGGGCCTGCGTACGCGCCTTCGTCTGGACCGCGTTGCCGCGGGCGCCCTTGGAGCCGGTCTGTGCCTTCTTCTTGACCGCCTCCGCGGCCCGTTTCGCCGCTTCGCGTGCCTTGCGTTTGGCTTCGGCGGCAGCGGCTTCCGCCGCCTTCTTCGCCCTGATCAGCGCCGCCTTGGCGGCCTTGGCCGCCTTCATGCCGATCTCGGCCGCGCGCTTGGCCACCTTGAACGCCTTGACCGCGCTCATGGTGCCCTTGAAGGCGCGCCACATCTTCTTGCCCTTGGAGAAGACGCTGGTCCACGGAATGGCGTCCATCAGAAGGCTGCCGCAGGCCCACAGGTCGCCCTGGGTGAAGCAGCCGACGACGTCGTTCCAGCCGATGAACTCCTTGAACACGGCCCAGCCGGTCGCGAGGATCACATCGCCGATGGAGCGGTTCAGCGTCTTCTGGTACTCGGCGATCTTCGCGTCCAGCGCCGCGATCGACGCGTCGAAGCTGGAGGCCGAGGAGGTCAGGCCGCTCGGGTCCGAGTGGGTGACCGGGTTGTTGTTGGCGTACGAGTAGCCGTTCGCCTGGAGCGGGTCGCTGTCGTCCAGGACCGGGTCCGCCGAGATGAAGCGGCCCGTGCCGGGGTCGTATTCGCGGGCGCCCATGTGGGTCAGCCCGGTTTCGACGTCGTCGTCGCCCGTGTGGAAGCCGGTCTTCGTGCGCATGGACATGCTCACTGCCCGGTCCTCGCCCCACGGGTCCTTCTTCTGGGCCCGGACCTGCATCCCGCCGTCGAGGCGGACCTCCGCCAGCGGGGTGCCGTTGAGGTCGGTCGCCTGGGCGTACACGTGCTCGCTGACACCGGCCGTGTTGTTGACGCTCTCGCGGAAGCGGGTCACCGACGGGCCGCCGATGCCGGCGTAGGTGCGCTCGACGTACCGGACCTTGCCCGCCGTGGTCAGCGAGACCTTGGTGTCGGGCAGGTTCAGCACCGCGCCGGCGCTCGTGCGCTCCAGCAGGCGGTTGCCCATCGCGTCGTAGACGTACGTCGTCTTCGAGGCGGGCTTCCACAGCTGGCCGGCCACGGTGGAGTTGCAGGCCGCGAGGGTGAGGTCGGTGCCGACCGTCGACGCGGAGGCCGCCAGGCACAGGCCCGTCGAGACGTGCTTGACCTGGCCGGTGCTCAGGGTCTGCCAGCGCTGCGCCGCGACCGCGTTGTCACAGGCCTGGATCAGGGCTGCCGCGCCGGACGCCGTGCCGTTGGGCTGGACACAGCGTCCACCGACCATGAGCTGGCCGATCGTGCCGTCCTCGACCGTGCCGTTGCTGTCGGTGTCGGACGCCTTGAGGCGGAACTGCTGCGACTTGTTGCCGTTGCAGACGTAGATCTGGATGACCGTGCCGACCGTCGTGCTGCCGCCCGCGAGGTCCATGCACTGGTCGCCGACGCCGATCCAGGCGCCGGAACCGTCCGCGCCGAAGCCCGTGACGGACTCGACCTTGCCGTCCCAGGTCCAGGTCATGGTCTGGGCGGTGTCGCCGCCGGTGGAGCGGGTCTCCATCTGGCCTGCGGCGTCGTAGGTCTGCGTCGAGCGGGTCTTGACGGCCGCGCCCGCCGCCGTGGTCGACGACGCGGTGTACGAGGTGAGGGTGTGCGGCTGGTCGTTCTTCGCGGTGTCGCTGGTGCCGTAGAGGTAGTCGGTGACGACGTCGCCCTTGGTGTCGCGCACCCCGGAGGTGAAGGTCGGGTCGGCCTTGTACGCCGTCTTCTTGGTGCGGTTGCCGAGGACGTCGTAGTCGTACGACTGCCAGTAACCGGAGTTGTTGGAGGAGACGTTGACCGTGTTGTCGGAGTAGACCGGCTCGGCGGTCGTCTTGCCGGAGGCCACGCAGGCGCCGCCGCCCGGTGTCGTCCAGGCCTCCTTCAGCTGGCCCAGCACGTCGTACTTGAAGCACTGCTGGTCGGTCGTGGTGCCCATGCGGTCCGCGACCGAGAGGACGTTGCCCGACGGGTCGTAGCCGTAGGAGCGCTTGCTGACCTCGCTGCCGGGCACGACGGCCGTGTCGGGAGTCGCGGCCTCCCGGATGAGCCTGCTGGTCAGCAGCTCACCGGTGGACTCGTTGAAGGTGTTCTCCTGCCACAGCCGGTGGCCCTGCTCGCCGATGGTGGAGCGGAGCACCTGGCCGTACGGCGAGTAGGAGGCCTCGGACGTGTACCAGTCCTTGCCGGAGACGGAGGTCGGCAGACCCGCCTCGTTGTAGCGGGTGACCACGTCCTCGGCGTCGAGACCGCCGGCCGCCGGAGCCGTGTAGGTCTCCACCTGGCCGTCGTCGTTGTACTTGTACGAGTAGGTGTATTGGGTGGCGAAGCCGTCGGCGGTCAGGCCCGCGGTGGAACCCGGCGGCAGGGCCGTGGTCATGCCCGTGGGCTGGTAGTCGGCCGTGTAGCCGCCGATGGTGGTGGTGTACGCCTTGCCGTCGGTGTAGCGGGTCGCCGAGGTGAGCTGGCCCTTGCCGCCGGTCGCGCCGTCGTAGGCGTAGGTCTGCGCGAGGGTCGAGGTCGTGGAGCCCTTCGGGGTGACCTTGACCTGCTCGACGCGGCTCAGTCGCTCGTACGCGTACGAGACGGTCTGGCCACCGGCGTCGGTCGCCTTGTCCACCCGGCCGTAGGCGTCGTAGTCGGTGTGCGTCGCGCCCGCGTCCGGGTCGGTCGTGTCGGTGACCCGGCCCAGCGCGTCGTACTTCCAGGTCCGCGTGTTGCCGACGTCGTCGGTGCTGGTCACCATGTCGCCGCGGAGGTCGTACTCGTAGCTCGTGCTGATGGCGCCGGCCTCGGTCAGCGCGGTGTCGCTGAACGTGTCCTGGCGGGTGGTGCGGCCCAGCGCGTCGGTCCACACCCGGGACGCGGGCGTGCCCTTCGGCTGGCGGACGACCGTGTAGTCGAGGGCGTACTCGTAGCGGGTGCGGCGGTCGGTGGTGGTCACCGTCTTGCCGGCGTTGGTGAACGACTCACCCGTCTGCGGGTAGGAGCTGTGCACCGGCGTGACCGTCAGTACGCGGCCGAGACCGTCGTACGTGTACGAGGTCGCGTTGGGGACCAGCGACTCGGAGGCGGGGACGACCAGCTCGGTGCCCGGGTCACCCTCCATGTAGTAGGCGTTGCGGGTGTAGCGGACCTGGCCGGCGCTGTTGTGGAGCGTGTCGGTGATCAGCCGGCCGCCGCCGACCCCCGGGGTCTGCGTCTGCCGCTCGCGGCCCAGGCCGTCGTAGATCGTGGTGGAGGACTCGTACTTTCCGTCGCCCGCCGCGGTGCTCGGGTTGTCGGAGAGGGACTCCGTCACCACCGACACCGGCTTCTTCAGGTCGATGTTGTACGTGTACTTGACCGTCGGGTCGTCGGTCGCGGTCTGGGTGGCGTCCCAGGCGGCGACCGCGCGGCCGAGCGGGTCGTACGCGTACGACGTGGCACGGTTGTTGACGTCGGTCGCCGTGATGGTGGTGCCGCGGCCGGGCTCCAGGACGGTGGTGTCGGTGAAGCCGGCCACGACGGCGCCGTCGACGACCTTGTTGCCGGTGACCGTCTGGATCTTGTAGACCTGCCCGCTCGACGGCGTGTAGGTCGTGGTGTTGTACACACCCGTGGGGTCGGTGACCTTCGTGACCCGGCCGGTGGAGTCGTACTCCGTCCGCGACTCGGGGTTCGTGGTCTCCCAGCCGGTGCCGGCGCCGGTCGGCGCCTCCGTCCTGGTCACCAGACCCTTGGTGGGCGTGGCGGTGGACGAGGTCGCGCCGTCGTAGAACATGCGCGAGGCGCTGACCATCGTGGACCCCGTCGAGCTGGAAAGGTCCGTCGAGCAGGTGCTGGTGCCGGTGGTCGTGACGGTACGGGCGACCAGGCCGATCAGGTAGTTGGTGCCCGAGGTGTTGTCGACGTACGAGGTCATGGTGCACGACTCGTCACCGGAGACGGCCGTGTCGCCGTACTCACGGACCTTCGTCGGCAGACCGTACGTGGAGTCGTACTCGGTCTCGGTGGTTATCGTGTGCAGCGTCAGCCCGTCCGCTGCCTTGCCCGAGGCCTTGGAGATGGTCGACGTCTTGCCGAGCGTGACCCGCTCGGAGATCACGTCCGGGCCGTCGGTGCGGTTGCGGGTGGCCAGCCGGACCGGGGTGTCGGGGTAGTTGACCGTGCGGGCGGTCCAGCCGGTGGTGGTGTCGGCGGACGTGTCCGGGTAGGTCAGCGACTCGGCGACCATGCCCGCGTACGCCTTGCGGTCCTCGCCGAGTGACACGCCGGTGACGTCGGTCATCCCGACGGAGCGCTTGACGTCGTCGGACGCCTTCTCCGGGGTGTCGTCGGAGAGCACGTCGTCACTCATGCCGCGGAAGTAGCGGGTGACGGACTTGGAGGCGACGCTGCCGCCGACGGCGTCCGTGGTGCCGGTGGTCGTGGTGACGACCGGGTAGCCGCGGAAGTCGTCCCAGGTGCGCTTCTTGGGGCGGGAGAACTCCGACTGGCTCTTGGCCCACAGCGCGCCGTCCACGGCGTCGCCGTCGGTCTCGTACTTGTACGTCGTCACGATGTCCTGCGCGTCGGCGAGACGCGGGAACTCGGTGATCTTGTCGACGAGGTACTTGTGGAACCAGGAGATCCGCTTGTCCTCCAGCTCACCGTCGGCATGCCAGTACGCCGGGTAGCAGAGGGAGTGGTTCCGGTCGATCGTCGGACGGTCGGCGCCGGTGAGGCACTTGCCCTCGGGCGCCTTGTAGTCGACGTGGGTGCGGCCGCCGTACTCGGAGACGACGTCCTGGATGCGCAGCCGCGCGAACAGCGGGTTGGTGTCGGAGGAGCCGTTCTTGACGCGGTTGGGCAGCGGGTTCTCGTTGTGACCGAAGGAGACCGGGTTCAGGCGGTCGGTGGAACCGTCCACGGCGTAGCCGGTGCGGGAGATGGACTCCAGCCAGAGCGCGGTGTACTCACCGGTCAGGTTCCACGGGAAGGACTGCTTCAGGCCCCAGGAGTCGACCTTCGACAGCGAGGTCGTGGTCGCCGAGTCGCCCTCCAGGCCGCAGGCGTTGCGCTGGCCGGTCTCGTTGCCGTCGGCGTCCGAGGTGTACTCGGTCAGCGTCACGCCCTGCTCGCGCTGGGTGCAGGCGTCGACGGAGGCGAGGCGCTTGCGGGACCAGAAGGTCGGGGCGTACGTCGTGCACTTGCCACCACTCGCGCAGGCGAGGTCGGCGGGGGTGTCGAACCAGGGCCGGGTCTGGTCGGACTGCTTGGAGTCGAAGTTGGTGTTCGAGCACGCCACGTTCAGGGCGGGGTCTTCGAAGCAGCGCTCGCGGGCGTTGAACTTCACCCGGCCGAGCGGCTCGTCGGAGAAGAGCGTGGTGGCGCGCTGGCCGTAGTCGATGTGGGAGAGGTAGCCGCCACGGTCGTAGGAGACCGCAGGCTTCTCCTTCATGTTGCGCGCGTAGGCGTTCTTCTCCTTCTCCCACCACAGCGACATGGCGTTGCCGGTGGTGTCCACGACGTAGTCGAGCTGGAAGCGCCAGCCCTGGTCGCAGAAGGAGTCCGCGAACTTCGCCGCGTAGCAGGGGTCCTCGGAGTGGTTGCCGGCGACCGGGACGTTCAGCACGGACTTGGTCTCGGGCTTGCCCGAGGTCCAGCCGGGCAGCCGGTTCAGGCCGAAGTAGTACTGGGTGCCGTCGTCGGTGGTGATCCGCCAGAACTCACCGTTGTTGTCACCGTTGCCCGAGCCGTCGATACCGGTGAGGGCCTTGTAGTCGGCCGCGTCGAGCAGCTCCACGCGCATGTTCTCGCCGCGCGCGCCCTTCCACTGCTTGGTGGTGTCGTCGCGCACCAGCTCGGTGGTGGTCCCGTTGAGGGAGAGGACCGCGTTGTACGAACCCCAGCACTGGTCGCCGGTGAAGTGCTTGGCGTTGTTGGCATCGGCCGTGTCGGCGGCGCAGCCCACGAAGGTGCGGGTGATCGAGCCGGGGTTGTAGTCCCAGCCCTCGCCCACCCAGGAGACCTGGTTGTTGGTGGAGGACGTACGGCCGTCCGAGGTCTGCGAGTTGTAGCTGAGGGTGACGTTGGGCGCCGGACCGGCCGGGACCTGCGGGGCCGCCATCGTGTACGAGTAGCTGAACGCGCCGGAGGAACCCCCCGCCGTCCAGGACCCCGCCGAGACGATCGGGCTGGCGGAGAAGTCGCCGCCCGCGCCCGCGCCGTAGGAGCTGCCGACGAGGAGACCGCCGCCGGAGGAGTCGGCGATCTGCCGGACGGCGCCGGCCGCGTCCGCGTGCCACACGGCGGAGTCGACACTGCCCGCGTCCCTGCTCACCGCGGTGTTCGCGGTGGACTGCGCGGCGGCGACCGACGCGAGGTCGGCGGTGTCCAGGGTGACGTTGACCAGGGTCTCGGGCACGTCGGCGGTGGAGTCGGTGGATCCCGTGACCTCGTCGGCGGCGCCGTCCTCACCGGTGTCCGCCTCGGAGCCCGAGGAGTCACCGGCCTCCAGCGGCACCTCGACGGTGTCGCCGGTGCGCTCGACCTCGGTGGTCACCGGGACGCCGGTGGAGCACTCCTCCAGGTCCGGCGTCGTCGCGTAGCAGGCCGGCATCAGCGTGAAGGAGAGCCGGTCCAGCCACTGCGCGCTGTAGGTCTCGGCGAGCTTGGTGGCGTCGATGGAGACGACCGCGTCACCGGTCGCGGTGTCGGGGGCGTCGACCGCGAGCAGGAAACCCTGGGCGCCGTTCGCGACGGCGTCCGCCTCGGGCGCGGCGGCGACACTCCACTGGCCTTCGAGGGCGTCGGCCTGCGCGGGGGTGGCGCCGTCCGGGGCGCCGACGCCGATGGACATCGTCCCGTCGGCCGACTTCGCGACCTCGGTCGTGCCCCCCGCCGTCACGTTGTCGACGGCCTTGGTGCCGGAGGCCTCGGGCACCTCGGCCACCGCGGCCGGCGCGTACGCCCGCTGCGGATCGGTCGTGGCGGAGCCGGAGAGCTCCTCGAGGTTGTCGGTCAGCGTCTCGTCGACCGGGACGGCGTCCGTCTCCTGCAGGTCTTCGAGCTCGACGGTCGTACGAGGATCGCTGGGCCCGAACGCCAGGGCGCTGGGCAGCAGGGTGACGTTGAGGGCGAGAACCAGCCCGGCGATGACGCCGACCCGTGTTCTGCGACGGACCAGGCGTTCACGTGGCGATCTCGCCAGCGAACCCCTGCCGCACCAGGACAGCACCGTGTGCACGGCCAAGTTGACCCTTCCCCCGTCACAACCCATCAGAAGTGCTCGTACTGATGGCAGTTGGTGAGCAATGACTTACGGACCGAGCACGAAAATAAAGACATCGTGAAGATCCGCGTCAAGGTTCCCTGAATCTGTGTTAGCTATCTCACTGATCAAAATCAGACAAAGAACGGCAAAGAAACGCTCCAGGCGTCTTTGCGCGGCTGTTGCCAACACCATGTCGATCAAAGGGTGTTGATCTGGCCGGGAAGAGCTGTTCATACTCCAACCGCCCAATCCGGCGCGTCGCGCGCTCGCCACGGCCTGTCACCAGGCCTTGAGGGCACACCGGAAGAGCCATGCCGCGGCGGCGCCCGCCGCACCGCGGTCCAGCCTGTTGTGGAGAAGGGCCCCTTGAGCGACCTCGACCCCGCCATGGAACCAAGTCCCCCTGGTAGAAGGCGCGTTCGCCGTGCCGTGGCCGCGGCCGTGGCGCTGGCCGTGCTGGCCGGCGGCGGCGCGCTGCTCGCACTGCGGGACGACGGCGATACCGTCACCGACGCCACGTCCAAGCGGGCCGCGCAGCCGGTCGACGAGGACGAGGCCCAGCGCCGGGCGCGCTCGAGCGGCAAGAAGGTCGAAGTCGCCTCATTGGCCGATGAATTCTCGACCACTTACGCCAATCCTGACGGAACGTTCACCTACACGGTCTCCGTGGCGCCTCTTCGGGCGAAGAACGCCCAGGGGAAATGGGCGCCGGTCGACACCGCTCTGCGCAGGAGCGGAAAAGGCTGGCAGACCGTCAACAGCCCCTATCCGGTGACTTTCTCGGCCGGCGGAAGCGGAGGGAGTTCGGCCCGCAAGGCGGCGGCCCATACCTCTGGTGAAGCCGTGCAGTCGGCGGTGTTCCGCACCGGAAGCGGAATCCGCCCGGTGGCCGACTCCAGCTCCTGGAACCCGCTGCTGACGATGACCGCCGAGGGCCACGAGATCCGGTTCGAGTGGCCGGGCGAACTGCCCGAGCCGGTCGTCGAGGACAACCGGGCGCTGTACGAGGGCGTCCTGCCCGGCGTGGACCTGATGCTGTCCGCCCGGGACACCGGCTTCACCCACGTCCTGGTCGTGCACACCCCGGAGGCCGCGGAGCGGCTCGCCGCCGACCCGCCCCGCTACCGGGTCACCTCCTCCAGTCTCTCCTTCACGCTCGACCCCGGCACCGATGTGCTGATGGCGAAGGACAGCTCCGGCAACGAGATCGCCGTCTCCCCCACACCGTTCCTGTGGGACTCGGCCGGGACGCACGCCACCGAGGACGAGGCGAGCGACGTACAGGCCGAGGCCGCGGCCGGCACCAACGAGGACCCCGAGGTCGTCGAGGAGGCACCGGCGCGCGAGAACCCGGACGACGTGCCGGCCGACGAGGTCCCGAACGAGAACCCGGACGCCTCCAAGAGCAACGCCGACCCCGTCGCCTACGACGGCGTGCCGGCCGCCGCCTCCGGCACCCTCGCCCTGCCCGCCGTGAACGGCCCGGGCGAGGGCGCCCACGCCACCACCGCCGCCGCCTCGTTCGGCGACGACGTGCTGACCATCACCCCGCCCGGGAACTACCTCGCGGACACCGACGGCCTGACCTACCCGCTCTTCCTCGACCCCTCCACCACGGGCATCCGCGCCAACTGGACGACCGTCTACAAGCGGTACCCGAGTTCCAGCTTCTACGACGGCGCGAACTACAACGAGGACACGAAGGAAGCCCGCGTCGGCTTCGAGCGGGAGACCTGGGGCACGGCCCGCTCGTTCTTCCGGATGAAGCTGAAGAACTCCATCAAGGGCGCGGACGTCTCCAGCGCCACCCTGAAGGTCCTGGAGACCCACTCCTGGTCGTGCAGCAAGCGCACGGTGCAGCTGTGGGGCACGGGTGACTTCACTTCCAAGACCTCCTGGAACCGCCAGCCGTCCTGGAAGCGGAAGATCACCTCGAAGTCCTTCGCCTACGGCTGGAAGTCCAACAGCGCCTGCCCGGACGCGTACGTCAACTTCACCGTCACCTCGCTGGCCCAGGACGCCGCCGACGACGGCGTGACCAGCTTCAACCTGGGCCTGGTGGCCTCGACCTCGTCCTCCGCGCCGACGAGTTCGTCCAGCAGCCTGGAGACGGACACGTACTCCTGGAAGAAGTTCAAGGCCGAGGGCGACGGCTCCCCCTCGCTGTCCATCACGTACAACCGGAAGCCGAACACGCCGACCTCCGTCACCATGAGCCCCGGCTCCTGCGACACCTCCACCTCGCCGTACATCAAGGTCGGCAAGGCGGACACCATCACCATCAGCGGCAAGGCCACCGACCCGGACAGCGACCTGGCCAAGCTGGAGTTCCAGCTCTGGCAGACGGGCAAGGCCGACACCACGACGAAGACCTTCACCAAGGCCGTGGACGACGGCGAGGTCGGCGGGATCTCCATCAGGTCGTACCTGACCACCGGGGTCACCTACTCCTGGCGGGTACGCGCCTGGGACGCCAAGGCCAGCAGCGGCTGGGCGCCCACCGGCGGCGACGGCGTGTGCCGGTTCACCTACGACACCGATCTGCCCGACTCCCCCGCCCCGGTCGTCTCGACCGACTTCCCGGGTGACGACGACGGCGACAGCGAACCCGACGTGTGGTCCGCCAAGCCCTTCGGCAACACCGGCAGCTTCACCTTCGCGGTCGGCTCGACCTCCGAGACCGACATCGTGAAGTTCGTCTGGTCCATCAACTCCACCAGCTACGCGGGCTACGCCTGCTCGGGCGGCGCCCAGGGCACCTCGGGCGGTCTCACCAAGTCCTGCACCACGGCCGTCAAGACGGCCACCATCACCGGCATCAAGCCACCGGCCGCCGGCCCCAACACCCTGTACGTGAAGTCGGTGGACTCGGCGGGCAACATCTCGCCCAACGCCCGCAAGTACTTCTTCTACGTCCAGCCGCGCTCGACCGCCGACGGCCCCGGCGACCTGAACGGGGACGGCGACGCCGACTTCGCCCATGTCACCGCCGCCGGAAACCTCTGGATCGACTCGGTGTCGCAGGACGGCACCTGGGTGTCCAGCGCCTTCGGCACCCACGACAAGGGCACCCTGATCAAGGACGGCGGCACCGCCCCGCACATCTGGGACGGCACCAGCACCTACTCCCTGGTCACCCACAACGGCGACTTCGCGCCCGGCGACGGCGTCACCGACTGGGTGGTGCGGACCCCCGAGGGCCGGCTGTTCCTCTACCCCGGCGACGGCTACGGCGCGATCGACGTCAGCAAGCGCGTCGAGATCCGCCTGCCCGCCAACGCGCCGGACCCCGCCACCTTCTCGGAGATCAAGTCGGCGGGCGACATCACCGGCGACGGGCAGCCCGAGCTGTTCGTGGCGGGCGGCGTCGACGGGGCCGAGCTGTGGGTGTTCACCGGCTACAGCGGCGGCACGTTCAGCGAGGCCGTGCAGATGACCACGACCTCGTGGGCGGACAAGGCCCGTGACTTCGTGGCGATCGCCGACTACAACGGCGACGGCGCGGCCGACATGACGTACCGCACGGCGGCCGGCACCCTCGTCCTGCGCAAGGGCATCCTCGACAGCGACGGGGTGGGCACGGTCCTGAAGAGCCTCGGCCAGTCCGGCTGGAGCCTGGACGGCGACGACACCTACGCCGCGACCAGCTTCACGTACACCGCGTACCCGCTGATCTACGGCACCCCGGACGTCACCGGCGACGGCCTCCCGGACATCTGGACGACCAACGCGGCCGGCGCCCTGCTGCTCTACAAGGGCGGTGCCACCAGCCTCGGCACGTCGAGCACGCTGCGGTCCAGCGGCTGGGACACGGTCAGGCAACTGGGCTGACCCCGGGCCCGGTGCGACATGAGTGGAGCGCGGCTCCCGTTCCGACGAACGGGGGCCGCGCTCCTGCTGTGTCAGTGCCAGTACTTCATGTCGATTCCTCCTCCCCCGCTGTCGTGGCCGCAGCCCGCCCCCGCAGCGTGACCTCGAACCGGTCGAGGCCGCGCAGGGTCAGATTGCGCCGGTGGGCTGGTTCCGCGACCGCCCGCGCCTCGGGGTGGTCCCCGGCCAGGGCCGTGAACAGCGATCCGGCCAGCCGGATAGCCAGGGACGCGCCCAGACAGGCGTGGGCCCCGCGCCCGAACCCCAGATGCGGGTTCGGCGCGCGGTCCAGCCGCAGCTCGGTGGGGTGGGCGAAGCGGAGCGGGTCGTGGTTGGCCGCCCCGAGGAACAGCGTGACCGCCTCGCCCGCCCGGACGGTGACGCCCCCGAGGTCGGTGTCGGCGACGCAGACCCGGGCGTCGGCCTGGACCGGTGCGTCGTACCGGATCAACTCGTCGACGGCGGTGGCCACGGGCGCGCCGCGGAAGGCGGCCAGGGCGCCGGGGGTGGTCAGCAGGGCGGCGGCCGCGTTGCCGAGCAGCCGGGACGCCGACTCGTAGCCGGCGTGCAGGACGGCGCGCAGGCTGTTGCGCAGCACGGCCGGATCCACCCCGCTGTCGGCCGCGTGCTCGGCGACGTACGCGAGGAGCCCGTCCTTGGGCGGGTCGGCCAGCCAGCCGCCGGCGTACGCGGCGAGCTCGGCCCGCGCGGCGACGGCGGGCTCGTGTTTCTGCGGCCACAGCCCGGCGTCCATGCCGTCGACGATCGTGCGCGACATCGGCACGAACCAGGCGAGGTCGGGGACGGGTACGCCGAGGAAGGCGGTGATGAACCGGAGCGCGAGCGGTTCGGCCAGTTCGCCGACGAAGTCGAAGGACGGCCGCCGGGCCAGGACGGCGAGCAGATCCCGTGCCTCGAAGTCCATCCGCTCGTGCAGCGCCCGGCGGTCCTGGGCGCGGAAGCCGTCGAGGAGCAGACGGCGGACGGCGGTGTGCTCGGGCGGGTCGAGCGTCTGGACGCTCAGCAGCGGGGCGGGGATGTCCTCGCCCGCGCGCCGCCAGTCGGAGGCGAAACGCGCGCTGTCGGTGAGAACGGCGAGACAGTCGGCGTGGCGCGTGAATACCCAGGAGTCCAGTAATTCATGCCGGAAGACCGGGGTGTTTTCCCGGAGCCGGGCGTAAGCGGAATACGGATTCCGCAAGATCGACGGACGTGCCAATTGCAGGATCGGATCGGTCGGATCCACGAAAGCGACTCCCCCCGCAGCGTCGGCCTCGTGGTGGAGGCCTTCAAATGCTTCCGAGTCGTGCTGTGCGAGGCGCTGAATCGCCGGTGGGCGAGGCGTCTCACCGAGGTATCTCCTGTACTGATCTTCGGTGACCGTACCACGCAACTCGCGTAACTGGTATGACTGTTCGCCTCAGAGATTTCACCGATTCGGGGAGTTGGGGATGTCCGAGCAAGGCCAGACAATCGTCCACGACATGCCGGTCAACGTGGCTCAGCAGCCGAATCCGTACCCGCTCTTCGAGCGAATTCGGGAACACGGGGTCGTTCAGCGCGTGCGGCTGAATCCGGCTCTTGAGGTCTGGATGGTCACCGGTTACGACGAGGCGGTGTCCGCGCTCACCGACCCCCGGCTGAGCAGCAGCCCCGTCCGGGTCACCGGGCTCGCGGAGGAGATGGCCCACCAGGAGCGCACCAATGTGCTGATGGCCAGCATGCTGGTGGCCGACGGCGCCGATCACACGCGGCTGCGCAACCTCGTGTCCAGGGCGTTCACCGCCCGCCGCGTGGAGGCGATGGCACCCCGCATCCAGGCGCACACCGACGCCTTCCTCGACCGGATCGCCTCGCGCGGCACCGCCGACCTGGTGGCGGAGTTCGCCCTTCCGCTGCCGATGGCCGTCCTCGGCGAGCTCATCGGCATCCCCACCGAGAACCAACCGGATTTCGCCAAACTCGCCGTCGGCCTCATCATGCCGCCCAACACACCCGAGCGCCTCGCCAAGGGCGCCCGCGCCCGGGCCGAACTGACCGAGTTCTACGAGCCGTTGCTCGCCGCGCGCAAGGCGGAGCCCCGCGACGACCTGCTCAGCGCGCTGTGTGCCGCGCAGGCCGAGGAGCGCATCTCGGACCGCGAACTCCTCGCGATGGCCATCCTGTTGACCCTCGCCGGCCACGAGACGACGGCCAGTCTGATCGCCAACGGCGTCCACGCCCTGCTCCGCCACCCCGACCAGTGGGCCGCCCTGTGCGCCGACCCGTCCCTGCTGCCCGGGGCGATCGAGGAACTCCTGCGCTACGAGGGCCCAGTGAGCCGGGGCGTGGCCCGCTTCACCGTCGAGGACTTCCAGATCGCGGACGTCACCATCCCGCCGGGCGAGATGATCATCATCGGTCTGGCGGCCGCCAACCGCGACCCGGCCCGCTACGACCGCCCGGACATCCTGGACGTGGCCCGCCGCGAGATCCCCCAGCAGCTCGCCTTCGGCCACGGCGTCCACTTCTGCCTGGGCGCCCCGCTGGCCCGCGCCGAGGCCACCGTCGCCCTCGGCACCCTGCTGCGCCGCTTCCCCGACCTGCACCTGGCCGACCCCGACCTGGACCTGACCCGCCGGGAGGGGATCCTGCGGGGCATGGCGGAACTACCGGTGAGGTTCACGCCACGGGATCCGCGGATGGACGGGTGACCGGAGAAGGCGCCCTGGCGGTCCGTCACAGCCGGGTGCGACCTGCCCGTCGGACCCGACAGCGCCGCCGACCGGTACACCGAACTCGCCACCCCCTGCCACCTCATGACCAATCCCGGCCGACGGGACGACGACGCCCGAGCGGCCTGGCCCGTCGATCCCGGCCGACCGAACGGCGACTCCCAATCGCCCCGGCCGTCCATCCCCGCCGACCGGAGGGCGACGCCCAAGCGGCCCCGCCGTCCATCCCCGCCAACCGGACGGCAAAGCCCAAGCGCCCCCGCCGTCCATCCCCGCCAACCGGAGGGCGAGGCCCGAGTCCCCCCGCCGTCCATCCCCGCCGACCGGACGGCAAAGCCCAAGCACCCCCGCCGTCAATCCCGGCCGACCGGAGGGCGACGCCCGAGTCCCCCGGCCGTCCATCCCCGCCGACCGGACGGCAACGCCCAAGCGCCCCCGCCGTCCATCCCCGCCAACCGAACGGCAACACCCGCGTGACCGCGCCCGTACGCTGCAGGCAGCGCGGCGGGACCCTCTTCGTCGCCACCGTGCCCCGGCTCTCCCCCGGGCCCAGGGAGGAGCCGGACCGTGCCCACCGTGGTGATCACCGGAGCCGGTGGATTCATCGGCCGGTACGTCGTCCGGGAGGCCGAACGCCGGGGTCTCACCCTGCGGCTGACGGCCCATCGCAGCGAGGTGCCCGCGAGCGCGCCGGGCACGACGGTCGTCCGCGCCGATCTGACCGACCCCGCCTCGCTGCGCGGACTGTGCGACGGCGCCGACGCCCTGCTGCACTGCGCCTCGTGGATCGGCGGCCCGGACCAGCTGTGCGTGGCGGTCAACGCCCGTGGCACGGCCGCGCTCGTGGCCGAGGCCCGCCGGACCGGCGTCGCCCGGGTCGTCCACCTCAGCACCGCCGCCGTGTACGGGCGCGGCACCTTCCGGCGGGCCCGCCCGCAGGACCTGGACCGCGCGCCGGCCGCCTGTACGACGTACGCGACCTGGACGACCTGTGCGACGACTGTGACGTAGCTCACCGGAACTCGCCCGCGCCGACCGCCAGTTCAAGACGTGACCACAGATATGCGAACCCGGGTGCGAGCCGGAGATCCGGACGCCTTCGCGGAACTCTTCGACGAGTGTGCCCGCGCGGTGTACAACCACGCCTTCCGGCTGACCGCCGACTGGTCCGCGGCCGAGGACGTCATGTCGACCACGTTCATGGAGGCGTGGCGGCGCCGTGCCTCCGTCGAGGCCGAAGGGGACTCACTGCGGCCGTGGTTGCTGGGCATCGCGACCAACGTCGCCCGCTCCCACTACCGCAGCAACCGCCGCTACCGCACCGCGGCAAGCGCCGCGGCCGCCGCGCACGCCGCGGAGGAGCAGGTCGAGGACCACGCCGAGGAGACCGCCGGACGCGTGGACGACCGGCGCCGGATCAACGCCACGCTGGCCGCCCTCAGCCTGCTCAAGCGCCCCGAGCGCGAGGTCCTGACGCTGTGCCTGTGCGAGGGGATGGAGTACGCCGAGGCCGCCCGTGCCCTGGGCATCCCCGTCGGCACCGTCCGCTCCCGCCTGTCCCGCGCCCGCGGCAAGCTGCGCAAACTCGCCGACGCGGAACTGGTGAGAAAAAAACGGGAACCCACCCCCACGAACCGGCAGATAACAGGTGATCGCGGATACGCGGTCCGGTCCGCACAGGAAGGAAACCGATGAACGCCAGCCCCTCCCACCAGCCCCACCCGGCTGAGTGGACGGAGACGCAGAGTCTGCTGCCCTCCGCCGAGCGGGATCTGCCGGCGGGCCGCCACCAGTTCCACAAGGAGCAGATGATGGCCCGGATCCACGAAGACCTCCGCACCCCCCGCACCGCCCCCGTCGCGCCCCCGAAGCGGCCCAACCCGTTCCTGCGCCGTGCGGTCCTGCTGCCCGCCGCGGCCTTCGCCCTGGCCGGCGCGGTCGTGGGCGGCCTCGCCCTCACCGGCGGTGGGGCGCAGGGCGGCAAGACCGCCCTGGCCACCGGCCCCGCGCTGACCACGCAGGTCGGCGTCGCCGACGCCAAGGGCGCCCCCCAGCTCCTCGGCCGCATCTCCCTGGCCGCCGCCGACACCTCCGCGCCCACGCCGCGCAAGGGCCAGTACGTCTACATCGCCTCGAAGGTGGCCGACACCTACGTCAAGGACGACGGCGGGGCCAAGGTGGTCAGCGACGAGCTGCACACCCGTCAGGTCTGGGAGGACCTCGACGGCAAGGACGGCTGGCTGATCGAAGCGGGCGCGACGAGCGACGAGGGCATGACCCTGGCGAGCGACGTCTCGAAGACCGGGGCCTACAACGCCCTGGTCGAGCTGCCGACCGACCCCGACGCGCTGCTGCGGCAGATCTACCGGGACTCGGACGCCGTACGGGACCCCGAAGTCCCGCGTGACCAGGCCGCCTTCGTCGCGATCGGCGATCTGCTGACCGAGAGTTTCCCGCCCGCCGAGGTCAGCGCCGCCCTCTACAAGGCCGCCGCCAAGATCCCCGGCGTCGTCGCGGTGAACGACGCGGTCGACGCCACGGGCCGGCACGGGATCGCGATCGCCCGGGAGAACGACGCCGACGGTCAGCGCACCGAGTGGATCTTCGACAAGAAGACCCTGGAATTCCTCGGCAGCCGTGATGTGGTGGTCAAGAAGATGGCGGACAGCCCGTTCGAGGTCGGTACCGTCAGGCACACCAGCGCGATCACGGAGCGCGCGTTCGTCGACGCCGCCAAGCGGGTCCCCGGACAGGCGAGCTGAATGCGCGACAGAACGACGGGCGCCTCGCTGGCCGCGCTGCTGGTGGCGGGCCTGATGACGGGCGTCTCGGTGGCGGCCACGGGCTCCGGCCTCGGCGTGCGGACAGTCGACACGGCCGCGGTCGCGGGGCCCGGCTCCGGCCTCGGCGCGCGGGCCACGGGCTCCGCCTCCCCGGCCGACCGGTACGTCACCCTCCTCACCGGTGACCGGGTCCGGCTGGACGCTCGGGGCCGGGTGACGGGGGTACGGCAGGCGGCGGGCCGTGAGCACGTCCCGGTGTCCGTGCGCGGGGTCGGCGGCGACCAGTACGTCGTCCCCGCCGACGCAGCCGCCCTGATCGGCCAAGGCGTCCTGGACAAACGGCTGTTCGACGTCAGCGGCCTGATACGCGCCGGATACGACGACACCCGGCGCGGCACGCTCCCACTGATCGTGTCGTACGAGGGGAAGCCCGCGCAGCGCAGGAGCACCCAGAAGTCGCTGGTCGCGGACGCGGACGCCACCGTACGCCGGGAGTTGCCCAGCGTGGCCGGCGCCGCGCTCACCGTGCCCAAGGCCGGGGCCGACGACGCCTGGCGGGCCCTCACGGCGGAGCAGGGGGTCGCGCGGGTCTGGCTGGACGGCCGGTTCAAGGCGCGGGCGGGCGAAGGCGGGGCGGACGAGACGGAGGAGACTGACGACGCGGCCGGCGGGGAGGCCGGTGACGGCGTCGGGCGGATCGGCGCGCCGGCCGCCTGGGCCGCCGGATACGACGGCGAGGGCGTCAAGGTCGCCGTCCTGGACACCGGCATCGACACCACGCACCCGGACCTCGCCTCGGCGGTGACGGCGTCGAAGGACTTCAGCGGCACCGGCAGCACCGACGACATGGCCGGCCACGGCACGCATGTCGCGGCGACGCTGGCGGGCTCGGGCGCTCGGTCCGGCGGCCGGTACAAGGGCGTCGCGCCCGGTGCCGAGCTCCTCAACGCCAAGGTGCTGGACGACAACGGCGAGGGCAGCGACTCCAGCGTCATCGCCGGCCTGGAGTGGGCCGCCGCGCAGGGCGCCAGGGTGGCCAACCTCAGCCTCGGCCAGGCCGACACCCCGGGCGAGGACCCGGTCGAGGCGGCCGTGAACGCCCTCTCCGGGAGCACCGGCATGCTCACCGTCGCCGCGGCCGGCAACGAGGGCCCCGGCGCGGGGACCCTCGGCTCCCCGGGGTCCGCGGAGTCGGCGCTCACCGTGGGGGCCGTCGACGGCGAGGACCGTGTCGCCGAGTTCTCCAGCACCGGCCCGACCGCCGACGGCGCGCTGAAACCGGACCTCACGGCGCCCGGCGTGGACATCGTCTCGGCGAAGGCGGCGCACGGCTCCATGGGCGATCCCGCGGCCGACGGCTATGTCTCCCTGTCCGGTACGTCGATGGCGACACCGCATGTCGCCGGGGCGGCCGCGATCCTGGCCCAGCGGCACCCCGACTGGACGGGCGCGCGGATCAAACAGGCGCTCACCGCGTCCACCACCCCGACCACCGGCGCGACCGGCTACCAGCAGGGGACGGGCCGGGTCGACGTGTCCCGGGCACTGGGCCGGACCGTGGTGAGCGAACAGACCTCCGTGTCCTTCGGCAAGCAGCTGTGGCCGCACACCGACGACCGGCCGGTGACCGAGCGCGTCACCTACCGCAATGACGGCGAGGGTCCCGTCACCCTGGACCTGACGGCCGGCGCGACCGGCCCCGGCGGCAGGACGGCGCCCGAGGCCATGTTCACGCTGAGCACCTCACGGCTCACCGTCCCGGCGGGCGGCACCGCGAGCGTCGACCTCACCGCGGACACCCGGGTCGACGCGGCGGACGGCGCGTACTCGGGCACGGTGGTCGCCACCGCGCGGGACGGCGCCGGCGGCACGGCCGGCCCGACCGCCGTACGGACCGCCTTCGGCGTCGTACGCGAGGTGGAGACGTACGACCTCACCCTGAAGTTCCTCGACCGCGGCGGCAGGCCCGTGAGCGCGCCGCTGACCGAGATCCTCGGGTACTCGGGCGCGTACTGGACCACGAGCCTGGGGGACTCCGAGCAGATCTCCAAGGGCGTCTACCGGGTGCGGGTCCCGCGCGGCGACTACGTCGTGAACACGGTGATGGCGGACGCCAAGGGCACCTCCGCGCTGGTCCGGCCGAGGCTCTCGCTGACCGCGAACACCACGGTCGTCCTCGACGCGCGCGGGGCGAAACCGGTCGCGATCACCGCGCCACGGGGCACCAAGCCGTCCGACGGCTGGCTCAACCTCGCGGTGAGCACCGGGGACAAGGGCACGGGAGGCGAGGCACACAACACCACCCTGTTCCTGGAATCGTTCAAGAACCTGCGCACCGCGACCCTGGGGCCGCCCGCCCCGCCCGACAGGCTCGGCACACAGCTCGGCGGCCTGTGGCAGCAGGGCAGCACCACCTACCACCTGCTCTACGACCTGCCCGACCGCTTCCCCACCGGCTACCGGCACACCGCGCGACCGAGCGAACTGGCCCTGCTGAAGCGGACCATCGGCTCGTCCGTCGCCCACCGCAAGGGCATCGTCAACGTCATGTGGAGCGGCCCCACCCTGTCACTGGGCACGGTGAGCGCCCCCTTCCCCCTGCCGACGACCGCGAAGATCTACGTCACCACGCCCAAGGGCTTCAAATGGACGGCCGACCTCGGCCAGCTCAGCCCGTCCGGGGACGGTGAGGACGTCTTCTACGGCGCGGAGGGCCCGAAGTCGTACCGGGCGGGCCGGACGTACGCGGACACGTACAACGTCGGTGTCTTCAGCCCGCTGACCGGCGGCCGGTACGGCGCGCGGCGCGCCGGCGACACCCTCGACCTGTGCGTCCCCGATCTCGCCGACGGGGCGGGGCACCCCGCCTCCTCCGTGGCCGAACGGCACACCAGGGTCACCGCGAACGGCCGCGCCCTGCTCGACGACGACGGCGACCTCTGCCGGACCGTGGAGAACCTCCCGTCCACCACGGCCCGCTACACGATCCGAACGACCCTGACCCGCCCGGCGGGCGTGGCCACGACCACGAGCCGCCTTACGGCTAGCTGGTCGTTCACCTCCCACCCCACCGACTCCACCCCCCTCCCCCTCTCCACGGTCCGCTTCCACCCGAAGCTGACCCCGACCGGCACGGCCCTCGCAGGCCGCCGTACCACGATCCCCCTCTCCCTCCAGGGCCCGGCCGCCACCCACCTCACATCCCTGACGGTGAAGGTCTCCTACGACACCGGCAAGACCTGGTCCACCACCCCGGTGACCACCGCCCACGGCAAGAGGACCCTCACCCTGATCCACCCACGAGACGCCCGCTCGGTCTCCTTCACCTCCACGCTGACCGACACCGACGGCAACAGATACGAGGTGACGATCCTGAGGGCATACCTCCTGACCTGAGGGTTCAGCCCGCGAAGGCGATCCCGGCGAGAACCGCGAGAACGGCTGGGCGAAGGATCAGCTGGGGGGCCGGCGCGGTGGCCGCACTCAACTGCCGGCGGCGGAGCCCGAGCGCACGGACGCCGGCGAGCACGCTGATGATGCCCGTGATCAGGTACGACACGATGTCGGAGTGACCGGGAGCACGCAGCCGGAAGCATCCCGGCCGCTGGAACGCCACCGACGCCACCATCTCGTGGGTGATTCATCCAGGTCACCCAGATCCACCATGATCTTGATGGCCTTGTTTCCCACGGCCGCATTGACCTCGTTCGCCCACCGCGGCAAGCCGCCGCCGTCCGGGTGCTTGTACTTGTACGCGTCGCCGCCAGTACGACCGTGTCACCGGCGGCAAGGCGTCCGCGCACCCTCGGACGATCCGTTCCCCAGGCCCGGCGGGCGGGCCTGGGGAACGAGGGGGTCACTTCGCCAGGAAGGCGAGGAGCGCGGTGTTGACCTCCTCCGCGTGGGTCCACAGCAGTCCGTGCGGGGCGCCCTCGATCTCGACGTAGTCCGCGGACGGCAGGGCCTTGTGGAAGGGCCGTGCCGTTCCCTCGACGGGCAGGATGCGGTCGCCCGTGCCGTGCAGGATCAGGGCGGGCACGTCGACAGCCGGGATGTCGGCACGGAAGTCGGTGTACCAGGTCGACGGCGCGGCAGCGGCGGCGAAGAAGCCGCCGCCCGCGGCGACGTCCCAGCTGCGGCGGACGGCTTCCTCGCTGATCCGGGTGCCCAGGTTCTCGTCCAGGTTGTAGAAGTCCTGGTAGAAGGCGGTGTAGTAGGCGTAGCGGTCCGCCTTGACGGCCGCGACGACGCCGTCGAAGAACTCCTTCGGGGCGACTCCGTCCGGGTTGTCGTCGCTCTTGAGCAGGCAGGGTTCCAGCGACGCGAGGAAGGCGACCTTGGCGACCCGGGCGGTGCCGTGGCGGGACACGTACCGGGCGACCTCGCCGGTGCCCATCGAGAAGCCGACCAGGACGGCGTCGGTCAGGTCGAGGGTCTCCATCACGGTGTTGAGGTCGGCGGCGAAGGTGTCGTAGTCGTAGCCGGTGGTGGGCTGGCTGGACTGTCCGAAGCCGCGGCGGTCGTAGGTGATGACGCGGTAGCCGGCCTCGAGCAGCACGGCGCTCTGCCGCTCCCAGGAGTGGCCGTCGAGCGGGAAGCCGTGGATGAGGACGACCGGCTGCCCGGTTCCGTGGTCCTCGTAGTAGAGGTCGATGGTGGTGGAGTTCTCCTGGCCCACTGTGATGTACGGCAAAGTCTCGTTTCCTTCGTCCGAAGCGACTGGCCGCGCTGCACGGACGGCATCGGCGCATCGGCAGCCGTCGTCCGGCCGTTCGCGGCAGGGATGGCATCACGCTAGGGCGCGCGTAGCGACGCCGGTTGCCCTCGAGCGCACCACCTCTGGCCTGGAAGTGCCCTGAAGGGACGTGTCCCGGCCCGCTGCCGCGCAAGGCCCGGGGTGTGGCGCAAGCCCTGTCGACCGGGGCTCATTCCCTCGCCAGCAGTTGTGCCGGGGCGATGCGGGACATGGCGCTGATCGGGATGGAGAGCACACCGCAGACCAGGCCGACACCGGCCAGGGCCGCCAGGAGCGCCGCGCCGGTCATGGTCAGCAGCCGTCCCTCCCACAGCCCCTGACCGATCATCAGGACGGTGGCCAGTCCGGCGACGGCTCCGGTGAGGCCGCCCAGGAGGGCTAGGCCGGCGCCCTCGTACAGGGCGAGGCGGCCGAGTTCGCGCCGCGACCAGCCGGTGGCGCCGAGCACGGCGAGGTCGGCGGCCCGCTCCCGCTGGGAGAGGACCAGGACGTCCACGGCGCCGGCCGCGCCGAGCAGCAGCGACAGCGCCACGCTGACGTAGTCGGCGGTACGGGCCTGGGCGACGACGGCGTTGCCGAGGAGCGAGCCGGCCACCTCCCCGCGGAAGGCGAGGGTGAGGGAGAGCAGCACGGTGAACGCGGCCACGCCGAGCGCCAGACCGGCCGCGCCGAGCACGGTCCGGCCGGGGGCGCGCAGCAGGTTGCGCAGCGCGAGGCCGACGACCGAGCGGACGGCGACCGCCCGGCGGACTCCGGTGACCGGGGGTGTGACCGCGTCCAGCGGCTGCACCCGGGTCGCCCGCCAGGCGGGCAGCACGCCCGCGGTCAGCGCGAGCAGCAGGGAGACGGGCAGGACGAGGGCCGCCTTGGCCACCGAGGTGGGCAGGCCGATGAGGGCGCCCAGGCCGTAGGCGAGGAGGGCGCCGAGGGTGCCCGCGGCGAGTCCGATCACCGCGAGTTCGCCGAGGATCAGCCGGAGGATCTCCGGCGCGCTCCAGCCGACGCAGCGCAGGGTGCCGATCTCGGTGCGGCGTGAGCGTACGGAGGCCAGCGCGGCCTGGGCGAGGAAGAGTCCGCAGACCACCAGGACCAGCCCGAACAGCACCGCGCTCTTGGTGTCCACGGCCCGCAGGATCCGCAGGGCGACGCCCTTGGCGACCCAGTACTCGGTGACCTTGACGTCCCTCGGCAGGGTCACCGTCTGCGGTGCGGGCGAGCTGCCGACGGTGACGTCCACCTGGAGCTTCGGATAGGCGGTACGGATCTGTCCGGCGACGGAGTTGACGCGGGCGCGGGAGGCGGGGTCGACGCCGGTGACACCGGCCACCCGGATGCGGACGGCGCTGACGGGTGCCTTCTCCTGGGCGGTGGGTTTTCTGCGGCTGTGGGTGATGACGGAGAGCGAGTCGAGGGTGGTGAGCAGGGTGGGGGGCGGGCTGAGGTAGCCGCCGAGGTTGCGGTCGGGGCGCAGCGGTTCGTCACCGAGGGCGGCCCGGGAGGCCGCGTCGGCGCCGGTGACCTGCGGGAACCGGTAGGTCTCCAGGGGGACCTCGGAAAGGGTGGAGAAGCCGCGCAGTCTGTCGGTGTCGTAGCGGCCGACGATGTTCAGGATGGGTGTGGGACCGCGTCCGGCATCCTTGCCTATGCATGTCTTGAAGGCCATGCAGTCGGTGGCGGCGTGGGCAGTGACCTCGCGGAACTGGGTACCGGTGTTCTCTTCGGGGACGTTCTGCGTCAGGCCGTTCTCGTAGGTGGTGGTCCACAGGCCGTTCGGCTGGGCGGGCCGGGTCCGTGCGACGAGACCGTCCCCGGTGTCCTGATAGTCGACGGGACCGGTGGTCCAGTACAGGGGGACCTCGAAGTCGTCGGCGCTCGCTATCGTGCGGAAGCCCGTGCCGAGGTCGGCGGTGGCCCTGCCGACGTCCGGGCCCTTCAGGGCGTTGACGAAGTCGTGGGCCTGTGGGCTGCTCAGCCGTGCGCCGAGGGCGGCCGGGTCGCCGACGTCGAGTCGCTGCACGGTGGCATCGAGGGTGCCGGCGGTGAGGGCGCGGCTGCTGAGGATGACGGGAACCTGCCAGTCGTGCTGTCGTTGGGACTCCACCGGGTTCAGGTCGAAGGAGTCTGGCCCCCAGAAGGGCCGGTCCTTCTCGGTGAGCATCCGGCCCGAGGTGACCGCGCCGCCCAGACCCACCAGCCGGTCCTCGGCGACCGGGTCGATCGCCGAGAGAAGCACCGGGTAGGCGACCGGGATCTGCGCCGTGGCCTTGCCGTCGCCCGGTACGCAGGTCATCCGGGAGCGGGCGTCGGGGGTGAAAGCCGTCTTGGGGACGGGGTTCCACACGAACAGCGGCTGGGGCAGCCGCTCGCCCAGGTTGTCGAACGTGTCCCCGTTCTTGTCCTCGTTGTAGAACCAGCACACCGCGTACTTCTTGTCGCCGTCGATCTCGTGCTGGAGGTCGGGCCAGATGGTCTCGGCCTTGTTCCACTTCT
The DNA here is from genome assembly GCF_040630255.1 of Streptomyces sp. NPDC005820. Taxonomy (NCBI): domain Bacteria; kingdom Bacillati; phylum Actinomycetota; class Actinomycetes; order Kitasatosporales; family Streptomycetaceae; genus Streptomyces; species Streptomyces sp. NPDC005820. The sequence continues at coordinate 129,829 of NZ_JBEXXE010000030.1, forward strand.
TGTACGTGACGATCGGGTTGCGGGTCAGGTAGACGTACTGGTCGGCCATCGGGTAGCTCCCCAGCCCCGCTTTCAACGTCGGTGTGAGACGCAGGAGTTGGGCGGGCGCGTCGCTGTCGCGGAAGGCGGAGACATCGACGGGGACCGTGCTCTGCACCATGAGGTAGCCGATGTTGGCGACCGGTGCCGCGGTCTCGACGCCGGCGAGGGACTTGATGCGTTCGTACTGGCCGAGGGTGATGCCGCCGAAGACGCCGGACAGGAAGTTGGCCTCGACCAGACCCTGTTCCTTCTCGACGTCCGTGCCGACACCCGGCGGGCGGACCAGGATGTCGTAGGCGGAGCGGGAGCTGTCCTCGACGAGGCCGGTGGTGCGGGCCTGGCTGGTGGTGACCGTCGAGGTGAGCAGGGTGAAGCTGGTGGCGGCGACCAGGATGCCCGAGGCGAGCGCCAGGGCGCGGGAGCGGCGGCGCCACAGCTGGGACAGGATCATGGCGATCACGGGCGCAGCCCTCCGAGGCGGTCGAACACGTCGTCGTCGGGGGCGAGTCGGTCGTCGGCGACGATCCGGCCGTCGTGCAGCCGGACGATCCGGTCGCAGCTCACGGCGACCTCGGGGTCATGGGTGGTGAGCAACAGGGTCATGCCGTAGCGCTCACGCAGGGAGAGCAACAGGTCGATGATCTCCCGGCCGGTCGCGCTGTCGAGGTTGCCGGTCGGCTCGTCCGCGAGCAGCAGGCCCGGACGGTTGATCAACGCCCTGGCTGTCGCGACCCGTTGCTGCTGTCCGCCGGAGAGTTCGGACGGCAGGGCGTCGGCGCGGGCGGCGAGGCCGACGGCCTCCAGGAGTTCCATGGCGCGGGCCCGTCGGTCGAAGTCCACCCGGCGGGGCAGCACGGGCGCGAGGACGTTGTCCAGCACCGTGAGCGCGGGCAGCAGATGGAAGCGCTGGAAGACGAACCCGATCCGGCGTCGGTGAGCGTCCAGTCGGCGTGCCGTCAGCTCCGAGCCGTCGACTTCGATCGTCCCCTCGTCCGGTCGGTCCATGCCGCCGATCAGGTGCAGCACGGTGGACTTCCCCGAGCCCGACGGGCCGGTGACCGCGACCGCCTCGCTGTCACCGATCTCCAGATCGACGCCGTCCAGGGCCACCAGCCCCGGATACCGGCGGGTCACACCCCTCAGCCTCACACTCACTGCCGCTCCTCCTACATTGTGACAATGCAGCGGTACATTGTCACAATCCAGGAGGTGTGTACATTGCCGCTGCACCACGCCGTGCTCGCCCTGCTGACCGAAGGTGAAAGCCACGGTTACGAGCTCAAGGGGCGCTTCGAGGAGGCCATCGGCCCGCAGTGGGGCGGCCTCAACATCGGCCACCTCTACCAGATCCTCGACCGGCTGGTCCGCGACGGCTTCGTCACCCGGTCCCAGGTGGCCCAGCCGGACCGGCCCGACAAGACCCTCTACCGGCTCACCACGGCCGGGCAGGAGGAGGTACGGGACTGGGCCACCAGTGCGTGGGTGCGTACGGGCGGGTTCCGCGACGAGTTGTTCCTCAAGCTGTTCGGTGCCTCCGCGCTCGGCGCCGAGACGCTGGACGCGTTCGTCGCGGCGCAGCGCCGGACCTACCTCTCGGAGCTCGCCGGGCTGACCCGGCTGCGCCGCACCCACACCGGCGACCCGCTGGTGTCCCTCCTCCTGGACGCGGCCATCGGCCACACCAAGGCCGACCTGGAGCTGGTGGAGGGCGCGGCCGAGCGGCTCACGCCGGCGACCGGAGCGCAGGCTGCCGGTGCCGACGAGGGTGCCGCCGGGGTCAACCGCCGTCGCCCGGCCTGAGCGGGCCCACCTGCGGGACCGACGCCTGGCCCGTACCGGAGACCCGGCCGCCGCTCCGGGCCACCTTGATCGACGCCGTTTCGTCGGGCGGGGTGACGAGGACCGCCGCGGGCTCCACGACGCCGGTGACCACCAACCCGGTGAACGTCGGCACCGACCACGCACAGGCGCCGGACGTCGACGTCACCGCCGGCTCCTCCTGGCCGGTGGCCCGCTCGGAATCCGGCGTGACCGCGTCGCCGACACCGTCGACGAAGCCGACCGGGTGTCTCATCGGGTCGGGCACGCTGCTCCTGCCTCGGTTCCGCACGGCGATGCCGATCACGACGCCGCCGCCGTCACATCACTCACTCCGATCACGGGGATGCCCCGCCCGTCACCGGTGCCGGTAGTGCTCCAGTCTCACCGGGTCCCACTCCACGATGTCCAGCACGTCATCGGCGTATCCCTTGGCCGCAGGGCTGTGGGCGTCGAGGTACGCCCGGTAGACGATCCACAGTCCGTCGCGAACGGTCTCCAGACAGCGCGATTCTGGTGGACACGCCCCTGGTCCGCCAAGGCAGCTTCAGTGACGGACGTCGTTTCGGTGGTGGCGGCCTGACGGCGCCCTACGAGAGGTAGGCGGCTGAATCGTTCAGCTTGGCTTTCACCCGTTCCGCGTCCAGGTGCTCGATTTGTTCGTACAGGGTTGCGGAGCGGTCCCAGGCGGATCGGGCGGCGTCCGGGTCGCCGACGGCGTTGTGGGTGTCGCCGAGCCGTTCCCAGGCACCTGCCTCGTCGTACGAGTGGCCGATCCGCGAAAAGATCTCGAGGGCTCGGCGGAAGCAGGTGATCGCCGGTTCGAACTCGCTCAAGTGGTAATGCGCTCTCGCGCAGGCGTACCAGGCGTGAGCCTCGCCGTACTGATTGCCGAGCGTCCGCAGCAGGCGGATCGCCTCCTCGGACCGGGCGATCGCCTCTCTGTGTTCTCCGAGCTCGACATGTACCCAGGCCATGGCGCTGAGCTGAACGCCCTCCGCGATCTGAAGTCCGACGCTCCGGAAAAGACGTATCGCTGCCCCGATGTGGTCCAGCGCCTCGCGGAAGTTTCCCTGGTGGTCCAGAAGCCAGCCCATGGACGCATGCGTAAAGGCCCACTCTGCCGGATCGCCGAGTTCTTCGGCGGCCCGGAATGCCTGATCCAGGTACACACGGGAGGCTTCGTACTGCTCCAGGTCAGCCAGCGCGGAGGCGAGTTTGCGTAGCGTGGTGAGCTCTCCGAGCAGGTTCCCTTCCCGCCGCGCCGCCTCCACACCGGTGCGTTTGACGGCTGCCGAGTCCTGCCACCGTCCCTGCCCATAAAGAAAGTTGTCCATGGAACAGGCCAGTTGCCATGCGTGGGTGAGGAAACCCGTGTTCAGGGCGTGCGTGACGGCAGCTGTCAGCACGCCGCGCTCAGCTGTGAACCAGGCGTTGGCACGGCTGTAGTCGGTGAAGGACTCGGGAAGGGCGTCGAGTTGCGCCGGAGAAAGCTCCAGGAAGTTCCGGTTGGAACTCAGCAACTGATCGGCGGCGTAGGCGGAATGCAGGTAGTGGTCGAACATCCGGTACTGCGCGGCGTGCCGTTCGGCAGGCGTGTCCTCGTCCTCGGTGAGCTCGGCGGCAAACACGCGCAGCAGGTCGTGCATGCCGTAGCGGCCCGGTATCGGTTCGGTGAGGAGGTGGGCGCCCGCGAGTTCGCCGAGGATCGCGCGAGTCCGGCGTGGCGGGAGCGCAGCGAGGGCAGCGGCCGCGTTCGCCGTGATGTCGGATCCGGGATGCAGCGACAGCAGCCGGAACAGGCGGGCGCTGTCGGGTGGCAGGAGGCGGTAGGAGCAGGTGAAGGCGGCGCGGGCGTCGGCGGTTCCGCCGCCCGAGAAGGCGTCGAGACTGCCGTGGGAGTCCCGCAGTTCGGCGGCGATGGCCGCCAGTGGGAAGTTTCGGTGGGTCTGGACGCGGGCGGCCACGATGGCCAGGGCCAGGGGCAGGCGGCCGCAGCGGGCGATGATCTCGTCGGCGGCTTCGGGTTCGGCCGCCAGGCGCTCGGCGCCGGTCCGCAGCGCCAGGGACGAGTGGGCGTCCGTGAGGGACGGCGGTTCCAGGCGCAGCGGATGGGCGCCGGAGGCGATCAGTCCGGGCAGCGCGCTGCGACTGGTGACCAGGGTCAGGCAGCCGGAGGAGGAGGGCAGCAGAGGGAGCACCTGCTGGGGGTCGCAGGCGTTCTCCAGCAGGACGAGGACCCGTCGGCCCGTCAGCAGGCTGCGGTACAGCCCGGCGAGGGCGTCCATGCCGCTCGGGATGCGGCGTGGTGACACCCCGAGCGCCTCGACCATCGCGCTGAGGGCGTCCTCGGGCTTCATCGCCGCACGGGAGGCGTCGAAGCCGCGCAGGTCGACGTGGAACTGGCCGTCGGGGAATCGTTTCGCCACCTCGTGGGCCCAGCGCACCGCCAGCGTGGTCTTGCCCACGCCCGCCATCCCGCTGATGAGGACCGCTGCGGGCGGTCCCGTCGGGGCGGTGACGGCGTGGGTGAACCCTCGCAGGCGGGTGAGTTCGGTGCGTCGTCCTGCGAACACGGCAAGGTCGGGCGGGAGTTGGGCGGGCCGGGCGAGAGCCTCGAACGGCGCCGACTCGGCTGCCGGGTCCTCCTGGCCCTGTGGGGATCGGGATGACTCCAGCTCTTGGCGGAGAACCCGGCCATGGGCTTCGCGCAGCTCCGGCCCGGGAGAGACGCCCAGCTCCTCCTCGAGCCGGCCTCGGATGTCGTCGTACGCCGACAGCGCTTCGGCCTGGAGTCCGGCGGCCGCCGTCGTCATGACGAGCCGGGCGTGCAACGGCTCGTTCAAGGGATCAAGTACGACTGCCCGGCGCACCCACTGCAGGACATCCTCCGCCCGGCCGCACAGCAGCGCCGCGTCGGCCGCCGCCTGCGTGGCCTGCACGAGTTCGCGTCCTACGGCGGTGAACACGACGTGCGCCCTCGCGGATTCGGGGATCCCCATGGCCACCGGCCCGCGCCACTGGCTCAGTCCTTCCGCCAACAGACCGACCGCCACATCGGGCCGGCCGGTGCTCATGGCACGCCGGGCGCGCTGGGTGAGGCCACGGAACCGCAGGAGGTCGACTTCTTCCTCCTGTACGTCCAGCAGGTAGCCGCCGGAGCGGCGGAGCAGCCGACGCCCGGGCGCCCGGGGTGGCAACCCCGGCTCCAGCAGTCGCCGCAGCGAGCCCACATAGCGGCGCACCACGTTCATGGCGCTGGCCGGTGCTTCCTCGCCCCACAGTGTGTCGACGACCTCGCTCGTCCCCACCGGCCGGCCCGCCTGGACCAGCAACAGGCCCAGCAACGCACGCTGCTGAGGAAACCCCAGATCGAGTTCCCTCTCCCCCTGCCACACCCGCAAGGGGCCCAGTATCTCGAACCGCATCACAACATCCACTACGTACTGGGCCACCGTCCCTACTCAGGCAACGGTACTGCCCCACCGGCCTCGGGTGTGAAGGCCGTGTTCCAAGGGGGCAGAGGGCGCCCACCAGCAGCTTCCGTACCCAGCCCAGTGGCTGGAATCGTCGTCGACGCGGAAAGGGACGGAAGCCGGGAGTGTGCCACGTCCTCAGCGGACGGCTGCTCATTCCCTCGCCAGCAGTTGTGCCGGGGCGATGCGGGACATGGCGCTGATCGGGATGGAGAGCACACCGCAGACCAGGCCGACACCGGCCAG
>NZ_JBEXXE010000031.1:0-135246 GCF_040630255.1 Streptomyces sp. NPDC005820
TCGAGCGCAGCCGAGAGTGGGGGAGTCGTCAACCGACGACAACGCCGCAGACGCGCGTGCCACACCCCGCGACGCGCGGCATGATCCAAACGACAAGCCCTAGGCGGACGTCGCCTCGCCTTCCAGCCGTAGAGCGCGGAGCTCCCTGCGGGAGGAGATGCCCAGCTTCGAGAACACCTTGCGCAGATGCCATTCGACGGTGTGGGGGCTGAGGAACAACTGGGCGCCGATCTCCGGATTGGTGAGCCCCGCGCCGGCGAGGCGGGCGATCTGCGCTTCCTGGGAAGTGAGCGCGGTGTGCGTCGTGACGGCGTGGCTGCGGACCCTCGCTCCCGTGGCCTGCAGCTCCTTTCGCGCGCGTTCGGCGAACGCCTCGGCCCCGGTCCGGCTGAACATCTCGTACGCGACACCCAGCGGGGCACGGGCGTCGACGCGGCGGTTCTCCCGGCGCAGCCACTCGCCGTACAGGAGCTGGGCGCGGGCGAGTTCCACGCGGACCCTGGTGCGGTCGAGCCGCTCGATCGCCTCGCGGTAGAACCGCTCCGCGGCGTCGCCCTCGCTCAGCAGGGCACGCGAGCGCGCTTCCACGCCGAGTGCCCAGTCCGTGCCGCTGGCCCGGGTCGTCTCCGAGAGCTGCTCGAGCGCGTCGGCAGCCGGCCCGGGTGAGCCGCTCCGTGCGGCCGCCTCGACCAGTTCGACCAGGCCCCATTGCGGTGAGGCGAACTCCTGTCGGTGGGCGGCGGCCTCCCGGGCCGCGGCCAGGGCGTCCGCGTGCCGGCCGAGGCCGTTGCAGAGCACCGCGTGGTACCAGTGTGCGACGGTGACGGCGGCCCCCTGGCCGCGCGGCACGGCCTCGCTCATGATCGCGTCGATCAGCGCGCGGGCCTCGCGCTCGCGACCCCGCCAGACCGCCAGGCCGAGCGGCCCGACGCGCGCCGGGGTGCTCCCCGTCGCCGCGCATACCGTCCCGACCTCCTCGATCAAGGCCGCGGCGGCCGCCGGTTCCCCGGCGATGAGGTGCATATGGGCGAGGGAGTCGAGCGCATCGGGGAGCGCGCTGAGCGCGCCCGCCTCACGGGTGATCGTCACGTGCCGGGTCGCGACGAGGTGCCAGCGCTCGTCGTCCCACAGGTCCGCGGCGAGGACCGATGCGAGCCAGTTCCAGCGCAGCGCCTCCTGGTAGGGGAGCGCCTCGTCGCAGAACGCCGCGAGGACGCGCTCCATCATCGGCGCCGAGGCCGCGTAACCGTCGGTGAGTCGCACGGCGACGGCGTCCAGCAGCAGATCGGGCACCCGCGGCTGCGGCGGCGGCGGTGCGCCGCGGGCGGCCCTGCCCACCTCCCGCAGGCCCGGGCCGCGGGCCAGGCGGCCTGCGAATATCGCCGCCGCGACGGCGTTCAGGTAGGTCTCACGGGAGAGTGTGGCGTCGAGCCGCCCGAACCGTTCGGCCGCGGCGAGGAGCAGTGCGGGGGCCTCACTGCCGCGGTTCTGGGTGAACGCGATCTCGGCGCGCAGGACATCGATGCGGGCGCGTCCCAGTTCGTCGAGGGGTCCGGCCTCCGCCGTGGCGAGGAGAGTGGCCGCCGGCTCGAACGCCCCGGCCTGGAGCTTCGCCCGTGCCGCGGCCACCGCGCGCTGCGTACGGCGGGCGGGATCCCGTGTGAGCGCGGCCGCGCGTTGCAGGAAGGCGGCCGCGGCCGCGATGCCGCCGCGGGCCTGTGCCCGGCCCGCGGAGCGCTCCAGTTCGGCGGCCACGGCCTCGTCGGCTCCCGAGGTCGCGGCGGCCAGATGCCAGGCCCGACGATCGGGATCGAGCCGGGCGTCGGTCGCGTCGGCCAGCGCCCGGTGCACCTCGCGCCGGTCGTTCGGGCTCGCCGCGCGGTAGACCGCCGAGCGCACCAGCGGGTGCCGGAACCGCACCCGGGTGCCCAGGGTGATCAGCTCCGCCGCGTCGGCGTGCGACGCGGCGGCGTCGACGTCGATCCTCAGCCGCTCGGCCGCTCGCCTCAGCAACGTCACGTCGCCCACGGGCTCGGCGGCCGCCGTGAACAGCAGGCGTTGCGTCTCGGCCGGGAGGGACTGGACGCGGTGGAGGAATCCCTGCTCGATGCGGCTGGACAACGGCCATGCGTCAGGACGTCCGAAGCCGCCGGCGAGGTCCGCCGAGCTCAACCCGTGCGGCAGTTCCAGCAGGGCGAGTGGGTTGCCGCGGGACTCGGCGATGATGCGGTCGCGCACCCGTTGGTCGAGCGGCCCGGTGACGACCGAGTCGAGGAGGGTGCGGGAGTCGGCGTCGGTCAGCCCCGTGACGGGCAGCGCGGGCAGGCTGCCGAGAGCCTCGCTCCCGCTGGGCTCGCGGACGGCGAAGACGAGCACGACCGATTCCGCGAGCAGCCGGCGGGCGACGAACTCCAGGGTCAGGGCCGACGCGCGATCGAGCCATTGCGCGTCGTCGACGAGGCAGACCAGTGGCTGGTCGCCGCCGGTGTCCGCGAGGAGGCTCAAGGTGGCCAGGCCCACGAGGAACCGGTCGGGCGCGGCGCCGGCGCGCAGACCGAACGCGGTGCCGAGTGCGTCGCGCTGGGGGCCGGGAAGACCGTCGAGGCCGGCCAGCAGCGGGGCGCACAACTGGTGCAGGCCGGCGTAGGAGAGCTCCATCTCGGACTGGACGCCGTCCACCTTGAGGGTGCGGCATCCAGTGGCACGATCGCGCAGGTATCTCAGGAGCTCGGTCTTCCCGATCCCTGCCTCACCGCGCAGGACCACGACTCCACTGCGCCCGGTTCTGAGGCCTGCGAGGAGGTCGTCGAGCGCCTGGCACTCGTGCCGCCTCCCGAGGAGTCCGGCTCCCGCACCGCTCCCCGCCATGGCAGCTCCCCTGTCAGGACACCTCGCTCGGTATGGTAATACGCATCTGGATCACTGCACCCGCCCAGGCGGCGGCCCGCGATCTCAGCGGCCGTCGGGGAAGGCGACCGTCTCGTCGAGCGGCGCCCGGCCCGTACGAGGGTGGTCCACCGTGACGTCCTCGAACCCGATGGACATGCCGCAGAAGAGGATGAGGTCGTCCGGGGGCGACAGGACCTCCGCGACGGTCCTGTGGTACTTCGCCCATGCCATCTGTGGGCAACTGTGCAGCCCTTCGGCGCGCAGCAGCAGCATGACGGTCTGCAGATACATGCCGACGTCGGACCACTGGGCCGGGCCCATGGCGCGGTCGATGTAGCAGAACAGGCCGACGGGCGCGCCGAAGCATTCCCAGTTCGCGGAAGCGGCCCGCTGGCGCGCCTCCAGGTCCTCGCGCGGGATGCCGAGTGCGCCGTAGCGCTGCTCACCGAAGGCGGATCGGCGTTCGCGGTACGGGGACTTCAGGTGCGGCGGGTACTGCTCGTACTCCGGCTCGTCCCAGGGCTCGCCCGTGGCGACGCGTTCACCGGCCCGCTTCTTGAGGTCGGCCAGTGGGGCGCCGGTCAGCACGTAGGCGTGCCACGGCTGGAGGTTCGACGCGGACGGCGCCCGGGCCGCGGCGGTGAGCACGCGCTCCAGTGCCTCCCGCGGGACGGGCCGGTCGGTGAATCCGCGTACCGCCCGCCGGCTCGTGACCGCCTCGTAGACGTCCAAGACCGCCCACCTCCTCCATCTCCTCGACGTGTTCCCGCTTCGTTGCAGTCGCGATGGTATCATTCGATACTGTCTCGCGTTTAACTATTGCTGTATGCACGTCTTCCGCCCGTGGCCTCCCGCCTCGGGCGCCGCACCTTGGAGAAATCCCATGGCCACGCTGCTGCACATCGACTCGTCCGTGCTTCCCGGTGACGCGTCCTCGTCCCGTTCGATCGCAGGCGTCTTCCGCGAGGCATGGGAGGAGCAGCACCCGCAGGGCACGGTGATCCACCGCGACCTCGCCACCGACCCCGTCCCGCACATCACCGCCGCCGCCTGGTCCGCCGGCAACACCGCCCCGTCCGAGCACACCCCGGAGCAGACCGCGGCGTTCGCCGCGCGCGTGCGGCTCATCGAGGAACTGGAGCAGGCGGACGCCGTCCTGATCGGCGCGCCCATGCACAACTTCTCGATCCCGTCGACCCTCAAGGCGTGGTTGGACAGCGTGATCCTGTTCGGCCGTACGGCCGGCGAGAGCCCCTCCGCCCAGGGCACCCCGGTCATCGTCGTCGCCAGCCGCGGCGGCTCCTACGCGCCGGGCACCCCGCGCGAGGGCTTCGAGTTCGTACAGAACTACCTGGAGGCCGTCCTCAGGGACACCCTCGGCCTGGACCTCGACTTCATCGTCCCCGAACTCACCATGGCCACCGGCAACCCGGCCATGTCCGAACTGATCCCCCTCTACGAGGCCTCCCGCGAGCGCGCCTTCGAGGAGGCGACCGCCAAGGCCAAGGGGCTCGCGGAGCGCCTCGCCGCGTGACTCGGGCGGGCACGGGGCCCCTGGGGGAGGTCGTACGGGATGCGGCGGGCCCGCGTGGTGAGGATCCGTCGGGCAGGCGCGCCTATGCCTCGTCGTCCGTGGGATGGGCGAACCGGGTCAGCAGATCCCTCAGGCGCTCGGGCTCGCCGGGCGCCAGTTCGGCGACCAGCCGCCCGGCCAGCGGCTCCGCCGCCACATGAGCCGTGTCGAACAGCTCGACGCCCCGGGGCGTGATCTCCACCGCCCGCACCCGCCGGTCCCCGGGAACGGTCCTGCGCACGGCCAGCCCCTTGCGCTCCAGGTCGTCCACGACCCGCATGATGCCCGCCTTGTCCGACCCCGTCGCCGCCACCAGGTCCCGCTGCACCGTGGGACCACGGTCGACCAGCACGATCAGCACGGCGAAATGGCGCAGCTCGATGCCGAGCGGCCGAAGCGCCTCCTCCATCACCGCGGCCGCGCGCCAGTGCGCCCGGCGCAGCAGCAGTCCGAGCGCGAAGGGCGAGGCGTCTCCGGGGCGATCGGTCACCCGCGCGGGGGTGGCGCGGGGAGGGACATCGGCGGTCATGGGGCCACGCTACAGGGGGCCGGTCGTTCGATACGGTCTCAAGCGAGACCGAACCTGGAGCCGGACCTGGAGCCGGGTCATGTCGCCCTGTCGGGGCGTGACGGCCGCGTCCCGCGCGGCGGCGGGTTTACGGAGGTTCCATCCGGATCCCTTGCCCAACCGCTCGATCGCCTCACGGTACGAGCCTCGGCCGCCTTCCCCTCCACGGGGCTAGCCTGCGAGCGGCCCGTCCACCACGGCACGACCACGCAGTCGCCCACGGCATTCCAAGGGCGCGCTCGGCACCCCCCGGGCGCGACGTTGGTGTCGGCAGCCAGCAGACCGCGGAACCACGGAGCGGAGGAGTCGGTCGTGGACACACATCTGGCCGAAGCCGGGCAAGGCCGAAGGACGGCGGGTACGACGGCCGACCGGGCGGTCGCCGACCTGGACGACGCGGCGTCGGTGTTCGTCCGTGCCAGGCCCGGACTGCTCAGGATCGCCGGCCGAATCGTCGGGAACACGGGCGAGGCCGAAGACGTCCTCCAGGAAACCTGGCTTCGCTGGCAGGGCACGGACCGTACGGTCGTCTCGAATCCGCCGGCGCTGCTCAGGACGACCACCGTCCGGCTGGCCATCAATGTCGTCCAGTCCGCCTGGAGACGCCGGGAATCCTGCGCCAGCGGCTGGCTCCCGGATTCCGTGGACACCGGCGCGACCCCGGAGGCGGTGGCCGAACGACAGGACGCGGTCGAGCGAGCGGTTCTCCTGCTGATGGAGACACTGACCCCGAGGCAACGCGCCGCGTACGTCCTGCGGGAGGGTTTCGGCTACTCGTACAGCCGGATCTCCGAGGTGCTGTGCCTCAGCGTCGTCAATGCGCGGCAGCAGGTCGTACGTGCCCAGGAGCGCCTCGAGGACCGGAACCGCCGCAGACAGCCCGTGGACCCGGCCGCACATCGGCGGCTCGTCCAGGCGTTCTCCACGGCGGCGCGGTCCGGTGACTTCACGAACCTGGAAAGGGTCCTCACCGCGGACGCCGAGTGTGCGGTCGTCGCTGGTGCGATGCGCTGGAAGTCTCGAGGGCACGGACGCGATGCGCATGTCACAGAGACGGGCCCCGCGCTGTCTTCTCTGCGGAGGAGTTGTGCGACCCGGCCCTCCGCTTGATCGCTTTCGCCCTCTCGGTCCGCCGTGCACGGAGGGAAACGCACATGCTGAAACGAGTTGGCGGTGTGCCGCTCCGGCGCTGGCGGCACAACCCGCTCAGACGACGCTCCGACGTCGCCGAGGTGTGGGTCGGGGTGGCGTCGGCGACGCTGCTGCTGCTCGTGGCGCCGGCGGTGGGCGTGGTGACGGCCGGAATCGCCGAGCGCTCCGCTCTCGACCAGGCGCGTGGCCTGCACCGTACTGCCGCGCGCCTCGTCGGGAACGCGCCCCCCGCGACACCGTCACGGCTCTCCGGTACGGCGGACGGTGAGGTGCGGGCGACCGTGCGGTGGATGACGTCCGACGGTTCCCTCCGGACCGGTGAGGCTTCCGTGGCCGCGGGCAGCGAGGCGGGCTCGCCCGTCACGGTGTGGCTCGACGACGCGGGCCGGCCTCGACCCGCACCGCCCACCCCGGCCCGGGCCAGGTCCCACGGAGTGGCGGTCGGCGCGGCCACCGGGACAGGACTGGGCCTGCTGGTGGTGACCGGCTGGGGGTCCTTCCAGGTGTGGCTGGGGGGACGGCGCGGGACGCAGTGGGACCGCGCCTGGGCGCAGTTCGACACCGACCGCCGCCGCCGGCAGGCATGAGCGCCGTCGCTGCGCAGCAGCAGCCGTTGGTGCCCCCTGCTTCGGCCACCTTCTGCACCGTGCAGCGGTCCGCGTGCGGCGATCAGCTGCACTGTGCGTACAGTTCCAGCTGTGCCGTGCCCTTCCCCTGCTTTTCCCTGCTGGTCGGGACAACGTCTCCGACCAGCAGGACACTCACGTTGGACGGCCCGCACACGCCGTCCTTGTTGTGGGACACGTCGACGGTCAGGCGCAGGTAGGACGCCTTGACTCCCTTCAGGGGCAGACCGCTGGTGACGATGTTGTCGTCCTCCCGCTTGGCCCAGTCGTCGCCGTCCCAGTAGTCGGTGCTGCCGTTGACGTATTCGACCCCGTTCGGCAGGTGCACTTTCACGTAGAGCGACTTCTCGTCGGTCTTCCCGGTGTTGGTGTAGTAGACGTAGTACGTGACGGACGTGGGCGGACCTTCGCCCAGCCATCCCTTCACCACGCCGGACACCCCTTCGAGGTTGCCGATGACGGCGCCCACGAGGCCGGCTATGGCGGTGATGACGGTCATGATGACGGTCATCCGGAGCAGGTGTCTCTCACCGCTCTTCTCATCGGCCACTGCGTATCCCCCGTATTCTGCGCGTGCCGAGACAGGTCCGCTTCGTTTTCGTGGGCGGACGAGGTGCGCTTACGCTTTGATACCCAAGGACCCCGGGCACATATCGATCAACTTCCTGCAGCAAGGGTGGCGGACCGCATCTGCCGCGCCGGAAACGGGCGCCCGCAAGGTTGGCGAACCCCGTCGCCGACGAGGGTGTGCAGGAGGTCGTTGCTCCACAGGATGAGCCGGCTTGCCGCCCGCCGGTGTCGTGTACTTGAGGATCGACAGGAACCGCTCCGGCTGCACCACGCAGAGAACCCTCGTGAGGAGGGCCTCCTTGAAGCCCGTCATGGCGAACGGCTGGGCGTCGGTGAGCAGTTGCTGCAGCCGGTCTTCGAGGGGTACGTCCTCAGGACCGTGGAGGAGGTGGTCGATCGTCCGACGCGTCGATTCGGCGGCCGCCGTGTCGCCCAGGGCGTTCCAGGCGGAGTTGAAGGTGGCCTGGTTGCCGGGGTGGGCTCCGATGTCGGAGTTGGCGAAGTCCTTGAGGGCCCTGGGGTCGGAGGTCCGCAGACCTTCGGGCGAGAAGATCTTCTGGTACCTCGCCCAGTAGGCTGCCACTTCGGGGTCGAAGTCCGGCCTGTTGGTGAGGTACTGCGCCTTGAGCCGGGCCGCGCGTTCCAGCCGGCGGGGGTCGACGTCCTCGGGTTTCGGGAAGCGGGACTTCAGCGCGTCGAAGGTGTGTGTCGGGTTCTTCCCCGGGGGAGCGGGCTCCCGGTGTTCCCATTCATAGCCGCAGCGATGCTTCACCGTCCGGCGTCCGCCGTCGAGGGCGCGAACGACTTCGATGTCCTCGTCGTCGCTGCACAGCGGGCACATGGCCGCTGTCATGACGGCCCCGTTTCCCTTGGTGTCCGTGCCCCTGTGGTGGGTCGGAGTGTCGTGTGTTCCGGGCGCCGCATTGTTGCATCCGGCCCGGTCGGGCGGGGAACGGCTTCGATCACAGACGTCATGCTCACCCGGTGAACTGCTCCTACCGGGAGAGGGACTTGTCCTCAGGACTCGGCTCGGGACCGCCTCCGGGCGAAGCGTGACGACGCGTCCGCAGCCGGTTGCCTACTGCGATCGCAGCAGGCGCGGATGTCTGCGACTGGCTGACGACGAGCGGCCGGAGCCGTGTCAGCGTGGGCAGCGCTGGAGGAGTTCGGACATCGGCGAATCTCCTCACATGCAGCAGGAGGACCGATCGGAAGGTTGTCATGCTTGTCATGCACATGAAAATCAGAGGACTTGTCGCCCTGCTGGCCCTGGTGGGCTCGACGGCCTTGCTGCCGCCGGCCGCGGCCACCCCGTCCCTGCCCCGCCCACCGGCTCCCGAGCGGATCCGGGTCGCGGAGCTGCCACTGCCGCCGACCGCACCCTCGAACGAGGCCGGGTCCTGTTCCCGAACCGTCAACCCGCGTGGCACCGGCTGCATTTCGGCCGATTGGAGAGCCCTGCAGGGCGGGGGATTCCTTCCGGACGGCCATACCGTCACCGCCCGTGTGACCTTCGCCGGCGCCCCCGACGCACCCGACCCGGCCGGCGTCTACAGCGGGACTCAGCTGGTCCTGGTCAAGACCGACGGCATGACCTTCCCGGGCGGCGACGCCTGGAAGTGCCTGACCTGCGGCACACCGGTCGCCAACCGGCAGGGCATGACCGACGACACCAGCTACCCCCAGCCGTTCGCCGACGGCAGGCGGGTGCTGTACGGCACGAACGTCGTCGACTGCGGCCCCTACCGGCTCGCCTCACCGGCCTGCACACCCGCCCGCGTCCACGTGTACCCGATCCGCTGGAACACGTCGGCCGACGGCTCGGGGCCGGGCACCCCCGTCCGGGAGCTGCGCCTGCATCCGGACCAGGTGCACCTCGGCTTCAACAGCGTCTCCGTCACCGGCGGGCGCCTCGATCAGTACGGCTACTTCGGCCGTCTGCGTTTCGACCCCGCCCCGACGGCCGGTGAGCCGCTCGCTCCCCGGTACGAGCTGGAGAAGGTGACGCGTCTTTTCGACGCCTCACCCACCGCGCAGCCGGTGCACGTCGACCCGCGCGATCCCTCGAAGCTGGTGTTCGATCCCTCGCTGCCCGGGGTCGGTGAGTTCCGCGGCTTCTCCAAGGACGGCAGAGAAGCCTTCTACGTCGGCTATCCGGTCGAGTCGTCCAACATCGACCTGATGGCCGTCGACCTGCGCACGGGCAGGGTCCGCCGGATGACGGCGAACCCCGGTTACACCGATCCCGTGGACGCCTCCCCGGACGGCCGGTGGATCGTGGCGCTGGACACACGCGGCTACGACCGCATGACCTTCGTTTCCGGCATGACCGGTATCCCCGCGATCACGGACCTGCTGTCCACCTCCGTGGTCTCCTCCGTGCGCAACAACGGCCAGCGGCGCTTCTTCCAGCCGTATCTGATCGACCGCCACGGCGACCGCGGCGCGTACCAGGGCCGGCAGCTCAACTACGCGAAAACCTCCCCCGACTGGAACGCCGGCGCCGATCCGCGCTGGTCGCCGGACGGCACGGCCGTCGTCTACCACGAGCGGCAGGTCTCGGCCCCCTCCTGCGGCGGAGCGAACCCGCTGCCGTGCCCGGTGTCCACCGAGCCGGGCGCCCGCCGCACCCGGCTGATGATCGCCCGGCTGGTGGAGCGCAAGCCGGTGCATCCGCTTGTTGTCAAGCGGGTGTCCGACACGGTGCCCTGGGGCACGCCGTACGTCCCGGGCACCGCGGCCCCGGAACGGCCCTACCCGCCGCAGGGCACGTACCTCCTGCGCGGGAAGGCGTCCGGCAGCGCCCGAGTCGACATCGTCTGGGACGACGCGAAGACCGCCGTGAAGACCGTGTCCCTGCGCTACAAGCGCTACTCGGACGTCGGCGGCGCCGGCTTCCTCGACGGCTCCGAGAGCGTGACACGCACCAGCACCAGCACCACCCTGACCACCCTCGACTGGTACTCGGACCTGGTGAGGACCGGCCGGAACGGCAAGGTGCCGGCCACCAAGAAGACCGGTACGGACGGCTTCCACCTGACGATCGACCTCTGGCAGACCGTCTTCCGGGCGACCGGCACCCTCACCACGACGGTCGGTTCACAGACCTACACCCAGCCCGCCAACGGGACCTGAGCCACTTCCGCCCCCCCAGAAAGGAGTCACCATGCCGACCGGAAGAACCAGACGTCCGCTCACCCGGCACTGTCGCCTCGCGACCGCCCTGCTCATGGTCGCGGCGGCGTGGCTGGGCGCGATACCGGGAGCGTCGGCCGCCTCACGGGCACCGGAGTCCCGGCCACCGGCCGTGGAGCCCGGACACCTGCCGCCCGCGCCGAAACCCGAGCCGATCGCCCTCAGCGAGCTGCCGGTGCCACCCACCGCGCCGTCCAACAGCGCCGGGTCGTGCACCAGCCCCACGGGGTGCGTCAGCAGCGTGGCCGCGGGCGGTTTCCTGCCCGGCAGCCGCACCGTCACCGCGTCGTTCGCCTACGCCGGAGCGCCCGCCGCACCGGATCCGCGCAGCGTCTACAGCGGCAACCAGCTCACCCTGATCAGGACCGACGGCGGCATGTTCCCGAACGGCACCCCCTGGAAGTGCGTGACCTGCGGGGTCCCGGCCGCCAACCGGGCCGGTGTCTCCGGCACCTTCAACTACGCCCAGCCGTTCCGCGACGGCAGGCGGGTTCTGACGGGCACCAGCGTCATCGACTGCTCCCCCTACCTCCTCACCGACCCGCGCTGCACCCCGGCCGCCACGCACATCCATCCCGTGCGCTGGAACATCACACCCGACGGCTCGGGCCCGGGCGGCGGCATCGTGGGGCTCAAGCTCCATCCCGACAACGTCCACGTCGGCTGGAACAAGGTCATCCGGCCGGCCAAGCCCGGCGACACCTTCGACGAGTTCGCCTACTTCGGCCGTCTGCGCTTCGACCCGGCCCCCTCCTCCGGCACCCCGCAGGTGCCCCGCTACGACATCGTCAAGGTCACCGGGCTCTACAACACCGACCCGGCCCTGAACGGACACTTCTTCCGCGTGGACCCGCGCGATCCCACCCGCCTGCGCTACGACCAACAGGCCGCGGTCGGTGAGTTCAAGAACTTCACCGGCGACGGGCAGTCCCTGATCGGGATCGGCAACGCCCGCTCCGCGAACCTGGATCACTTCGCCACCGGCCTCACCACCGGCACCTCGCGCAGACTGGACGCCGACCCCGGCTACAGCGACCCGGCCACCAGCTCGCCCGACGCCGACTGGACGGTCACGATGGACGTCCGCTACCAGGACCGCTTCTCCTTCATCGCCGGACTCCCGGGCGTGCCTCCGCTCATCGACATGCTCCCGATCGGCGGCGCCGCGTCCGCCGGCTACAACATCCGCACACGGCGGCTCTTCCAGCCCTATCTCGTCGACCGCGGCGGCCGCCACGACCAGCAGATCAACGCCTGCACCACCGGCCCCTGCACCACCTCCGCCACCGGGCCCGGCAGCACCGCCGACGACCCCGTCTGGGCCGCCCGGGCCGACTCGTACTGGTCGCCCGACGGCACGCGGATCGTCTACGGCCAGACCTACTCCTCCCCGGCCGACTGCGGACCCCCCTTCGACCAGGCCGCCTGCCCGCCGTCCAGCGAGCCCGGCGGCCGTACCTCCCGCCTCATGCTGGCCCGCCTCACCAGCCGCAAGCCCCACCGTCTCCCTCCCGTCCGACCGGTGTCCGACGCGGTTCCGTGGGGTACGCCGTACCACCCCGGCGACCCGGACCCCCAGCGACCACATCTGCCCGCCGGGCACTACACGCTCGACGGCCGGTTCGCCGGCCAGGCCGCCGTCGACCTCGTCGAGAACGCGGACCGCACCGGCCTCACCCGGATCTCCGTCACCTACACCGGCTACAGCGACGACGGGAAGACCTTCCTCACCGGCACCGAGAGCGTCGAGAACGCCGGCACGCCCTCCAGCCCCGTGACCTTCCACGAGCGTCTCCGTGTCACGGGAGCACACACCGGCACCAAGACCACCAGCGAGCCGGACGGCTACACGATCTCTCCGCTCTCCTCCCTCCAGGGCTCCTACCAGCCGGCGGGAACCATGACGACCGTCCTGGACGGTCACCTCCATCTCCAGCCCGCGTCCTACTCCTGATCACACCGGGACCACCCGCAACGCGCCGTCGCCCCGGAGAAGCTCCTCTCCGGGGCGACGGGGGCGACGCCGGCACCGTCGATGAGTGCCAGGTCCCCGCGCCGGTCGGCTCGGCCTGGTTCAGGCACTGGGGGACAGGTCCCTCGTCTGCTGCGATCGCAGTAGCGGGAAGTGTCTGCGGACGCCCGACGCCGTGAGATCCCGGGAATGCGAGCGTGAGAGCGGGCCAGGATCGTCGGCCCGCTCATGTCGTGTGTCCCTGGAAAGGCTCGTCGATGTCCCCTCTCGCCCGCTGGTGCCACCGGCACCGGCTCGCTGTCGTCCTGGTCTGGGTGGGTCTGCTGATCGGGCTGGGGGCCGGGGTCGGTTCGGTCGGCAGCGCGTTCGGCAACAGCCCGACGTCGCAGAACACCGATTCGGCCAAGGCCACCGCCCTGCTCCAGCACGCCTCGAACAGCGCGGCGGGCAAGAGCGGCCGGGTCGTCTGGCAGCTGGGGGACGGCAAGGTCACCGAGCCCGCAGCCGAGCGCGCGATGACCGGCACGCTGGAGCGGATCGCCCACGCGCCGGGGGTCGCAGGCGTCACCAGCCCTTACACGTCCAGCGGCAAGGCACAGGTCAGTGCGGACGGCAGGACGGCCTACGCCACGGTCGCCTTCGTCCGCGACGTCGCGGACAGCCAGATCGAGCACGTCGAAGAACTCGCCACCGCGCCGGAGTCGGCACGCCTGCACATCGCCCTGAACGGACAGGCGTTCACCGTCAACCCCGAACCGAACCCGGTCGCCGACGCGATGGGCATCGCGCTCGCCTTCGCCGTGCTGCTGCTGGTCTTCCGCGCGGTGTGGGTGGCGGTGCTGCCCATCGTCACGGCGATCGTCGGCGTCGGCACCTCCGCGGTCGCGGTGATCCTGCTCAGCCACGTCATCTCGCTGTCCAGCACCACGCTGACCCTTGGTTCACTGATCGGCCTCGGCGTGGGCATCGACTACGCCCTGTTCATCGTCAACCGGCACCGCGCCAACCTCAAGGCGGGCATGGGCGTGGCCGAGTCGCTTGCGAAGGCCCTCAACACCTCCGGCCGGGCTGTGGTGTTCGCCGGACTGACCGTCGTCGTCGCGCTGCTCGGCATGCTCACCCTGAACGTCGGCATCATCAACGGCATGGCCATCGGCGCGGCCGTCACCGTCGTCCTGACCGTGCTCGCGGCCATCACCCTGCTGCCGGCGATGCTCGGCATGATCGGGTCCCGGGTCCTCGGCCGCAGGGAACGCCGCGCGCCCGTCGGCGGCGCGAGCGGGACCGGCTGGTGGGGCCGGTGGGCAGAGCGGGTCCAGGCCCGTCCCCGGGCCCTCGGCCTGCTCGCCCTGGCTGTCCTGGCCGCGCTCGCGCTGCCGACCCTGACGCTGCGCCTCGGTGCCTCCGACGACGGCAACCTGCCCACGACCTCGACCAACCGGCAGGCGTACGACATGATCGCGGACGGTTTCGGGCCCGGCTTCAACGGCCCGCTGGTCCTGGCCGTCCAGGCCCCCACCGCCGCCGACAGGGCGGCCGAGGCCAAGCTGGTCACCGCTCTGAAGCAGGTCGACGGCGTCGCCGGTGCGAGCGCCGCGCCCATGCGGCCGGGGCAGACGGTCGGTGTGATCTCCGTCGTCCCCACGACCTCCCCGCAGTCGGCGGCCACCTCCGACCTGATCCACCACCTGCGGGACAAGGTGATTCCGCCGGCCGAGCAGGGCACGTCGATGAAGGTCTACGTCGGCGGCCTCACCGCGAGCAACGACGACTTCGCGTCGGTCCTGATGGGCAAGCTCCCGCTGTTCGTGCTGGTGATCGCCGCGCTCGGCTTCCTGCTGCTGACCGTCGCCTTCCGCAGCCTGCTCATCCCCGCCGTGGGCGCCGTACTGAACATCCTGAGCATCGGCGTGGCCTTCGGCGCGATCGTCGTCGTCTTCCAGTACGGCTACGGCGCCTCGCTCCTCGGCCTCGGCGCCGCCGGACCGATCGAGTCGTTCGTGCCGATCCTGGTCGTCGGCATCATGTTCGGCCTCTCCATGGACTACCAGGTCTTCCTGGTCAGCCGGATGCGCGAGGAGTGGGCGCACACCGGCGACAGCCGGCGGGCCGTCCGGGTCGGCCAGGCCGAGACCGGCAAGGTGATCGCGGTCGCCGCCACCATCATGTTCTGCGTCTTCGGCTCGTTCGTCTTCGGTGGTATGCGGGTGATCTCCGAGTTCGGCGTGAGCCTCGCCGTCGCCGTCGCCCTGGACGCGCTGCTGATCAGGATGGTCGTCGTCCCCGCGCTCATGCACCTGTGCGGCCGCGCGAACTGGTGGCTGCCGCGCCGGCTGGAGAGGGCACTGCCGCGGGTGTCCCTGGAGGGACCGCCGGACGAGCCCGAGCGGCCGCAGCACCCGGCACGGGAGCCGCAGCCCGCCGGACTGGCCGACTGAGACCCGGCGCACATGCGGACCGGCGGCCGGCCGCGGTGGATCCGGCCCGTCGTCGGCCCGCGCTTCGTACATTGAGGAAATGCAGGTGACAGTGATGAGGCGGTGGCTGGCCCGCCACGAACGGATCAGGGACGCGGTCCCCGCGGTCGTGCTGATCGTCATCGCCCTGGCCGCGACGGCCGCGGGCAGGTCCGGCTGGCACGCGCCCCGGGCGGCGGGAGTGGCCTGGACGGCGCTGGCCTGCGTCCCCCTCGTGTTCCGGAGCCGCCGGCCGCTGCCCGTCACGGTGCTCACCCTGGCGATCGATCTGGCGGGCACGGCCCTGGACCCGGACCGCGCCTCGACCCCGGCGGCGAGCCTCGTCGCCCTGTACACGCTCGCCACCCTCAGCAGCCGACGCACCGCCTGGATCACCGGCGTCACCGCCTCCGTCGCGATCACGGGGGTCTACGCCGCCACCCACCACGAGCCGCTCCTCGTGGGAAACAGTCTGCTGCGGTTCGACTTCGCGATCGCGGCCACCGGCCTGGGCGACGCCGTCCGCAGCCGCCGCCGGCACCTCGCACAGGTCGAAGCACGCGCGGAAAGCGCCGAGCGGACCCGGGAGGAGGAGGCGCGGCGCCGCGTCACCGAGGAACGCGTGCGCATCGCCCGTGAGCTCCACGACGTGGTCGCCCACCACATCACGCTGGTCAACGCCCAGGCGGGGGTGGCCCACCACCTCATGCGCACCGACCCCGGCCGGGCGTACGAGGCCCTGGCCCACATCAAGGACAACAGCCGTGCCGCCCTCGACGAACTGCGGACCACCGTCGGCCTGTTGCGCCAGCCCGACGACGCACCCGACTCCCGGGCCCCCATCCCCGGCCTGGCCGACCTGGACACTCTGATCAGCAGCGTGCGCGGCGGCGGTATGTCCGTGACGGTGCTCAGCACAGGTGCACGCCGGCTGCTTGCGCCCTCCACCGAACTGACGGCCTACCGCATCATCCAGGAGGCCCTCACCAACACCCACAAACACGCCTCCGCGGCACACGCCGAGGTGAGCCTGGACTACGGTGCCACGACCCTGCGTGTCACCGTCACGGACGACGGTCCGCCCCACACGGCCAAGGGGACCGGCACCGGCCACGGCCTGATCGGCATGCGCGAGCGCGCCACCGCCGTCGGAGGAACCGTCGCAGCCGGCCCCCGGCGCGAAGGAGGCTTCCGGGTCGTCGCCGAACTGCCGCTCTCCCTCGCCCCCACCACCGTCTGACACACCCATGAGGAGACCGCCGCCCATGACGATTCGCGTCCTGCTCGCCGACGACCAGGCTCTGCTGCGGGGCACCTTCCGGCTCCTCATCGACGCGCAACCGGACATGGAAGTCGTCGCGGAGGCGTCCGACGGCCGCGAAGCCGTACGACTGGCCCGGTCGGAGCAGGCCGACGTCGTGGTGATGGACATCCGCATGCCCGGGGTCGACGGCATCGAGGCCACCCGGCTCATCGGCCGGGACGAGGACCTGGCCGGAGTGAAAGTACTCGTCCTCACCACCTTCGAGGTCGACGAGTTCGTCGTGGAAGCACTCCGGGCCGGCGCGAGCGGCTTCCTCGGCAAGGGCATCGAACCCGCCCAGCTCCTGGACGCCATCCGGCTCGTCGCGGCGGACGAGGCGCTGCTCTCTCCCGGCGCGACCAAGAGACTGATCGCCCGGTTCCTCGCCCAGCCGTCCCCGGGTGTGCTCGCCGACTCCGGCCGCCTGGCCACGCTCACCCCGCGGGAGCGCGAGGTGATGTCCCTCGTGGCCACCGGCCTGTCCAACGCCGAGATCGCCGAACGGCTCTTCGTCACGCCCGTCACCGTCAAGACCCACGCCAACCGCGCCATGACCAAACTCGGCGCCCGCGACCGCGCCCAACTCGTCGTCATCGCCTACGAAAGCGGTCTGGTCCGCGCCGGAGAAACACAGCCCTGAACACCGCGATGTTCCTCACAGTCTTCGAATCCGACGTGCCCTGTAAGGTGAAGACCGCCCTTGACCTGCACAAAGCAGGCAGGGAGCAGACAGATCGGGAGTCTCTCCATGTTCCGGACCATGTTCAAGTCCAAGATCTAGCGTCTGGGTATTTCTGCAGGTCAGAGGCTTGATAGCGGCCTCCAGGTCAGCAAAAGGTCAGCATCAGACCGGACGGTGTCCGGCATGCTGACCTGCACCTACGGCAGGGCCTGCTGCGCCGCCCATGGTCCTGCTCGGAAGGCTTGATGCGTGGCTCGACAGCTCGCTCGTGGGATGGGGTAGTTCTTCAAGGAGTGCGGTTGTTCCAGACCGACCCGCTGCCCGCACCCGTACACGATTCGGTTCCGGGACTCTCTCGGCAAGCAGCGTGAAGAGGCCGACTACGACACGCAGGACGACGCTATCGAGCGTCTCACGCAGATCCACGCGGAGAAGAAGACAACGGCGCCATCCGTTGCCGAGGTGCGCCGCGAACTCGGTCAGCAGACGATCGCGGAATACGCGAAGCAGTGGCGGCCTCGTCAGCGCAAGATGACGGAGCCCTCGACGGGATGGCACGTGGACAGCTCCATCAACGTGCACATCATTACTCGTCTCGGATCGCGGAAACTGAACTCGGTTACGCCCATCGTGGTCGAGCGCTTCATGGACGAGTTGGAGACGGACGGGGTGGGGCGCGGAAACCAGGTGAACATCTTCCGCGTCCTCAAGGCGGTCCTCCGGGACGCATATGGCAAGGGTGCTATGGCGGACGACCTTGTGAAGGGCGTCCAGGAACCGGAATACGTCCGGGAGAAGGCGGTCATCCCCGCGCTCGCTAGGTGAAGAAGGCACTGCAAGCCGCTGACAATTTCCTTGCGCTAGAGATCGTGATGATGGTGGGCTGTGGCTTGCGCAACGGGGAAGCCCGGGCGGTGAACATCAACAATGTCGTGGCGGGCGATGTCTACCGGGTGCACGAGCAGATCCACTCCAACACGCACAGGCCGGTGAAGCTGAAGCATCGCAAGGCGGGGGAGTTCCGGGAGGTTCCCCTGCCGCGCTCCGTGCGTGAGGCGATGGAGCGGTACGAGGAGAAGCACGGCACCACGAAGGGGGCTATCTACTGCGTGGTCCGAGCAGCTACTACACGGAGCCGATGGAAGAGATGGGTTGCGCTGGCCCGGTGAGGCGGTCGACGCCTCATGCGGTCCGGGGTCCTGTGACGCTTTGGGGGTGCGCCTGATGTGCGAACGCAGCCTTCGGCGATGGTAGGGGTCCAGCGGGGCCCGTCCGTTCGCGGACCGACCACCAGTGAAATATGGCAGGCGGCGTAAGAGATCGGGAGCCCGGCGTCGACAGGACACCCGGTCCGGTCTTCAGCCCTATTCCCGGCGCGGGGACGGATCCGGCGGGAAGGCCAGGCCGGTGACGGTGCCGGCCTGGACGATCGGGCCGTGCTGGGTGCCGCCGGAGACGGTGTTGTGCACCGTTGCTGGGCGGCCCGCTGCGGCGGCCGCCAGTCGGCGCAGCGACGCCCCGAGAGCACTCAGTTCCTCGCCTGTGAGCGCCCCGGCTTCCACCAGCCCGCAGAGACGAGTCTGCCACTCGGCCGCGATGCCGGACGCGGCGCGCTCGTTCGCCGCGGTGCCCGTGAGGAGCAGCCGCGCACGCGCGTCGTCCAGGCGGGTGATCGCGACGGTGTCCGCGCCCGCACGTGCCAGGAACCGGCCCATCAGTGCGCGGGCGTGAGTCCAGGAATCGGTGACCATGAGGGAGACCAGGGTGGTGGCCCCCGATGCCGCCATCGCGGCCAGTTCTGCGTCCATCGCGTCCTCCTGGATGCGCAGGGATGAAATGTCCCGGTCGACGGTCAGACCGTGTCGGCCGGCGGCCCGGGGTCGGGCGCCGGTTCCGCTCCGGTCTCGGGAGCGGGAGGTCTCGGCGGATCGAATCGACGTAGGAGGTCCTCCGCTGTCTCGTGGCGGTTGTGCTGCTCGATGAGCTGCGAGAACTGTCGGGCCAGCATCGCCCGCCGGTCGTCGTCCTCCGTGAAGCCCATAGCTTCGAAGAACCCCGACAGGTGGTCTGCAGCCGAGGGCTCACGGCCTGGGAGATCGGCAGACTCCGTGCCGATGTCCGGCGTCCAGGGTCCTCCTGGCCGGTTCGGCAGCATCTCGAGCAGGCGCTCGGGGATGTCGGTGTCGTTGGCAGCGGAGGTCAGCTGCGCCAGCAAGGGGAGGTCGGCCACGGTCTTCGCCACGTGCTCGTCGTTCCTGGTGAGCCACCACACGACGGCGCTGCCGGTGTCCTTGAGGGCGTCCTCGCCCAGATACCGGCGCTTGCTCTGCTCGTACTTGCGCTGGTGCTCCCAGACCGCCTCGTCCTTGCGCACGCCGGCGAGCCGATCCAGACGCTCCTGGTCCTCGTCGGGCAACGTGAGGTTGATGTCCTCCGCCATCGCCCGGAGGTGGCCCGTGGAATCCGGGCACATGCGGCTGAGGGCGCCACCGAGTTCGTGCTGAAGGAGCGAGGCGTGGCCGGGTTCCCGCTTCTCGGCAATCGCGCGGGCCCGGCTGAGGACCGCGTCGACGGCGAGGCCGGCCGGGTTGACGACCGTGCCGCGCCCCGGACCGTCGGCGAAGCACCACCGTACGGTCGCCGAGAAGACGAAGTGGTAGTCGTCCCAGAGGCTCGGGAGCGCGACTCGGTTGACGCGGTACTCAGTTCGCTCCACCGGGGCAGCCGTGAGCTGCTCCTCGAAGCTGACCGGCACCGGGCCGCGGCGCTGCGAGGCCACCCGGAAGGTCACCGCGGGCAGCACGAGAAGAAGCGCGGCCAGCGCCAGCCAGGTCCAGCCGGGCCATCGCTGCACCAGGCCGACGATGGTCAGCAGCAGGCCGCACATAACAGTGAGGAACACGGTCGTCGTCTTGCGTGCGGTCGTCATGATCGCCCCCTTCTGGCCGGTGCCGACGGGGCGGCAGGACCGAGGTTCTGTGCCACGCCGATCTTGTGGAGCAACAGGTCGGTCGTCTCAGTGGAGTGGGCGCCGACGCCCGGAGAAGCGAACTCCGCCTGGCGTGCGGACGCGTACAACGCGGCGAACGCCGCGCCCCGGTCCTCCCCGCATCGGTCGGCGGCAGCGACCAGCAGGTCGAGGAGGACCTCCCCCCGGTCACCGGCGCCCTCGGCCGTCCAGTGCAGCCAGCTCTGTATCTCTGCCCGTGGTGCCACGGGTCGGCCTTCCGGCCGCGACACCGCGTGGGTCAGCACGGCACGCCAGCACGTGATCA
Organism: Streptomyces sp. NPDC005820; assembly: GCF_040630255.1. Taxonomy (NCBI): domain Bacteria; kingdom Bacillati; phylum Actinomycetota; class Actinomycetes; order Kitasatosporales; family Streptomycetaceae; genus Streptomyces; species Streptomyces sp. NPDC005820. The sequence continues at coordinate 20,262 of NZ_JBEXXE010000031.1, forward strand.
GCGAGCGTCGTACCCCGTCCTCGTCGACCAGAGCGCGAGTGGTGACGGAGCGGTCCGTGAGCGGCTCCGGATCGCTGACGCGCAGAAAGATGGCCAGGTCGGTCGGTGCGAGGTCGCCGCGTGCCAGCCGGTCGAGCAGCCTTCGGCGTAGCCGTCGGCTGCCGGCCACCAGGTCGCACAGGGCCTGCAGCGCATGGGCCGTGCCGCGCTCACGCCGGGCGAGATGGTGCAGCCGGATTAGGGCGTGGTCCGGATGGTCCAGCGCGAGGACGTCGGCGCAGACCTGGACCAGCACCTGGGCGAACTCACCGGTCAGCCGGCGGTACGCGCACCACTGGTAGATCCGCTCACGGAAGTCCCTGCCATGGGTGGGGTCCGCGAGACCGCAGGTGAGCGCCTGGACCGCGGCCTCCGACCGGGCTCTGCCCGCTCCCTGTGCGCTCCACCGTTCGGCGAGCGCGGCGAGCGCGTCGGGCCGCCCGGTTCGCAGATACTCACCCGCCAGCCGGGCCACCAGTCCGTCGCGGACGTCCGGCACGAGATGCGGGTCGCTCGACTCGACGACCCGCGCGGCCCACGCGCCGAGGTGCGGCCGCAGGTCGGGCATGTGGTCCCAGAAATGGGCGCGGACGGCGGAGTCGTAGTCCAGCTCGGTGAACCGCACGCGACCGTCCGGCCCGGGGCGGGCCGAGATCTCCGACAGCCGCTGGGCGAGGTCCTTGCGCTGGAGGAGCGGAGTCTCCTCCTCGGGGGCCCCGACCGTGCTCAGCAGAAGTGCGGCCGCCGGGTGGACGACGTCGGCGTGCGCGCCGTGGAGCATGGACACGGCGACCATCAGGGCGCGTTGGGAGGCGTCGGGCAAACCGGCGACGCGGTCGGCGACTTCGGCGCGGCGCCCGGCGCGCGCACGTTTCGCGGCCGCGCACCACTCGGGGAATCCCTCGCCGGGACCGGCCGTTTCGCGGGCACGGCGTATGCGGTCGGCGAAGTCGGCGATCTCCCGCATGGGTTTGCGTTCGCTCAGGAACTCGTCGACAGTGACGTCGTTCCGGAGAAACTGCTCGCACGGCACGCCGTGGGCGCGCAGGTGTCGTCTGAGAACCTCCATGGGGAAAGCTGGCGGTCCGATCTCGACACGGAAGTGCTGCAGGTCGGGATCGAGGGCCCCTTCGTGCGGCATGACGACGACGAGATGGGCCCGCCGCTCGCGCACCGTCTGGCGCAGGGCGGGAAGGCCGCCCCGGGCCGCATGCCACAGACCGGCCTCCGCGGTGGACAGGTCGAGCAGCAGCCGGTCGCCCGGGTCGACGAAAGCCGGGTCGTCGTACAGCGGCAGCTCGTCCCGCTCGGCGGGCAGGAGCTCGCGGAAGGCACCGTCGGGAAGGTGGTGTTCGCGCAACAGTACGCGAGCCGTGGCCGAGCGACCGCTGCCGGGAGCACCGTCGAGGATGACGGTGCCCGTCTCCTCAAGTGTGTTGCGTGCCCTTCCCATGTTGACCGGAGCGACTAACACCCTTCGGATCCAGCGCAGTTGATCATCGGGAAGCTGCCGGAAGACCGGCTTTCGGGGTTCGTCGGCAGCGGAGCCGAGGTTGACGTAGATGTGGCCGTCGCCCGTGTGGGTGACGCCCCGCGTGCTCTCGACCCGGGTGGTGTGTTCTCTGCTCACCGTCGGTCGTCCTGGGGCCGCTCCGTCTCCCCGAACCGCTGGTGGACGTCCCCGTGGTGGTCGCCCTCGGTGTAGGTCGTCCCGGTGCCCGAGATGTAGCGGTCGCCCGACACATGGCGTGAGTTGTTGTAAATGCTGCCGCTGCCCGTGTGGACCGTGCCGTGGGAGTTCTTCACGATCGTGCCGCCGACGTCACCGCTGAAGTCGCCCGCTTGGACGGACGTTCCACTCACGTCCCCGATCGAGTTGTGCACGCTGGTCGACGCCGGCGACGGCTCGCCGGGCTCGATCAGGTCCCGCAGCTCGGGCACCAGCTCGGCGACCAGATCACCGATACGCCGGACGCCGGCCTCGGTGTCGTGAGTGCTGTCGAACGGTACGGACTGCAGATCGGCGAGCCGCGCCAGCTCGGGGGGCATGGCCGCTTTGTTCAGCCGGTCGGTCTTGCGGCCGTCCAGCACGGGAACGACGATGAGCCCGCACTCGAACGCGGCCTCGATCTCCTTGCGCACCCAGTCGTCGGGATCTTGCAACCGACTGCGGAAGTTCGTCCAGTCCGGTCCTACGACGGCCAGCAGCACGCAGCTGTGGCGTAACGCGGTCAGGAGAACCTCGGGGTAGGCGTCCCCTGGGTTGATGGACCTGGACGCGCGGAAAACGCGGTCCTGGCCGAAGCGACGTGACAGCTCCTGGTCGAGGAGGGCCGCGGTCCGCTCGCCGTCGCCGGTGCGGTAGTTGATGAACACGTGGGGCATGCCAGTGACTCCTTCAGATGGTGGAGGGGCGCGACAACGTGCCGAGTCGCGGTCCCAGCCGGCGTACGGAGGAATGGTTCGCGTGGCGCGCCAGGGCGCGGGCGAGCCGTCTCAGGTCGGTCGTGACCGTGGCGGAACCCACGGCCTCCACTCCGTCGAGCAGAGGCGCCGCCAGGTCGCAGGCGTGGTCGATCTCGCCGGCCGACGCGTAGGCGAGTGCGCGGCGGACGCCGTACCTGACCTGGGTGCGAACCGCGTCCCCGCCGACCAGGGCGAGTTGTCGGTCCAGTTCCTCGCTTGCCTCCCGCGGCTGCCCGAGATCGACCAGGCACCAACCGGTGACCATGCCGACCGGATCGGGAAGGTGCATGGTGCCGATCACCGGCTCGTCAGTCCCTTCGTCCTGGAGAGAAAGAAGCGCACGCGCGCGGTCCAGCGCGTCCAGACAGGACCGGCGGTCACCCGCCAGGGCGTGGCCCTGGGCTTCGCGCTGTGCAGCGAGCCCGCGTATCCGCGGGGGCAGGGCCCTGCTCTGTGCGCGACGGGCCAGAGCGACTGTCTGCTCGGCGTCGTCCCGGTACAGCGTGATTAGGGCCCGGCGGACCAGCGCGTAACCCGCCAGTGCCCGGTCGCCGCCGGCGGCCGCCAGATCGACCGCGCGCTGCGTCCACCACAGAGCTGCCCGCTCGTCCCCGGTCTCCTGCACCAGCCAGCCGACGTATTCGGCGTACCGGGAGCCAAGGGCCAGCATGTGGCGACGGGTGCCGCTGTCACAGTGGGCGGACAGTTCCCGCAGGGTGTGGGTCTGTGCGATCAGAACGGGCAGGAGTAGACCGGGCGCCACCGTCTGGCCGAGTCTGCGGTAGTGGGTGAACAGCGAGCGGGAGGCTTCCACCATTTCCGCGCCCGCGGCCGGCGAGGCCGGGCCCGCGCTGTCCGACCGCCACGCCATCAGCGAAGCGGCACCGGCGCCCAGGGCATCCCGTCGACTCAAGGGCTGGAAGGTGTTCGGGCCGTCCGGCGACAATTGCATCATCCAGTCCTCCTCGTGGACAAAGCCCGGCGCCGGATCGACGGGCGGGTCGGTGGTCTCTGGTACGAGCAGGGACAGCAGGGCCCCGCCGGCCCCGAGGGCGGCGTCACACAGGCGGGCGAGGTCGCGGCTGGGGGCCTTCAGGCCCCGCTCCACCTTGCTCAACTGCGCCTTGCTGTAGTGCACGGAGCCCGACAGGGCAGTGAGGCTGAGCCCTGCTTCCAGACGCCGCTTCCTCAACTCCTCGCCGAACCCGGTGGACGGCTGTGGCACGGAAACCTCCAACCCCTCCCGCCATCGGCCGAGTCGGCGCTGCACGTAGCGTGCGGCAGTCTGGCCGGGGCGGACAAGACGATCGATGCTGTTTCCCGTTTCCTTCTCCGACATGGGAACGCGACATGCGCGGCAGGGAGGACCGGAGAAACGGACTATCTGGAAGTCGTGCCGAAAAGGGAGGCGATCGTGCGCTCGACCACCCACTGGAAGACGTCCAGGCCACTGCCGTGGTCCTCGCCCCGCTCGGCGATCACCGGTGTGATGCCGAGAGCCCGCACAAGACTGCGGTACTTGTCATGGTCGTAGCCGCGGTCCGCGAGCAGGGCATCAGGCCGTCGGCGCGGGCGGCCGACCGGTCCCGCTACCCGCGGGATCTTGTCGAGCAGAGGCGGCAACCGGGTGACGTCGCCCACGGTTACCGCCGGTCAGCGACACCGCGAGCGGGATGCCCTGACCGTCGCCCGCCGGGTGCCTTCTCGTCCACTGCGCCGGCGCCATGGGCCTCCTCGGGACCGTCGTCATTCCCGACGCCGAGACGGAAGCCGCAGCCGACTCCATCGCGGCGGTCCTCCGCGTGACCTGCTGTGCCACGATCACCCGCGCCCGCGAGCGGGGCTGGTCCTAGGTCGGCAGGGCAGCCGGTTGCTACGCCACCTGGGGCTGTACGTTAGGCCATGATGAGCGTCCGAGGGAGGGGCGGGCGGCGCCCGACCCGTACGTACGACAGAAGAGCCCCGTATCCGCCATGCCGCCGCCTCCCAGCAGCGATACTGGATGCATGGACCCGACGATCACCGCTCCCCGCGCCGAGGTGCTGCGGGACCGCTACCGCAGCCGACTGCCCGAGCGTTTGCAGGAGCTGGCCGGCCCCGTCGAGGGCAACGTGGACCTGCCGCTCCACATCGTCTGGTCCGGGCGGACGAGCTACAGCCTGGACCGTCCGAAGTCCCGCATGACGCTCTACCGGACTGTCCTCGCCGAAGGACTGAGTGAGGACCTGGTGGCCCTCCTGCACCACCGGCTGCTCACCGAGCAGTGGTTTGTCCTGCGGCGCTTGGTCAGTCCCTACATCCGCGAGGTCTGGGAGGACGCCTTCCCTGAGCTGCTCCGCACCGCTCCGGCCGACACGACCGCCGCGTGAAGCTCACTCCGCTCCACGAGCGTCTCCTCGCCGACATCCTCGACCTCGGCTCCCCCTACCCTCTGGTCCTCACCGGCGGATACGCCGTGCAGGCCCACGGCCTGGTCGAACGCTTCAGCCGCGACCTCGACGTCGCCACCGAGAACCCCGCTCCGATGCAGGAGATCGTCGCCTCACTCACAGCAGGTCTCAGCGCGCGCGGATGGCAGACCACGCACGTCCAGACCGATCCGCTCAGCGGCCGTTTCCTCGTAACCGATCCGGACACCGGCGAGGAGTGCGAGGTCGACGTCCTCAAGGAGGCGTTCTGGGCCCCTCCCGCTCAGACCCCCTACGGCCCCGTTCTTTCCCTCGACGACGTGATCGGCACCAAGGTCCGTGCCCTCGCCGACCGCGGCACCGTCCGTGACCTCATCGACGTCCAGGCAGCCTCCCGCCACCGCTCCACCGCCGACCTCGAATCCCTGGGCCGCCGTCGCGCCCACGACGAGTTCAGCCTTGAAGACCTTAGGGACCGGCTTATCGGCGCGGACTGGTACGAGGATGAGGACTACACCGCTTACGGGCTCACCTCCCGGCAGATCGAAGAACTCAAGGCGTGGGCGCTGGAGTGGGCGGAGGATCTGGGTGCGCGGATCCATGACGAGAACGCCTGAGAGGCGGTCATCGTGTCCATCCCCTCTACCGCCGTTGCAGCGAGAGCATGCGGTGTAGCCAGTAGGTTCCAACCCGGAGCCCACCACGGTGGGTGGCTGCCCTGCACGGCGGATGTGCAGGGCAGCCGAGCGATACCCCGCAGTGGGCTCACGGTGAAACCGGGCTGCGGTATGGCACACCCCGGGCAGCGGCCGTACGCGGGAGTCAGAGCCCCGGGTTCCGCCGAACCTCGGAGAGGAGCCGGGACGCTGCGAGCCCGCCTGTATCTAGGGTAAGGAGCGCGGTCTGGCTGTACTCACGCCAGGTGCGCAGGTGGTCACTGCTGCGGGGCTGACGTTCGCCAAACATGCCCAGCACAATCCGCATCTGTAGCTGCTCGAGACGCTCAGTAAGCCAGTCCCGCCGGACCAGGAGTGTGTTGATCGTTCCGGTGGGCCTGGTGCCTCGCAGGGCCCTCACGACCAGTTGGCCTTCCGAGGTATGCCAGTTGCCGTTGTCGGGGTCGCGGTATAGACCGGCTCCGTTCATGAGCCGCGTGCAGGGGAGGGCCAAGCCGGCAGGGGCTTCCATGGAGCAGTCGTGACCGCTGCTGCTCCATGAGTACTCCTGGAAGGCTGGGTAGGCCCTGAGGGGGGAGCCGTCGGTGGTGCGGGCGAGCCTTGCTGGGGACGCGGGGACCGGTAAAGGTTTGGACCACTGGGCGGCCAGCTTGTGCAGATTGGCAAGCCGGTCCTCGTCAGTGAGGGCTGTCTTCGTGCGGCGGCCCTTGAACTGCTCCAGAAGGTCGAGAATCTCCTCGTCGTCCAGATTGCTGGGATCGACAACTGTGGGAGAGCCGCTGTCGGCGTCGCTCGTAATGGGGCCGCCGGTGAGTGTGGCGGGTGGTTCGGAGTCGCCGATTGAGTAGTCGGTGTGGGAGAGCGTGTTGCCGTCATCCGTGTCGTGTTCGAGCAGGGGAAGCTCGCCCAGGTAGACGGCATGCCAGGCGGGGGGTTCCGGCATCCAGCGGCCCATGAGACTGCGCGAACTCAGGAACTCCATGACCTGTTCGTGCTGGGCGTCCTCGACGAGCCAACTGTGCACGATGTGCCACTGTTCTGCCTGGCCGGTCCAGTCTTTCCCGGCGGCGTGATCGGAGACGTACTCGTTGAGTACGACCCAGACAGCTCCGTCCAGGGTACGGCTGCCCAGTTGTGCGAGGTCTGGCAGCTCTTCGGTGCCTTCAATCCACTCTTCGAGTCGGTCACGTTCGGGCAGCGAGGGAGCGGGCGGGTTCCACTGATTGTCGAGGACAGTCGGGCGGAAGGTGTCGTGACGGGTGTCCGCGTCGGATGCCGGGACGGCGTCGACCGGTTCGGACAGGGGACGAGGGGCCGGCAGGAGCGTGGGATCGATGTCGGTCAGGTACAGTGCCGCAGCGCCTGGATAGTAGGTGAACTGGCGCGTCGGTCCGTGTTTCATGTGTCGATGGTTGGCGAGGCGTTCGACCAGTTCATGAAGACCCAGCCAGGAGTACTTCTTTCCGAAGCGTTCTGCCTTGTGGTCTTCCCGCCCGCCGCGGCCCTGACCGTAGATGTCGTCGATGGCACCGAACCTCTCAGGCGTCCAGCCGCGGCGGGCGGCGTTGTCGAGGACCCAGCGGCTGGCCCACTCCTTGTCGACAGTGGCTGCGGCAAGTAGCTGTTCGCGGGTCGGGGCTGGCGTACACGCGGCGAGCAATTGCTGCTGCCCCTCGTTGAGGACTTGCTGCTGCCGCCAGCTGTTCTTCAGGAGCGTTCTGATGCTTTCGTCCGATGCCAGGACGTCTCGGACGGCTGCAGGCAAGCTGTCCCGGAACAGGGCAACAGCCTTGTGTACAAGCGGTGCGGAGTCGGGCTGCGGAGGACGGGGAGTGGTGAGAGGTAGATCGCTGAAATGGTCGACTGCGGGGCGCACCTCGTAGTTGGTGAAGTCCGCCAGTCCCGAGAAGGAGGACCTGAGGCTCGCCCAAAGGCGCTCCCCGGCCTCTCCGCGAATGGGGTAGCGGGCATCAAGAGTGTTCTCATCCGGGGCTTCCCCAACCTCCGGGCACGCATGGGGATGGTGGGTGCGTGCTTCTTCCTCGTCGCTGACACGCCCTGTTTGATGTGCCATTCTGACGATTCGGGTGGCGGCGTCGCACAGCAGGGCGTTGCGCGAGGCGTGAGCCGCCCCAGCTGCATTGCCGTAGGCACTGTCGAGGACCCGGCGTGCAACGCGGGCCAGCAGTTCGGGCTGACTGCGCGATGCATCGGTTCGGGCCAGAACGCCGTAGGCGGCCAGAACGAGCCTTTCGAAGAGGTAGGGGTCGTCCACCAACGCGGCGTCCTGGTCGAGGAACTGGTCGAGCAGCCCGACCAGCACATCGGGATATCCCAGGAGGAGCTGGATGGCTGCCTTGGTGGCGCGGTCGCGCAGAAAGCGGTTGGGGGAGGTGAACGTCCACACCAGGGTGACGGCGGCGAGCCGCGCGACTTCCTCGGGTGGCTCCTGCGTTGAACCTGTGGCCGTCATGAAGGCGCCCGGCCGCCGCACCCACGTGGTGGCGGGGGCCGGTAGAGGGCGAACGCGGTCCGGAGTGGGAAGCTGCTCCGCCCAGCGCAGCAACCGGTGCAGGGCCGAGGTCTCGTTCAGCATCGAGTAGGTGTCGATGCCCCACCAGGCGTCGCGGTCGGCGGGGGAGTGGCTGAGCAGGTTGCGATGCAGCTCGTCGGCGTTGAGGCGGTGGCCGGGCTGGGTGGCGACCGTTAGTACTGCCTCCAGGACCTCTTGGTCCATCTCCCATTTGGCGGCCGCTTCGTTGTCGCCGAATGTGCTGCCTCGTTGGACACATCCTGCATCTGGCGGCCCGCCTCCTGAGCCTTTGACAGAAGTCGGGCCACCTGCGCAGCCGCAGCGGCCATTGCCGAGGCCGGCATCCACCCCGGGCCAACCTCGCGCGCTACCGAGAGCAACTCAAGGGCACCTTCGGTCGCCTTGGCAACCCCGTCGGACATCTGTGCGTACAGCTCGTTGAATGGTGCTCTGCCCGCTTCATTCAGCCCGGCAGGTAGGACTCGTGCCAGCGAGGGCACTCCAGGCATGGCGTCCACGAGATCCTGCGCACACGCTTCCAGGCGCGCCCGGAACGTCGACGACAAGGCGCAGCCGTCAATGACTGACGCGATCGGCAACGCCACATGATGCTGGGGCGTGTAGCGGTCGTGGGCTATGTTCTCTGCAACTCGCTGTCGCTCACGCAGCCACTCCAAGCCCAGCGCACGCTGCTCGAAGAAGAACCACTGACGCCCTTCGTTGCCCGGTTCCAACAAGCGCTCCAGCAGGTGGCCACCATCCAATAGGTCGATGTCGATGTCCCCAACGCCAGGCAACTCGCGCTTCCACTTGGCGACCTCGTCGTTCCAGCGCTGTCTGGCCCCCCGTACCGGCTTACCCTTGACCTTGTGTGCCGGGTCAGGCAGGTCGAAGGGGACCCAGAACGTCAGTCGGACGACGTTCCGCACTCCTCGGTTACGGCCCACAGCTGCGACGCTCTCGCCAGCGAGGGGCAATAGCCGCTGGACGTCATGGACGAATTTGACCTGGTGGCCGTGGCACCGCCCATCAGTGGCCTTGTCATACCACTCCACACCCCCGTCGGGCGCAGCGGTCTTGACCGTGACCCATCCAGGCGGGGCAGCGCCCCGCAGCTGAAAGCACAGCTCCTCGAAGGCACGGTCCTGACTGCCGGCCCACGAACGGATGCTGAACCAGTCGAACGCATGCGTGGCCCCGCCACCGGACACTGCTGCCCCCTTGACTGAACGAACGCGGCAGCGGAAATCGCCACGTGAGAGCATCTTGCCGCACGCCGCGGGTGGCCACTGCCCCCGCACGTGGCTACGTCCACTGGGTTTCGACGCCCAGCTACCGTGCCAGGTGACCACGTCGTTGGGGGAGCATCGCATCGCGCTGGCGGCGGTCGCCGCCCAGGTCAGCCCGAACTGCCGGAGCGCATCTGCGGGCGGGGAGAGGGTAGCTGTCGGTCAGTCCGGGATCCATCGCATGCGGTAGCGCGCCTGGAGTTCGTCGGCGGTCATGCCCTTCCGCTGCGCGCGTTCCTGCTGCTCGGCATCCGGCCCGAGCCCATCGGGGAGGGGCGCGTCATCGAAGGCGAGCTCGGGGGTCTCCCGTGGCCCAGGCCGGAGATGCCGACAAGGCCGGGTGATCCGCGCGTTGCCATGAACGGTCCCGCCCTGCTGTAGGGGAGAGTCAGCTGGCCTGGCGCGGTGTCCCACAGATTGTCGTTGGTGTCTGTGTGGAGGCTTCCGATCCAGGTGGTGTGCCGGTCGCAGGTGTGGTGCCGTCCCTGGAGCAGGTCCCGCACCGGGTTCGGCCTCGTCGGAGGTTGGTCAAGGTCACCGTGGCTTCGGCCCCGCACGCACAGCGGCAGCGCCACCGGTCGGTGGTTTTGCCAGGGTAGGTCTCCAGGGGCTCGAACCCAGCCTGGCGGACCTCGGCAGCAGCCTTCGCCGGATCAGTTCGACCGCCGGCCCGAGGGCACTTCTTACACCCCGTCGTTCCTGACCGGACGAAGGACAGACGCGTCATGACCTTGTTCCCACAGGAGCAGCGGCAGTGCCATGGGTCCGTGGCCCGGCCCGGGTAGGGCTCCAACGGCTGGAACCCGGCCGCGCGCATCTCGGCCTCAGCTTGCTCGGCGTTCGATGACTTAGAGGAGCAGAAACGGCAGCGACTCCCTCCGTTGTTGACGTTGGAGTAGGTGGGGGTGCTCTCGCGGCCGCATGTGGTGCAGCGGCAGTGCCAGGGGGTCTGACTGGTGCGGTAGGGCTCCAGCGGTTCGAACCTGGCCGCGCGCATCACTTCAACCGCCTTGGGGGCGGTCGCGGCGGCACGTTTGGCCTGGGCCGCTCTGGTCCGGCAGACGCGGCAGCCCTGGCCCCCGTTGTGTACGGCGTTGAAGGTGGGCCGGCCCTCGTGCCCGCACGTGGTGCACCGAGAAGGCCAGGTCGCATTCGTACGCCCTGGGTAGGACACGAGCGGCTCGTACCCGCGGGCGCGCATCTCCTCGGCGGCAGCCTCCGCGTCGAACATGAAGGCGGCCCGGGGCCGGGCACCCGCCCTCGGAGCGTAGGCGCCGGGTGAGCGGCGGGTCTCCTCCTCGACCATGGCCCACACCTCGCCGGCGCTGACGCGGTCAGTGGAGCAGGTCTCGCTCCACCCGTTCGGCATGACCTCCTTGGTGAGGAACGGGCACAGCTTGGCGCTCCGCAGGCGGTCCAAGACGGCCTGCTCGACGTCGTAGGCGGCAGCCCCGGTCGCATAGTCGCCGGCCCGGTACAGCTTCCACCCCTGACGCTCGTGCTGCAGGAGACGGGAGGTGTAGCCGGTGCAGGCGCCGATGCCGACCTTGACCGCGTTCCACTCCCGGTGAGTGATCACGTAGAGCTTCGCCGGCCCGGTCAGGTCGATGCCGTGGGTAGCGCACATTCGGCAACCCTTGCCGGTACGGACACCGGTCAGCCGAAGGTGCACTTCGTGCCCCGCCGGGCAGCGGCACAGCCACCGCTTGTCACTCCCGGGGTAAGGCTCCAGCGGCTCGAACCCGGCCGCCCGCATCTCGGCCGCGCACGCCGTAGGGTCGAGCGGCGCGCTTCCCGCGCAGTGTCCGCAGCCGTACCCGCGGCCCTTGACGCCGGAGTACACGGGCTTCGACTCCTTCCCACACGTGGTGCAGCGGCAGTGCCAGCCCACCGAAGAGCCGGGATACGGCTCTAGCGGCTCGAAGCCGTGCGCCCGCATCAGAGCGGTGGCCTCAGCCGCATCGGTACGGCGGGCAGCAGCCCGCTGCTTGTACCCCTCCGCCCGGCAGACCGGACACGGGTCGTAGCCGCTGCGGACGCTCGACGCCTTCACCCGGACCACCTCGCCGCACGTCGCATGGCGGCAGCTCCACGGTGCGGCGGCGGACACGTACGGCTCCAGCGGCTCGTACCTTGCCTCGCGCATCATGGCCTCCGCTTTTTCGGCGTTGGCCTCGCGCTGCCGCCGGCCGCGGACCCTGCGATTGCACGTGGCGCAGCCAGACGCCGTCCCCTCCTTGATCAGGTTCCGGACTGCTGACAGTCGGGGTGTGCCGACGGCCCCGCACGCGGTACAGCGACAGCGCCACGGTGTCTGGCTGTTGAGGTACGGCTCCAGCGGCTCCAGACCGACCGACCGCATGTCCGCCTCGGCCCGCTCGGCCCCGCCGGCGCGCTCCTGGAAAATCGCCCGGCGACTTTCTTTCGCGCACTCCGTGCACCCGACCCTGCCGGCGCTGAGGTACGCCGGTCGCGGGGAGACGATGCTTCCGCACGCCAGGTGCCGGGACCGCCACGGTTGCCCGCTCCCGGGATAGGGCTCCAGCGGCTCGTATCCGGCTGCCTGCATTGCGGCGGTGTGCTTGGCCTCAGCTGCTTGACTGCGCAGGCGCCCTGCATCCTCGCGGTCGGAGACAGAGTTGCGGAAGAACGAGCGAACCATGCGACGATTCTCGCGCTTCAGCGCGAGCAACGAGCCCTGGTTCGTGGTCCTCTTCGAGAGTTGGCTTGCAGGGCGTCAGCTGTCGTCCAGTTCCAGGATGACCACGCCGGGGGAGATCCTGCTGCTCCGCGCCATCGCGTCGCGCACTGGCCGCATGCTGGTGGGTCCTGCGGATCATGGAATAGACGTTCGCATCCCAGGCGCTCAGTCCTGCTCGCTTGCAGCAACGTCGGCACCGGGCCCGTACACGCTTCCGCTCCCCGCGCCGAAGGGGGCCCGTGCGCCACCGGCCGGGGTCGGTCTCCTACCACGCCTCCTGCTCGCGAAGCCGCCGGGCGGGAAGCCGTCGCTCGCGAGTTCCACGCTGCCGAGGGGCCTCGGGCGGGCGGCAACCAGCGAGCCGACTTCCGGAGCGGTCGAGCGTCGACCGGCTGATGGCCAAAGGGGCCGTGTCCCGTGCACCGGAGCGATGTCGGTGCCCGACAGTTTGGTGGTGCGTGGGCAGACGTCGTCCTTGTGCAGAGAGGTTTCCCACACATCTGATAGCTCGTCAGGTAAGTCAGCATCCGGTCAGCATGAGTCCCCGCGAGTTCTGGGGCGATCGTCCCCAACAGATGCCTGAGCGAAGGGGAAGCCCAGGTAGGAAGCCGTCTCGCCTGACCGGAGCGATGTTCCTCACAAACATCTCACGGGGGTGTCGGTGTAAGGTCGAGACCGCCCTTGACCTGTACAAAGCAGGCAGGGAGCCGTCCCCCAGGAGTCCAAAGTGCTGCGTACTCTGTTCAAGTCCAAGATCCACCGCGCCACCGTCACCCAGGCCGACCTGCACTACGTGGGATCCGTGACCATCGACGCCGATCTGCTGGACGCCGCCGATCTGCTGCCCGGTGAGCTCGTCCACATCGTCGACATCACCAACGGCGCCCGGCTGGAGACCTACGTCATCGAGGGTGAGCGAGGCTCGGGCGTGGTCGGGATCAACGGTGCCGCCGCCCATCTCGTCCACCCCGGAGATCTGGTGATCATCATCAGTTACGCTCAGGTCACCGACGCCGAGGCGAGGGCGCTGAAGCCGCGGGTCGTGCACGTGGACGGCGACAACCGGATCGTGGCCCTCGGGGCCGACGCCTCGGAGCCGGTACCGGGCTCCGACCAGCGGCGCAGCCCGCAGGCGGTCTCCGTCTGAGCGACGCGTCGGCCGGACCGTCCGCCCCCCCATCGCACCGGGAGTGCCCATGAGCGACATCGAGATCCGCGACGACCGGGCGGCGGGCCGTCTCGAAGCCCTCGGCGGGGCGGGCGAGGTCGTGGGCCGTATCGAGTACTTCGTCCTGGAGTCGCCCGCCCCCGCCCTCGTCCCGGTGCACACCATCGTGGAGCCGGCCCACGAGGGCCAGGGCATCGCGGGTTCCCTCGCACGCGAGCTGTACGGCATCGCCGCGCGTGAGGGCGTCCCGGTCGCGCCTCTCTGCCCGTACGTCGTGAAGTGGGCCGCCCGCCACCCGGAGGAGGCCCCGCCGGCCGACCCCGCCCTGCTGGCCGCGGCCAAGGACTGGCTGCGCGCCCATCCCGGCCGTTTCTGACCGCCGACCGGGGCCCACCCGGGTGAGTGTCCGGGGCGGCGCCGGGTACGCGGGGGAGTAGTCCAGAGCCAAGCGACACGACTGGCCGGAGGACACGATGACCACCCCACCCGACCCCGCCCCGCCGACCCCGACACCGGGCCCTCCGGACCCGTACCCCACCCCGGTGCCGACCCCCGAACCCCCACCGGCCCCCCAGCCGCCCCCGATGCCGGGCCCACCCCCGGAGCCCTCACCGTCACCGATCCCCCCGGGCCCGGAACCAGTCCCCAACCCGGAACCGGGCCCGCCGCTGACGTAGCAGCGGGTGGGCGGCACGTTCCGAACACCGCCCACCGCAACCCAGCCGGGGGCGTGGGTAACTGCGCGACCAGCCCCCACCCACCCGCACTCCTGACCAGGCGCTACGCCCCAGCCTCCGACCGGTCCCCACCCCACAACGTGTGGAACGCCCCCTCCCGATCCACCCTCCGATACGTGTGCGCCCCGAAGAAGTCCCGCTGCCCCTGCGTAAGCGCCGCAGGCAACCGCTCGGCCCGCAACGCGTCGTAATACGCGAGCGCCGCAGCGAACCCGGGCGTCGGCACCCCCTGCCGCACCGCCGCCACCATCACCTCGCGCCAGTCGTCCTGCGCCGCACCGATCTCCGCGGCGAACGTCTCGTCCGACAGCAGACTCGGCAGATCCGCCCGCGCGTCGTACGCCGCCCGGATCCGGTCGAGGAACGCCGCCCGGATGATGCACCCGCCCCGCCAGATCGCGGAGACCGCGCCGAGGTCGATGTCCCAGCCGTACTCGTCGCCGCCGGCCGCGATCTCGTGGAACCCCTGCGTGTACGACACGATCTTCGAGGCGTACAGCGCCTGCTCCACCCGGTCCGCGAACGCCGCCGCCTCCGCCTCGCCCAGCGGCGCCGCCTTCGGTCCGGTCAGCCCCCGCGAGGCCTCCCGCAGCGCCGCGTGCCCGGACAGCGACCGCGCGAAGACCGCCTCCGCGATCCCCGACACCGGCACCCCCAGGTCGAGGGCGATCTGGACCGTCCAGCGGCCCGTGCCTTTCTGCTCCGCCTGGTCCACGACCACGTCCACGAACGGCTTCCCGGTCGCCGCGTCCACATGGGACAGCACCTCGGCCGTGATCTCGATCAGATACGAGTCCAGCCGGCCCCGGTTCCAGGTCCGGAAGATCTCCGCGATCTGCGCCGGCGCGTACCCGGCGACGTCCCGCAGCAGCTGGTACGCCTCGCCGATCAGCTGCATGTCGGCGTACTCGATGCCGTTGTGGACCATCTTCACGAAGTGCCCGGCGCCGTCCGGCCCGACGTGTGTGACACAGGGCGCGCCGTCCGCCGCCTTCGCGGAGATCTTCTCCAGCATGGGGCCGAGCGAGCCGTACGACTCCGTGGAGCCGCCCGGCATGATGCTCGGCCCGTGCAGCGCGCCCTCCTCGCCGCCGGAGATGCCCGTGCCCACGAAGTGGAGGCCCTGCTCGCGCAGTTCGCGCTCCCGGCGCCGGGTGTCCGCGAAGTGCGCGTTGCCGCCGTCGATGATCATGTCGCCGGGTTCGAGGAGCGGGGCGAACTCCCGGATCACCGCGTCGGTCGGCTCCCCGGCCTTCACCATGATCACCAGGCGGCGGGGCCGCTCCAGCGCCGCCACGAAGTCCTTGGCGGTCTCCGCCGCCACGAACGCGCCCTCGTGCCCGAACTCCTCCACCAGCGCGTGGGTGCGCGCCACCGTCCGGTTGTGCAGCGCCACCGTGTAACCGTTGCGCGCGAAGTTGCGGGCGAGATTGCGGCCCATGACCGCGAGTCCCGTCACACCGATCTGCGCTGTAGTGCTCATAGGGCTGGCTCCTAGGGGTGGTGCCCGTCTGTTTCGTCCTAGGCCATCCTTACGGGTTTCCCGCGTCCATGGG
This sequence comes from Streptomyces sp. NPDC005820, assembly GCF_040630255.1. Taxonomy (NCBI): domain Bacteria; kingdom Bacillati; phylum Actinomycetota; class Actinomycetes; order Kitasatosporales; family Streptomycetaceae; genus Streptomyces; species Streptomyces sp. NPDC005820. Next base: position 35,836 of record NZ_JBEXXE010000031.1, read on the forward strand.
TGCACCGGGAGCGGCTGATTGCGGTCTTGTCACGGGCTGTGAACGGCCCGTACTTTTGCCCCTCCTGACGCTTGTCGAGGGGGAACTCCATGGCCGTACGCGGCCGGCACCGCCGGTACCAGCCGAACAGGATCAACCGGGCCTCACTCACGGTCACCGCGGGCGGCGCCGGTATGGCGATACCGCTCATCGGAGCCGGCGCGGCCCAGGCGGCCGACGTGGACACCTGGAACAAGGTCGCCGCCTGCGAGTCCAGCAACAACTGGCACATCAACACCGGCAACGGCTTCTACGGCGGCCTGCAGTTCACCCAGTCGACCTGGGAGGCGTACGGCGGCAAGCGGTACGCCCAGCGCGCGGACCTGGCCACCAGGGACCAGCAGATCGCCGTCGCGGAGAAGGTCCTCGAAGGCCAGGGGCCGGGCGCCTGGCCGGTGTGCTCGGTGCGCGCCGGACTGACCCGGGGCGGCGACACCCCCGACATCCACCCGAACGGCACCTCCGGCACCACGGCGGCCAAGTCGGGCAAGTCGGCCAAGACCTCGCTGAAGGACGTACAGCCCCAGGCCACCCCCCAGTCCCGGGCCGGTACCGCCGAGATGTACACCGTCGTCCGCGGCGACACCCTCTCCGGCATCGCCGACACCGAGGACGTCAAGGGCGGCTGGCGGCGGCTCTACGCCGCGAACCGGACCACCATCGGCGCCGATCCCGACCTGATCCTGCCGGGCCAGCGGCTGAAACTGCGCGCCCCGGCGGGGACCTCCGCCCCCACGACGAGTCCGAGCACGTCCAGATCCCGCACCGAGCAGGAATCCGACACCGACGACAAGGCGCAGACCGGCCATTCCCTGGTCGCCCCCGTCGCCGCGGCCACCGGGACCCCGTACCACGCGACCGGCTCCTCCTGGTCGAAGGGCTACCACACCGGCGTCGACTTCCCCGTCCCCACCGGCACCTCCGTGAAGGCGGTCGCCTCGGGCAAGGTCGTCAGCGCGGGCTGGGGCGGCTCCTTCGGCTACCAGGTGGTCATCCGGCACGCCGACGGCCGCTACACCCAGTACGCGCACCTGTCCGCGATCTCGGTGCGGGACGGGCAGTCGGTGGGCGGCGGCCAGCGCATCGGGCGCTCCGGCTCCACCGGCAACAGCACGGGCCCGCATCTGCACTTCGAGGTGCGGACGGGGCCCGGTTTCGGTTCGGATGTCGACCCGCTGGCCTATCTGCGGGCCGGCGGCGTCAGGATTTGACGCGGACCCGATGCCGGTCGACGGCCGGCATCGGGATGTACGTCGCGCTCCAGAGCGGGCTCTGGAGGAACACCACCGGCCGGTCGGCCCGGTCCTGGTCCGGCGCCTCGTCGAGGTCGGCGAGGCCGTCCAGGCTGTCCAGGTCGTCGAGGGGCTCCCCGGCCTGGACCGGCACGAGCGGCTTCTCCCGCCGCTCCTGCCGCATGCCCTCCCGCATCTCCACGGCCGCCAGCAGATCCTCCGGCAGTCCCGCCATGAGCGGCGCCGCCACCGCGTCCCCCGCGATCAGAGCCGGTTCCGCCGGTGCTGCGGCCTGCGCCGGTGCTGCGACTTCCGCCGGTGCGGCCACAGCCCCGGCCACAGCGGATCCTCCTTGAAGACGCTCGGTGGTCAGCAGGATGAGCCCGCCCGCCGCCACCACTCCACAGCCCAGGGCGAGCACGGTGCCCGTCGTGCCGTACCGGAACGTCTCGCCGAACATCGTGATGCCGACCGCGGCGGCCACCACCGGGTTGACCACGGTCAGCGTGGCCAGCGGCGCCGCCAGGCCCGCGCCCCGGTAGGAGGCCTGCGACAGCAGCATGCCGGCCGTGGCCAGCACGCCGATCACGGCCAGGGAGGGCACATCGGCCGTCGACACGCCGTCGGTCCAGTCGACCGCGACGGTCTTGGTGAAGACGGACGACATGCCGAAGGCTATGCCGGACGCGGTCGCCAGCAGCATGCTGCGCACGGCCGGATGCCGGTGCGCGGCCCGCCCGGCCACCATCAGGGCCGCCACCGCACCGGCGGTGACCACGGCCACGCTCACCCGCTGCGGGGTGCTCAGCGACTGCGCGTCGGAGGCGCCGACCAGGGACAGCAGACCGGCCAGACCCACCGTCGCCATGATCGCGCCCCGCCAGGCCGTCGCCCCGGCCCTGCGGCCGACGAACAGCGCGGCCATCGGCAGCGCGAACACGATGGTCAGCGCGCCCAGCGGCTGCACCAGGCTCAGCGGACCGTAGGCCAGCGCCACCACGTGCAGCAGCCCGCCGAGGCCGTTCAGCACGACCGCCGCCCACCAGCCGGGGCGGCGCAGCGGCGCGTACTCCCCGTCCGGCGAGGACACCGCGACCTGCTCCTGCACGATCGCGCCGGACGCGTACGCCACGGCGGAGACCAGCGACAGGACCACGGACAACGCGAGGGCGCTCATGAGCTGCTCCTCTGCGTGAGGCCGGGGCCCGGGACCCGGCGCGGCGAACGGTCGGCTTTCATACCCAACACGATGCCTTGTCGATCTGTTCCCGTCGTCGTACCTGAGCACTCAATGAGTCCTACTGCCGATGGAGTACGAAGGGACCACGGTCCTCCCTCAGACGGGTGACGCATCGGGGATCCCCCTGATCGCGGCCCCCGAGCCCCTTGGTACTACTGCACTTCGTGGACCTCGACCCCCAACTCGCCGCGCTGCGCCCGCTCGGCGGCTTCTTCCTCCTACGCGTGGCCGGAGAACCGCCCCGCCCGCTGCCGACCCTCGCACGGACCTACGCGAACGAGTCGTCGGATGTTTACGGAAATCCCCTGACTTTCCGTGTCCGCAAGGTGAGCCGGGCGCTGCGGGCCCCCGAGGAGCGGATCGGGGCCTCCGTGGCCCAGCAGGGGCTCGCCGCCCGGCTGTGGTCGGCGGCCCTGGGCTGTGCCGCGCTGTACGGCGCGATCCCCGACCTGGATCCGCGGCTCATCCGCTGGGACCCGGACGGCAGCGCCCCCGACGACCTGTGGCTGACCGAGGTCAGGGCCCTGCCCGGCGACGCCGCGACCCTCGCCGCCGCCGTACTGGACGGTCATCTCGCCCCGCTGTCGGCGGCCCTGCGCGCCCACCACCCCGTCGCGCCCGGCCTGCTGCGGGGCAACGCCGCCTCCGCCCTGGCCGGAGCCGCCCGGCAGCTGGAGCACTGGGCGCGCACACAGGGCCGGCCCGGGACCGCCGCACGCGCGCGTGCCCTCACCGCCGACCTGTTCACCCACCCCCTCCTCGCGGACACCGGCGTCCGCACCGACACCCCGGCCGGCACCGCCTTCCGCCGCCGCAGTTGCTGTCTCTACTACCGGGTGCCCGGCGGCGGAGTGTGCGGCGACTGTTGCTTCACACGACCCCCGCGCTCTTCCCCGCGCGCCCCGTCTGGGTGACCATGAGGGGAACCAGCCGTTGAGAATGGGGGGTTCCGGGTGCGTGTGGGACTGCTGACCCGGGAGTACCCCCCGGACGTGTACGGCGGCGCGGGCGTCCATGTCGAGTTCCTCGCCCGGGAGTTGCAGCGGCTCGTCGACCTCGACGTGCACTGCTGGGGCGAGAGCTCCCTGAGGGAGCGCGCGGAGGGCGTCCAGCGCCACCGCCCCTGGTCCGTGCTCGACGACGCCAACGACGCGCTGCGCACCTTCTCCGTGGACCTCGCCATGGCCGCCGCCCTGGAAGGCCGTGAACTCGTCCACTCCCACACCTGGTACGCCAACCTCGCCGGTCATCTCGCCAAGGAGCTGTACGGCGTCCCGCACGTGGTGACCGCGCACTCGCTGGAGCCCCTGCGCCCCTGGAAGGCCGAGCAACTCGGCGGCGGCTACGCCCTGTCGAGCTGGGCCGAGCGGACCGCGCTGGAGGCCGCCGACGCGGTGGTCGCCGTATCGGCCGCGATGCGCGAGGACATCCTCACCTGCTATCCCGCGCTCGCCCCGGAGCGGGTGCACGTCGTGCACAACGGCATCGACACCGGCCTGTACCGCCCGGATCACGGCACCGACGCCCTGGCCAGGATCGGCCTGGACCCGGACCGCCCCTACGTGCTGTTCGTCGGCCGCATCACCCGCCAGAAGGGCGTGCCCCATCTCCTGCGCGCGGTACGGGACATCGACCCCGCCGCCCAGGTCGTGCTCTGCGCGGGCGCACCCGACACCCCGGAGATAGAACAGGAGTTCCGCGACCTGTTCGCCGAACTGGGCCGCGCCCGCGACGGCGTGCACTGGATCCCGCGTATGCTCCCGCGCCCCGAGGTGATCCAACTCCTCACCCACGCGGCCGTGTTCGTCTGCCCTTCCGTGTACGAGCCCCTCGGCATCGTCAATCTGGAGGCGATGGCCTGCGGCACCCCCGTGGTCGCCTCCCGGGTCGGCGGGATACCGGAGGTCGTCGAGGACGGGGTGACCGGCCTCCTCGTACCGGTCGACGAGGAGGACGCCGTGTTCGAGGCCGGGCTCGCCCGGGCGCTGGACGCGGTCCTCGGGGATCCGGGTGCCGGGCGCCGGATGGGTGAAGCCGGGCGGGAACGCGCGGTGGACGAGTTCGGCTGGGACGCGGTGGCCCGGCGGACCGTCCGGCTGTACGAGGAGATCGTCAAACAGGCGTAGCGGGCCCCGCGGCGGGGCATCCATGGGTTCCAACCAGGGTGAGGGGAGCGGCCAATGCGTCGTGGTGGACCTTCTGTGCTCGGCATCGTGCTGGCGGGCGGCGAGGGCAAGCGCCTGATGCCCCTGACCGCGGACCGTGCCAAACCGGCCGTCACGTTCGGCGGCACCTACCGGCTCGTCGACTTCGTGCTGTCCAACCTCGTCAACGCCGACATCCTGCGCATCTGCGTGCTCACGCAGTACAAGTCGCACTCGCTGGACCGGCACATCACCACCACCTGGCGGATGTCCAGCCTGCTCGGCAACTACGTCACCCCGGTGCCCGCCCAGCAGCGCCTCGGCAAGCGCTGGTACCTGGGCAGCGCCGACGCGATCCTGCAGTCGCTGAACCTGGTCTACGACGAGCGGCCCGAGTACGTCGCGGTCTTCGGCGCCGACCACGTCTACCGCATGGACCCCCGCCAGATGCTCACCCAGCACATCGACAGCGGCGCCGGGGCCACGGTGGCCGGGATCCGGGTGCCGCGCAGCGAGTCGTCCTCCTTCGGGGTGATCACCCCCGGCTCGGACGGCCAGACGATCGAGAACTTCCTGGAGAAGCCCGCCGACCCGCCCGGCCTCCGGGACGACCCCGAGACCGTGTTCGCCTCGATGGGCAACTACCTCTTCACCACCAAGGCCCTCATCGAGGCGCTCCAGCGGGACGCCGAGGAGGAGGACTCCGTGCACGACATGGGCGGCTCGATCCTGCCCCAGCTCACCCGGCGGGGCGAGGCCCAGCTGTACGACTTCAGCGCCAACCACGTCCCCGGCGAGACCACCCGCGACCAGGGCTACTGGCGCGACGTCGGCACGCTCGACGCGTACTACGACGCCCATATGGACCTGATCGCCGAGCGCCCCGCCTTCAACCTCTACAACCGCAGCTGGCCCATCTACACCCACTCCAACCAGCTCTCCCCGGCCCGCTTCAACGCCGGCGGCATGGCCAGCGAGTCGATCATCAGTGCGGGCTGCCTGATCCGCGGCCAGGTCACCCGGTCCGTGCTCTCGCCGGGTGTCCGGGTCGACCCGGGCGCGGTCGTCCAGGGCTCGATCCTGCACGACAACGTCCACATCGGCCGGGGCGCGGTGGTGCGCGGCGCGGTCCTGGACAAGAACGTGGAGGTCCCGCCGGGCGCGACCATCGGGGTCAACCCCGAGCGCGACGGAGAGCTGTACACCGTGTCCGAGAACGGGGTCATCGGACTCGGGAAGGGACAGCAGGTGTCATGAACTTAATCACCTGTTAACTGTGCGTAGCCTGAACATGCTTGACCGTAATCACCTCCAAGGGGTTGACTGCTGCCTCACCCGTCGTCGACGCGAGGCAAGCCCTTGTCTGCTGATGATCTCCTGGCACCGCTCGACCTGGCGTTCTGGAACATCGAGTCCCCCGAGCACCCGATGCACCTCGGCGCCCTCGGGGTCTTCACCGCGGAGTCGCCCACCGCCGGCGCCCACGCGGCCGACCTGCTCGCGGCCCGGGCGGCGGCCGTCCCCGGGCTGCGCATGCGGATCCGGGACGTGTGGCGGCCCTTCGACCCCGTCCTGCCGCTCGACCTGCGCCGCCCGCTCGCCATAGGCGGTGCCGTGCGCGAGACCGACCCGGACTTCGATCCCCTCCGGCACGTCCGGCTGCACGCCTCCACGGCCGACTTCCAGACCGCGGCCGGCCGGCTCATGGAACGCCCCCTGGAGCGCGACCGCCCGCCCTGGGAGGCGCACGTCCTGCCGGGCGAGGACGGCCTGTCCTTCGCCGTGCTGTTCAAGTTCCACCACGCCCTCGCCGACGGACTGCGCGCCCTCACGCTCGCCGCCGCCGTCCTGGACCCCATGGACGTCCCCGCGGCCCGGCCCCGCCCCGCCGAGCCCGCCCGGGGCCTGATCCCCGACGTGCGCAGACTCCCCGGGCTGCTGCGCGGCGCCGTCTCCGACGTGGGGCGCGCCCTCGACATCGGCGCCTCCGTCGCCGTGTCGAGGCTGGGCGTACGGTCCACCCCGGCGCTCGCCGCCGCGCCCACCGGCACCCGCCGCACCGCCGGGGTGGTCCTCGACCTCGACGACGTGCACCGTGTCCGCAAGGTCGTCGGCGGCACCGTCAACGACGTCCTGATCGCCGTGGTGGCCGGCGCCCTGCGCAGCTGGCTGGACGAGCGCGGCGACGGCAGCGAGGGCGTACGCCCCCGGGCGCTGATCCCCGTCTCCAAGCGCCGCCCGCGCACCGCGCACCCGCAGGGCAACCGGCTCTCCGGGTACCTGATACGGCTTCCGGTCGACGACCCCGACCCGCTCGGCCGGCTCGCCCAGGTCCGCACCGCCATGGACGCCAACAAGGACGCCGGACCCGGCCGGGGCGCGGGCGCCGTCGCCCTGCTCGCCGACCATGTCCCGGCGCTCGGCCACCGGCTCGGCGGCCCCCTGGTCAGCCAGGCCGCCCGGCTCTGGTTCGACATCCTCGTCACCAGCGTCCCGCTGCCCAGCCTCGGTCTGAAGCTGGGCGGCAACCCGGTCACCGAGGTGTTCCCGTACGCCCCGCTGGCCCGCGGCCAGTCGTTGGCGGTCGCCGTCTCGACGTACCGCGGCCGGGTCCACTACGGCCTGGTCGCCGACGGTGAGGCGGTCCCCGACCTCGACCGGTTCGCGCACGCGCTGACCGCCGAGGTGGAGACACTCATCACGGCCTGCGGTTCCTGACGGAACGGGTTTGGAGGAGAGGCCCGGCGCTCCGTAGACTTCCCCGTTCGAAAGCGGGCGCGGTCGGAGCGCCGCACTTCTCAGCAGGGAACAGCAGCGCGATGACGGTGACAGAGGACGGCTCGGCCGCCACCGAGGAGATGGCCTACGGCCCCGGCATCGACCCCGAGCGGCTGGCCGTCTGCCTCGGTGTGCTCGAGGAACTCGACAAGCTGGAGGTCGACCACCCGGACGCGATCGCCGTGCGCCGGGCCACCGCCGGCGTCTACCGCACGGTGAAGCAGCGCCGCCGCCAGGAGCGCCGGGCCTCCAAGACGGCCCACGACAAGGCGGTCACCGAGGCCACCGCGACCGGCTCCGCGCAGCGCATCGACGACGAGACCGAGGGCATCCTGCCGTCGTCCGTCACCGAGGCGGGCCGGATCGCCGGGATACTCCAGCGCCCGCGCTCCTGCTACACCTGCAAGACCCGGTACGTCGAGGTCGACTACTTCTACCACCAGCTCTGTCCGGACTGCGCCCGGCTGAACCGTGACAAGCGCGACGCCCGCGCCGACCTCACCGGCAAGCGGGCCCTGCTCACCGGCGGCCGCGCCAAGATCGGCATGTACATCGCGCTCCGGCTGCTGCGCGACGGCGCGCACACCACCATCACCACGCGCTTCCCCAAGGACGCCATCCGCCGCTTCAAGGCCATGGACGACTCCGCCGACTGGATCCACCGGCTGGAGGTCGTCGGCATCGACCTGCGCGACCCGGCGCAGGCCGTGGCCCTCGCCGAGCAGGTCGCCGAGGCGGGTCCGCTGGACGTCCTGGTCAACAACGCCACGCAGACCGTACGGCGCCTGCCCACGGCCTACGCCGCGCTGGTCGACGGCGAGAGCGCCCCGCTGCCCGCCGGTGAGCTGCCCGCCCACCACGTCATCGGCGCCTTCAACTCCGGCGCGGTCGACGGGCTGGCCGCGCTGCCCCTCGGCACCAGCGGTCTGGACGCGCAGAAGGTCGCCGACCTCGCCCTGGTCGCGGGCAACGCCAGCGTCGCCCGGCACCTGGACGGCACCGCCATCGACGCGGGCGGACTCGTCCCCGACGTCGTCGACAGCAACACCTGGGTGCAGACCATCGAGCAGATCTCCCCGGTGGAGCTGCTGGAGACCCAGCTGTGCAACTACACCTCGCCGTTCATCCTGATCAGCAAGCTGCGGCCGGCGATGGCCGAGGCGGCCCGGCGGGCGGCGAGCGGGCGGTCGTACGTCGTGAACGTGTCCGCGATGGAGGGGGTCTTCGGCCGTGGCTACAAGGGCGCGGGGCACCCGAACACCAATGCCGCCAAGGCCGCGATGAACATGGTCACGCGGACCAGCGCGCAGGAGATGTTCCAGACCGACGGGATCCTGATGACCTCCGTCGACACCGGGTGGATCACCGACGAGCGGCCGCACTTCGACAAGCTGCGGCTGGCGGAGGAGGGGTTCCACGCGCCGTTGGATCTCGTCGACGGGGCGGCCCGGGTGTACGACCCGGTGGTGCGGGGTGAGGCCGGCGAGGATGTGTACGGGGTCTTCCTGAAGGATTATTCGCCGGGTAAGTGGTGAGTTCTGCGGGTGCGGGTGCGTGGGGGCTGGTCGCGCCCACGCGGCGGAGCCGCATATGTCACAGCCCCGCGCCCCTTCAGGTTGCGCTGCGTGCCGCCCTTACCCGGGTGCCGCCGTCCACCAGGAGGTCGGCGCCGGTGATCCACTGAGCCGCATCCGAACACAGCCACAGGACGGCCTGCGCCACGTCCTCCGGCTCGCCGATTCGGCCCAGGGGGAGATCCGCTGCGATGGCCCCCTCCTTCGGTTCCCACACGAACCGTGCCATCTCCGTCCGTACCAGGCCCGGGGAGATCGAGTTGACCCGGACCGCCGGGCCGAGTTCACCCGCCAGCTGTTGGGTGAGGTGGAGGAGGGCCGCCTTGCTGGTGCCGTAGGCGCCGACGCCGGGGCCCACGTGGCCCGCGCCCTCCGTGCAGATGTTGATCACGGTTCCGCCGTGCTCGCGCATCCAGCCGTGCCAGGCGCACTGCACGAGTCGTAACGGAGCCTCGACGTTGACGGTGAAGGCCTCGCGCCAGAGGGCCGGGTCGGCGTCCATGAGGGGGCCGTACGGCTGGTTCGTCGCCGCGTTGTTGACCAGGACGTCCAGGCGGCCGAACGTGCGCAGGCACAGGTCGGTGAGCGCCTCCGGGTGTCCGGGGTCCGCGACGCTTCCCGCGAGGCCCACGCCGCCCACCTCACGGGCGGTGTCGCCGACCTCGCCGGGGTTCCGGGCGCTCACGCACACATGCGCCCCCGCCTCCGCCAGAGCGCGTGCCACCGCCCGGCCGATGCCCCGGGTGGCGCCCGTGACGACGGCGGCCCTGCCGTGCAAGCCGTGCGACGAGGTCATCGGGGTACGGTCTCACGGCGTGCGCTCAATCGACAGCCCCGAGAGGGGAGTTGCGGGCCGCGATCAGTTCCAGGACCGTGCGCCAGTCCTCCAGGACCCCCGCGTCGACGTCGGGGGAGCGGCCGTCCTCGTCGGCCTGGTGGAGGCGGGCCAGGTCGTCGTCGCCGCCGCGCCAGGGGTGCAGCCGGAGCAGATGGGCCACGCGGGGGCCGAGCAGGGGGCGGACGGCCTCCGCCGTGCGCTCGGCGCGGCCGGCGGGGTCGGCGGGGCGCAGGAGGTGGCCGATGGGGTGGACCAGGCCGGTCAGCTGGAGTTCCTTGTCCGCGGGGCGACTTCGGCGCAGCAGCGCGGCCGTCTGCAGCGCGTGGTCGTGCAGGTCGACCCCATGGGCCGGACCGCCCGGGGACTCGGCCACACCCCGGCACGCGTACAGCAGGTCCATCAGCTCCTCGACGCTGCGCAGCTCCATGCGCGTCGGTCCTCCCGCGAGACAGCCGTTCGGTACCTCAGCAGATCATGGCGGGCTTGCGACCGGGCGAACGGCACTTGAACGACGCGGCGAGGGTCGCCCGGATGGAGCGATATACGCCGGACGGGTGAACTCGACAGGTGCGAAACCATCGAAAAGTGTTCAATTCACCTATGCGGACCCGTGGGTGACACGCCATGGTTACCCCAAATTTTCAGCGCTATCGAGCGGCACCCCGCTCATTTGGTTAGGCTGTATCGGACGGACAGCAGGACGGAGTGCCACCCACACCCACCGTCCGTCTGGGACAAGCCGGTTCACCACGGCCAGCTCTCCTAGGAGTCACCGGCACCACCGCGTCGCCACCGACTCCAGCCCGACCCCAGGGAGCGTTCAGCGCCGGACCGCAGAGTGGCCGGCACGCCCCGAGGGTGACCCGACACAAAAGGAGTGCGCGGTGACACCGGAGAAGACGAATCGCGATCAACGCCCCAAGGAACGCACGGAGCGCGCCGGCCGCAGGCCCGGGGAGATCGGCAGCCTCGACGTGTGGGCGCGCTCCGCCCCGATCCGCCTGGCCGGCTACGAGGACGACCTCGCCGAGGACCACATCCTGCCCAGCGTGGACTGAGCCGCCCGGCCCACCCCTCGCGATCCTTCGACCGCATGGGTACGGCCCTGCGCGGGCCACGCCCATGCGGCCGCAGCGCCGCGCGCGCTCAGTCGAGCGGCGCCGTCCGCCGCCACGGACGCAGCCCCTCCAACTGCTCCGCGACCCGCAGCAGTTCCGCCTCGGAACCCGGCCGCCCCACCAGCTGTACGGCGGCCGGCGCCCCCGACGGCAGCACACCGAACGGCACCGCCATCGCGGGCCACCCGGTCAGGTTCCACGGCGGCGTGAGCGGCGAGTAGTTCGTGTTGACCAGCACATTGCGCAACCAGCCCCGCTCGTGCCAGGGCTCCGACCTCGGCGAACGCCGCGCCAGGGCCGGCGTGAGCAGGACGTCGTACTCCTCGAAGAACGGCTCCAGGCGCCGGCGCAGCTCCTCCCGCGCCGAGCCGCCCCGCACCCCGTTCACAAAGCGCCGGCCGAGCGCGGCGTGCACCCGGGTGCGGCGGGTCAGCAGCCGGGCGTCCAGATTCGCCGCGTCCACCGCCGTGCCCGCCGTCCAGTGGGCCAGCGAGGTCACGCCCAGCGACAGCGGGAAGCTCGGGTCGGCCCGCCGTACCTGATGGCCCGCCTTCATCAGCACCCCGGCCGCGTCCCGCGCCGCGCCCGCGTACGGGGCGCTCACCGTGACCCCGGCGAGCGGGCTGCGCACCGACACCGCGATCCGCAGCGCGCCGGGCTCGCCGTCCTGCCGTACGGCCCCCGTGTCGTCCGCCAGGACCGACAGCATCAGCCGGGCGTCCTCGACCGTCGTGGCCAGCGGGCCGTTCTCCGACATCCCGAACCAGTCACCGTCGCCGATGCCCGCCGGCACCACCCCGTGCCCCGGCTTGATGGTCACCAGACCGCAGTTGGCGGCGGGTATCCGCAGTGAGCCCATGCCGTCGTTGCCGAGCGCGATCGGCACCATCGCGGCGGCCACCGCGGCGGCGCTGCCACCGGACGAGCCGCCCGCCGTGCGTGAGGTGTCCCAGGGGTTGCGGGCCGTGCCGTGCACGCCCTCGGTGGTGCCGAAGACACACAGCTCCGGCACGTTCGTCAGGCCCACGACCACCGCACCGGCCTCCCGCAGCCGGGCCACGGTCACATGGTCGGCGTCGGCCGCGGTGTCCGGGGTCGCGGCCGAGCCGACCCGCGTCGACTCGCCCCGCACCGGCAGATTGTCCTTTATCGCCACCGGCACCCCCGCCAGCGGCAGTTCGGCCGCCTCCGGGCGGGCCGCCACCTCGTCGGCCTCGGCCAGGGCGGCCTCGGCCCGCACCACCCGGAACGCCCCGATCCGGCCGTCGAGGCGTTCGATCCGCGCGAGGTGCTCCGCCACCACCTCCCGCGGGGTGACCCGCTTCTCCCGCACGGCGGCGGCGATCTCGACGGCGGTCCGGCCGACCCAGGTGGTCACGGCGACTCCTTGGTGCTACTGGTGAGTACGTAGGGAGAAACCATGCCCGGCCGGGCGGCCCGCGTCGAGAGGCCGCCGGGGAATCGGTCAGGAACCCACCTGCGCCCGGAGCCACTCCTCCACCTCGCCGACATGCGCGGCCGCCGCCGCGCGGGCCGCCTCCGGATCGTGCGCGGCGAGGGCTCGGTGGATCGCGGCGTGCTCGCGCCGGGTGCGGTCGAACGCGCCCTCCTCGCGGTAGCCGCGCCAGACCCGGGCCCGGAACGTCCGCGAGGACAGGCCCTCCAGGATCGCCGCCATCGTCTCGTTGCCCGCGGCCTCGGCGATCGCCCGGTGGAAGGCGAGATCGTGCGCGAGGATCTCCTCCGGGTCCTCGGTGGCGTTCATCGCCGTCAAGTGACCTTCCACCGCTGCCAGTTGCGCGGGGGTGATCCGGGCGGCGGCCAGCGCGGTCGCCGTCGACTCCAGGATCCGCCGCACCTCCAGCAGCTCCACCAGACGCGGCCCGCGCGAGAGATCGGCGACCACCCCGAACGTCTCCAGCAGATCACCGGCCTGGAGCTGGGTGACGTAGATCCCCGAGCCGTGCCGCGCCTCCAGCACCCCGAGGACCGTCAGCGCCCGGATCGCCTCCCGCATCGAACTGCGGGAGATGCCCAGCTGGGCCGCGAGATCACGCTCGGTCGGCAGCCGCTGGCCCGGCTCCAGCAGCCCCTCGCCGATCATCGCCTTGATCCGCTCGATGGCGCGCTGCGTCACCGTGCCCTTGGGGGCGGCGCTCCCGCCCTGCCGCGGCTCTTCCACGTGCTCTCTCCTCCTCGCCGGTGCGCGCAGTCTAGCCACCGATGTGGTCGGACCACTTGGGTCAATACCGCCGCTTGAACCCGGTCGGGGGCTGTTGCGGGAGCGAAGTGGTCTGATAAATATGCGGCTGTCGCACGAAGCACATCAGATGCTGTCGCAGTGAGCACGCCAGATGAGGAGCCGGCCGATGGCGCCGCCGACCACCGCCCGCGTCACCGCGGTCGAGACCCACGACATCCGCTTCCCCACCTCGCGCGAGCTCGACGGCTCCGACGCGATGAACCCGGACCCCGACTACTCGGCCGCCTATGTCGTGCTGCGCACCGACGCCGCCGACGGCCACGAGGGGCACGGCTTCACCTTCACCATCGGCCGGGGCAACGAGGTGCAGGTCGCCGCCATCGAGGCCCTGCGCGGACACGTGGTCGGCCGGTCCGTCGACGAGCTCTGCGCCGACCCCGGCACCCTCAGCCGCGACCTGATCGGCGACAGCCAGCTGCGCTGGCTCGGCCCCGAGAAGGGCGTGATGCACATGGCGATCGGCGCGGTCGTCAACGCCGCCTGGGACCTCGCCGCCAAACGCGCCGACAAGCCGCTGTGGCGGCTCCTCGCCGAGGCCGACCCCGCCTGGCTCGTGAGCCAGATCGACTTCCGCTACCTCACCGACGCCCTCACCCCCGACGAGGCCCTCGCCCTGCTGGTGCGCGGCAGGGAAGGCGCCGCCGGGCGCACCGCGCACCTGCTGGAACGCGGCTACCCCGCCTACACCACCTCCGCCGGCTGGCTCGGCTACGACGACGAGAAGCTGACCCGGCTCGCCGTCCGGGCCGTCGCCGACGGCTTCCGGCAGATCAAGCTGAAGGTCGGAGCCGACCTCGCCGACGACGTACGGCGCTGCCGTGCCGCCCGCGCCGCCGTCGGCCCCGGCATCCGGCTCGCGATCGACGCCAACCAGCGCTGGGACGTCGACGAGGCGATCCGCTGGACCCGCGCCCTCGCCGAGTTCGACCCCTACTGGATCGAGGAACCCACCAGCCCCGACGACATCCTCGGCCACGCCGCCGTCCGCCGGGCCGTCGCCCCGGTCAAGGTGGCCACCGGTGAGCACGTCCAGAACCGCGTCGTCTTCAAACAGCTCCTCCAGACGGGCGCCCTCGACGTCCTCCAGCTCGACGCCGCCCGCGTCGGCGGCGTCAACGAGAACCTCGCGATCCTGCTGCTCGCCGCCAAGTTCGGCGTCCCCGTCTGCCCGCACGCGGGCGGCGTCGGCCTGTGCGAACTCGTCCAGCACCTGTCGATGTTCGACTACGTCGCCCTCACCGGCACCACCGAGGACCGCGTCATCGAGTACGTCGACCATCTGCACGACCACTTCCTCGACCCGGTGGTGATCCGCGACGGTCACTACACGGCACCCACCGCACCCGGCTTCTCGGCGGCCATGCGGCCCGAGTCCATGGCGCGGTACATCTATCCGGGCGGCACCTTCTGGGCCGCCGACCTCGCGGGCCGGGACCCCGCCGACGAGGGTCCCGCAGGACGGAAGGAGAGCGTGGCGTGAGCGACTTCGAAGGGCTGAGCGCCCTGGTGACCGGCGGCGCGTCCGGCATCGGCCGGGCCACCGCCGAGCTGCTGGCCGAGCGCGGCGCCCGGGTCGCCGTCCTCGACCTGGACCCCTCCGGCGTCGACAAGCCCCTCCTCGCCCACCGCGCCGACGTCACCGACGACACCTCCGTGCGCGCGGCGGTCGCGGCGGCCGTCGCCGAGCTCGGCGGCCTGGACGTCCTGGTCAACAACGCGGGGATCGGCGCCCAGGGCACCGTCGAGGACAACGACGACGCCGAATGGCACCGCGTCCTCGACGTCAACGTGATCGGCATGGTCCGGGTGGCCCGCGCCGCCCTGCCCCACCTCCGGCAGTCGGAACACGCCGCGATCGTCAACACCTGCTCCATCGCCGCCACCGCCGGGCTGCCCCAACGGGCGCTCTACAGCGCCACCAAGGGGGCCGTCCTCTCGCTCACCCTCGCCATGGCCGCCGACCACCTCCGCGAGGGCATCCGGGTCAACTGCGTCAACCCCGGCACCGCCGACACCCCGTGGATCGGCCGGCTGCTGGACGCGGCCGACGACCCGGCCGCCGAACGCGCCGCCCTGGAGGCCCGCCAGCCCACCGGCCGCCTGGTCAGCGCCGCCGAGGTCGCCGGGGCCATCGCCTACCTCGCGAGCCCCCTCTCCGGCGCCACCACCGGCACCTCCCTCGCCGTGGACGGCGGCATGCAGGGCCTGCGACTGCGCCCGGCGGCGACCCGATGAACGCCCTCGGCCGCAGCCCCGTCCAGGTCACCGGCCTGGCACTCGGCGCCGCACCCCTCGCGGGCCTCTTCACCGAGGTCACCGAGGAACAGGCGTACGACACCGTCGCCGCGGCCTGGCGCCACGGTGTGCGCTACTTCGACACCGCACCGCACTACGGACTGGGCCTGTCCGAACGCCGCCTCGGCGCGGCCCTGCGCGAGCACCCGCGCTCCGCGTACACGGTCTCGACCAAGGTGGGCCGCCTGCTGGAGCCCTCCCCGGACGGCGGCGACGACCTCGCCCACGGTTTCGCCGTGCCCGCCACCCACCGCCGCGTCTGGGACTTCAGCGCCGACGGCGTACGGCGCTCCCTGGACGCCTCCCTCGAACGCCTCGGCCTCGACCGCGTCGACGTCGTCTATCTGCACGACCCCGACGACCACGCCGAACAGGCCTTCCGCGAGGGTTACCCCGCGCTGGAGAAGCTGCGCTCCGAGGGCGTGGTGGGGGCCATCGGCGCCGGTATGAACCAGGCCGAGATGCTCACCCGGTTCGTCCGCGAGACGGACGTCGACGTGGTGCTCTGCGCGGGCCGGCACACCCTGCTCGACCAGCGCGCCGCCGCCGAGCTGCTGCCCGCGGCCGTCGAACGGGGCGTGTCCGTCGTCGTCGGCGGCGCCTTCAACTCCGGGCTGCTCGCCGACCCCGGCCCCGCGGCCACGTACAACTACGCCCCGGCGCCGCCCGAGTTGCTCGACAAGGCGCTGCGGATGAAGGCCGTGGCCGACCGGCACGGCATCACCCTGCGCGCCGCGGCCCTCGCCCACTGCGCCGCCCACCCGGCGGTCGCCAGCGTCCTCGTCGGCGCCCGCTCGGCGGCGGAGGCCGACGACTGCGCCGAACAGTTCGCCACCCCGGTGCCCGCCGCCTTCTGGCAGGAGCTGAGGGACACCGGACTGCTGCCGCCGGAGGAGCCGACATGAGGGAGCCGTCATGAGGGTCGCCCTGCACACCACGGTCCGCGCCGACCGGATCGACGCCTACGAGGCCGCCCACCGCGAGGTGCCGAAGGAGCTGACCGACGCCATCCGCGCCGCCGGCGCCTCTTCCTGGACCATCTGGCGCAGCGGCACCGACCTCTTCCACCTCCTGGAGTGCGAGGACTACGCCCGTCTCCTCGCCGAGCTGGAGCAGCTGCCGGTCAACGTGGCCTGGCAGGCCCGGATGGCCGACCTCCTCGACGTGGTCCACGACTACTCCGGCCAGGGCGCCGACGCCGGCCTGCCCGTCGTATGGGAGCTGCCGTGACCGTGGACGCCCATCACCACGTGTGGGACCTGTCCGTACGGGACCAGGACTGGATCGAGGCGGGCAGCCCGCTGCGCCGCGACTACACGCTCGCGGACCTGGAACCCGGGGCCCGCGCGGCCGGCGTCGACCGCACGGTCCTCGTCCAGACCGTCACCGTGGCCGAGGAGACCCCCGAGTTCCTCGCCCTCGCCGCCGCGCACGAGCTGATCGCGGGCGTCGTCGGCTGGACCGACCTCACCCGCCCGGACGTCGTCGGCGAACTCGCCCGGCTGCGCGCCCTGCCCGGCGGCCGGTATCTCAAGGGCATCCGGCACCAGGTCCAGGGCGAACCCGACCCCGGCTGGCTGCTGCGCCCGGACGTCCAGCGGGGCCTGGCCGCCGTGGCAGCGGCGAGCCTGGTCTACGACCTGGTCGTCCTTCCGCACCAGCTGCCCGCCTGTGTGCGGGCCGCCGCCGCCCTGCCACAGCTCACCTTCGTCCTCGACCACCTCGGCAAACCCCCCGTCGCCTCCGGCGCCCTGGAACCCTGGGCCTCCGACGTCCGCGCCCTCGCCGCCCTGCCCAACACCGTCTGCAAGCTCTCCGGCCTGCTCACCGAGGCCGACCCCGCCCACCGGACCGCGGACGACCTGCGCCCGTACGCCGACACCGTCCTCGACGCCTTCGGCCCGGACCGGCTGATGTTCGGCTCCGACTGGCCGGTCTGCACACTCGCGGCCCCGTACGAGGAGGTCGTCGCCGTCACGACCGAGCTGGTGAGCCCCGCCGAACGCGGACAGCTCCTCGAGAGGACCGCCCGGCGCGTCTACGACCTCTGAGCCGCCGCCAGCCGGGTCGGCGGCAGATACTCCCGCACATACGTCCGGTCCCAGCATGCGCCCGTCTCCCGCAACTCCCGCCAGGTGGTGTACCGGTAGCGGAAGAGACGGGCGCGGACGTACCGCGGCGGCTCGCCGGGAGGGAAGGGCGAGCGGCGCAGCAGTCTCAGCGTGTCGCGGTCCTCCGCCAGCAGCCGTTCCACCAGCGCGCCGAACCACGGTCCGGCGTACGCCGGGGAGAGCGCCGCGAACCACATCAGCCAGTCCAGCCGCAGATGGTAGGGGGCGAACTGGCGCGGCCAGTACCGGGGATCGCCGGGCTTGCCCTTGAACTCGTACTCCCGCCACTCGGAGTCCGCACGCGGTACGTCGTCCCGTGTGCCCTCGACCACCACCTCGTAGCGGATCCGGCTGACGCTGCCGAACGCGCCGTAGGTGTTGACCAGGTGCAGCGGGTCGAAGGAGCGGTTCATCACCTGGCGGCGGGAGAGCATGTTGACCACCGGGTGGTAGCTCAGGACGACGATCAGCGCCGCCGCGGCGAGGACCACCACCTCGTACCAGAGCGGCGGGCCGGCCAGCCGCCGGTGGTCCGAGGGCAGGGCCAGCGCGGGTACGGCCAGGACCACCGTGATCCAGTTCAGCCAGGAGAAGTTGCCCGACAGGATCAGCCACAGCTGGGTCAGGATCATCAGGGCGGCGGCGGCCGTGGCCACCGGCTGGGGCGTGAACAGCAGGAACGGCACCACGAGTTGGGTGACGTGGTTGGCTGCGGCCTCCACCTTGTGCAGCGGCCGGGGCAGACGGTGGAAGAACCAGCTCAGCGGGCCGGGCATCGGCTGGGTCTCATGGTGGTGGTAGAGGCAGGTCAGCTTCCGCCAGCAGGCGTCGCCCCGCATCTTGATCAGCCCCGCCCCGAACTCCACCCGGAACAGCAGCCAGCGCACCAGGAAGAGCACCACGACCGGCGGGTCCACCTCGTCGTTGCCGAGGAACACCGCGAGGAAACCGGTCTCCAGCAGCAGCGACTCCCAGCCGAAGGAGTACCAGGTCTGGCCGACGTTCACGATCGACAGATACAGCGCCCACGGCACCAGCCACAGCAGCATCCCCGCCCAGAGCGGGAGCAGCCCGTCGAGCCCCGCCAGCAGCGCCCCCGACACCGCGCACCCCGCCCAGGCGCAGCCCGCGAACAGCCGGTCGGAGTAACGCCACTGGAACAGACTGGGCGCCGCCCGGAACGGCACCCGCTCGACGTAACGGGGGACCGGCAGCATCCCGCGCTCGCCCAGCAGCGCACGGAACTGCAGGGCCGCCGTCAGGAACGCGACCAGGTACACAGCGGCCAGCGCCCGCTGGAACAGCAGCCGGCTCAGCCAGTAGTCGGGGGCGGTGAACCAGTCCACGGCGGTGCGCTCCTTCGCGTTCGTTCCGACCATCGTGACGGGGCGTGATCCGTCCCTCCGTTTGCGTCACCCACGTGAGTGAAGCAGACAATGGGGGACGAATGATCCGGATCCTTCGGGAGGCAGAGGTGCGAGTACCCGTTGCGACCCTCACCGCCTGCGCCCTGTCGGCGGTGCTCCTCGTGGCCGGCCGCAGTGGCGCGGAGGAGAACGGCACCCCGCCGGACACCGGGGTCGTCCTCCCGGCGACCGAGGGGCAGGACCTCTCCGAGGACCTCGGGCCCGAGACCGTCCCCGAGATCCCGGACCTGCCCGACGGCGGCGGTCTGGTCCCGGACGGACCCGACGAGTCCGACACCACCGAGCTGGTCGACGGCGTCGCCCTCGACTGAGACACCGTACGGTCCCCGGTCGAAGAATCGGACGAATCCTGGCAAGGTGGCCCCATGGTTGATCGGGGAGCGAGCGCCCTGTCACTCCCGGACGACTGGCCCGCCCACCCGGATCCGATCCTGGCGCTCAACCGCATGGGCAGCTTCGACTGGGACCTGGACTCGGGGCTGTTCCACATGGACGCCCGGGCCCACGAGATCTTCGATCTGCGGCCCGACGAATACGACGGCGACCCCGCCTCCCTCGCGGTCCGGGTGCCGCCGAACGAGGGCATCCGGCTGGACGAGCTGGTCTCCCAGGCCATCAAGGACGGCAGCGAGAACTACGGCGCCTACTTCCGGATGCGGCTGCGCGACGGCACCCTGCGCTGGTCCCACACCCAGGGCTACATCCGCCGCGACGGCACCGGCCGCCCCCGCCGGATCGTCGGCATCGTCCGCGACGCCACCGACGAGCTGAGCGACCTCGCCGCCCGCGACGAGGCGGCCGCCCTCGACGACGCCCGCCGCGAGCAGACCAACGTCGTCCAGCTCACCACGGCCGCCCTCGCCCACGCCCGGACCGTGCAGGACGTCATCGACGTCCTCAAGGACACCCAGGGCCTCACCCACCTCGGCGCCACCAGCCTCGTCATGGGCCTGGTCGAGGCCGGGCGGATCCGGCTGGTCGCCGAGGGCCCCGAGGGCAGCTTCGTCCCCGGCACCCTGGTCACCCGGATCGACGAGCCGTACCCGATGAGCGAGGTCGTGAGCACCCTCACCCCCCGCTTCATCGAGTCGGCGGACGAGTTCGCGGCCGGCTACCCCGTGCTGTGGCCGCACATCACCGACCTCAGGATCACCTCGGCGGCCTACCTCCCGCTGATCGTCCAGGCCCGCCCGATCGGCGCCATGGGGCTGCTCTACAGCAACCGCGAGGGGTTCACCCAGGAGGAGCGCAACATCCTCGTCGCCCTCGGCAGCAGCATCGCCCAGAGCCTGCAGCGCGCGATGTTCTACGAGCAGGAGAAGGACATCGCCCAGGGCCTCCAGCAGGCCATGCTGCCCCGCACCATCCCCAGCGTGCCCGGCGCCGACGTCGCCGTCCGCTACCGCGCCGCCACCATCGGCGGCACCCTCGGCCGGGACATCGGCGGCGACTGGTACGACCTGATCCCACTGCCCGGCGGCCGGGTCGGCGCCGTCATCGGCGACGTCCAGGGCCACGACACGCACGCCGCCGCCGTCATGGGCCAGCTCCGCATCGTCCTCAAGGCCTACGCCGCCGAGGGCCACACCCCGGCCACCGTCATGGCCCGCGCCTCCGTCTTCCTCCACGAACTCGACACCGACCGCTTCGCCACCTGCCTGTACGCCGAGGCCGACCTGTCCACCGGCGTCGTCCAGCTGGTCCGCGCCGGGCACATCGACCCCCTGCTGCGCGCCGCCGACGGCAGCTGCCGTCGCGTCCACGTGCCCGGCGGGCTGCCGCTCGGGCTGTCCGCCGAGTTCGGCAGCCTCGAGTACCCGGTCGGCACCATCGAACTCGACCCCGGCCACACGCTGCTGCTGTGCACCGACGGCCTCGTCGAACAGCCCGGCGCCGACCTCGACGACGGCATGCGGGGCCTCGCCGCCCTCATCACCGCCGGCCCCGACGACGTCCGCAAACTCGCCGACCAGCTCATCGACGTCGCCGAGGAGCGCGGCGGGGACGACGACGTGGCGCTCCTCCTGCTGCGCCGGCGCGGACTCGACACCCCGCAGACCGGCGGACGGCTCCAGCAGCATGTCGCGCCCGGCGACCCCGAGGCCCTCACCGCGGCCCGGCACATGATCCGGGCCGCCGTGCGCGCCTGGGGCGCCCGCGACCGCGCCGACGAGATCGAACTCATCGCCGACGAACTGATCACCAACGCCCTCATGCACACCGAGGGCGCCGCGATCGTCACCCTGCGGGTCCTCACCGGCGGCGGCCGGCGGCTGCGCGTCGAGGTCGAGGACTCCTCCAGCGCCCTGCCGCGCCGCCGCGAGGCCGGTGAGAACGGCGTCTCCGGACGCGGGCTGCTCCTGGTGGACCTGCTCGCCGACGTGTGGGGCGTGGAGGCGCGCGGCGGCGGCAAGTGCGTGTGGTGCGAGTTCGTCGTGCGCGAGCGCGACTGACCTCCCGTGGCACCCTGGACCCATGCCGGAACTTCCCGAGGTCGAAGCGCTGAAGGACTTCCTGACGGAGCACGTCGTCGGTCATGAGATCGTGCGCGTCCTGCCGGTCGCCATCAGCGTCCTGAAGACGTACGACCCTCCCGTCACCGCGGTCGAGGGGCACGAGGTCACCGCGGTGCGCCGGTACGGCAAGTTCCTCGACCTGGAGACGGACGCCGGCCTCCATCTCGTCACCCACCTCGCCCGGGCCGGCTGGCTGCACTGGAAGGACCGCCTCCCCGACGGACTGCCCAAGCCCGGCAAGGGCCCCCTCGCGCTGCGGGTCGCCCTGGAGACGGGCGAGGGCTTCGACCTCACCGAGGCCGGCACCCAGAAACGGCTCGCGGTGTACGTCGTCCACGACCCGCAGCGGGTTCCCGGAGTCGCCCGGCTGGGCCCCGACCCACTCGCCGACGACTTCGACGAACCCCGCCTCGCAGGGCTCCTCACGGGCGAACGACGGCAGCTCAAGGGCGCGTTGCGCGACCAGGGCCTGCTCGCGGGCGTCGGCAACGCCTACAGCGACGAGATCCTGCACGCGGCGCGGATGTCCCCGTTCAAACTCGCCGCCTCCCTCACCCCGCAGGAGATCCACACCCTCTACGAGGCCCTGCGCACCACCCTCACCGAGGCGGTCGAGCGGTCGCGGGGGCTGGCCGCCGGGCGGCTGAAGGCCGAGAAGAAGAGCGGGCTGCGGGTCCACGGCCGCACCGGCCAGGCCTGTCCGGTGTGCGGCGACACCATCCGCGAGGTCTCCTTCAGCGACTCCTCGCTCCAGTACTGCCCCACCTGCCAGACCGGCGGCAAGCCGCTCGCCGACCGGCGGCTGTCGCGGCTGCTGAAGTGACGCCGGGCGGCGACAGGACCAGGCGTCACCAGATGCTGTTGGTGATCGGATAGGCGATCGCCATGATCACGCCCACGGCCAGCGCCGGGACGGCCAGCAGCCGCGCCGTCCAGATCACCGACGTCGTGGTGCTCGCCGTGGGCGCCGGGTACTGGCGGGGGCGGGTCGTCAGGTCGCGCCGGGCGAGGGCGCACAGCAGCAGCGCCACCGCCGCCGTGACCAGCGAGACGACGAGCGCGGGGAGCATGCCCGAGTCACTGATGTGCTGTCCGAGGTCGCCCTTGACGTCGTGCAGCGCCTGCACGGCCGACTTCGCCTTGTACACGGCCCGCGCGGCGGTGCCCACCGAGGCGACGGCCAGCACCAGCGCGGTCCCGGCGAGCACCGGCGCCCGCTGCGCGGGCTCGACCCGCTCCCGGCCCCCGCTCCCGGCCGGGACCCGGGACGCCGCCCCCTCGACCACGGGCACCCGCTGCCCGGCGGGCCCCGCGGGGCCGGAAGCGGGCTCCCGCACCCGCGCCGGTTCCTGCATCGGCGCGGGCTTACGGAGGGGCGGGGCGGCGTGGACGGGCGTGGTTCCGTGGGGCGGTGGGGTTCCGTGGGGCGGCGGGGTCTCATGGGCTGGCGGGGTTCCGTAGGCCGGTGGGGTTTCTTGGACCGGTGGGGTTCCGTGGGGCGGTGGGGTTCCGTGGACCGGCGGGGCTTCATGGGCTGGCGGGGTTCCGTAGGCCGGTGGGGTTTCTTGGACCGGTGGGGTTCCGTGGGGCGGCGTCGTTCCGTGGACCGGCGGGGCTTCATGGGCCGGTGGGGCTCCGTAGGCCGGTGGGGTTTCTTGGACCGGTGGGGTTCCGTGGGGCGGCGTCGTTCCGTGGACCGGCGGGGCTTCACGGGCCGGTGGGGTTCCTTGGACCGGTGGGGTTCCCTGGGCCAGCGTGGCCTCGTGGGTCAGCGGAGCTCCATGGGGCGGCGGGGCTTCGTGGATGGGCGGGGTGGCCGTGCCCGGACGGACCGGGGCTCCACCGGTCCCATCGTCGCTTCGCCCCGCGCCCCGCTCCTGGCGGCCGGTGCCGCCGTCGGCGGTGGGCGGCAGCCCTGGGACCACCCGGGTCTGCGCACCGCTCCCCGGCGGGGCCGGGGGCCCGGCACCGGCCCCGCTTTCGGGGGCCGTCGGGGTCCCGGCCTCGCCGAGGCTGTCCGAAACGGCGGGTCGCCGGCCCTGTCCGCCGCCCTCCGGCACGGCACGGCCGGCGCCGGCGCCCGTGGGCGCACCGCCCTGGGCCCCTCCGGGCACGGCAACCCCCGCGCCTCCCGCGGTGCCCTCCGCCACCGCATGGATCCCGCTCCGCCCCGGTGCCTCGGCAGGCCGGGGCCCCTCCGGAGGCCGTCGCCCGGCCGAGGGCGGTGGTGGCGGAGGCGGCCGCTCCGGCTCGGGTTCGGGCAGGGGGGCCGGGGCCGGTACGATCTCCGCCTCCACGTGGAGGGTCACCTCACCGGTGACGACGCCCTTCAGCAGCAGCTCCCCGCTCAGCCGGCCCGGCCTGGACGTGTCGACGCCTATGTCCAGGCCCTCGGGCGACTCCTCGGCCCGCAGCCAGTCGCCCGCGTCACCGGCAGGATGGGGGGTGCAGGCGCGGGCCAGGGGCGGGCCGAGCAGATGGACCGGCCGGTGCGGGGTCTCGGAGTTCTGCGGCACCCGGCCGAAGTCCATCCGCACCGGATCGGGCCGCAGTTCGGCGTCGCCGAGCGCCTTGCGCGCCTCGTCCGAGACCACCCGGATGTCGTTCTGGACGATCTCCTCCAGAGCGTTGTACGCCCCCAGCGCCTTGGCGAGGTCCGTGCTCTCCAGCCAGGCGCGCAGCTCGGCCACCGCACCCAGCCGGGTGTAGAAGTTGGCGGCGTCCATGGCCTTGCGCAGCGCGGGCGGCACCGGCTTGGCCACGATGCGCCGGCGCCGGCTGTGCGCGAGGTACATGTCGCCCTGCATGTCCACGGTGCGGCCCGGCGTCTGGTGCGGGCTCTGCTGCCGGACATGGTCGAAGACGTACTCGTACAGCTCGTCCAGGGACACCTCGCCGTCGGCGTCGAGGTCGGCGTCCCCGGTGGTCAGGCCCTCCACGACCGCGTGCGTGAACACGGAGGGCCGCGGCTCGGCGGTCCGGGTCAGCTGGGCGCCCTCGAAGGCGTACTCCATGGAGTTGGAGGCGGTGATCACGGCCCAGCCCCGTCCGCCGCCGAGCTTCTCCCCGGCGAACGACTCCAGCACATGGACGTCCCCCGCGGCACGGACCGAGGACGAACCCCGGGAGAACGCGCCGCCGTAGCAGCAGTCGAGGAACAGCACGGTCCGCCTGGCCCGGGTGCGGAACATGCAGTGCCGGACGAACTGCGCCGAGACCGCCGTCGCCTCCAGCAGCCGGGGTTCGGTGTCCCGGGCCGCGAAATACAGGGCCCCGGATTCGCTTTTCAGGCCGTGGCACGAGAAGTGCACCATCAGCGTGTCCTCGCGCCCGCCCTCGGAAAAGAAACGCTCGATGCCGCGCCGGATGGCGTCCACCCGTTCGTTTCTCAACACTTCCACATCGAAATCGCCGACCTCCGGATCGCCCAGGACTTCCGCGAGGGACACGGCGTCCTGTGCCGCAGCCCGCAATTGTCCGAGGCCCTGGTCGTCATACCGGTCATTGGCGATGATCAGCGCATGCCGGGTGGTGGTCATGGGCTCACGCCTCGATGGGGGAATGGCGCTTGACGAACAGGTCGAACGCCTCCGACACCTGTTCGGTCGTCGCCTCGGAGATCTCCAGCTGGTCGTCGTCCAGGGTCAGCCGCAGGGTGGGGCGGGTGCCCCGGCAGCGGCCGCGCCACTCCCGGATGGCGTTCATGACCTGGGACAGTCCGGTGGCGGAGCTGCCCAGGCTGACCAGCAGGGCTCCGATCGTGGTGATGTCCACGGCGCGGGCACCCGGCGGGAACTCCTCCTCGCCGGTGACTGTGGTGACGTCGTCGACGTCGAGCTGCAGCAGTTCCTCGCGCAGAAAGCCGGCCAGTTCCGCGATGTCCTCGGCCTCCGCGCCTTCCTCGGTCAGAAGGATTCGCAAAGTCTTTTCCATCGGTGGCTCCACGTCTCGACAACATTTTCTGCCGAAACGCGTGCCGTCGCAAATCGCGATATCACGCGGATTTATCCGCGGGGAAAGACCCTGGAATCACTGTCCGGGAACGAGGTTGAATTCGACACAGATGCGGCCCCGATGCTGCCCTGAAGTGACCTGAACTCACTCCGGGCCGACATCACTGGGAGGGCAGGGTGACCAGATGCTCGCCCTCGGCGGTGCGCAGCTCGTAGCGGGCGATCTCCTCGGGGTGGTAGGCGGTGCCGCCCTTCATCGTGTTGGGGCGGGCGTCGTGCAGCGGAACGTTCCAGCTCGTGACGGTCTGCTCGGAGCCGTCGTGGCCGACGGCGATCAGCCGGCAGTCACGGGGACCCGCGCCGTCCTTCACCTTCAGCTCGATGTCGCTGCCCCAGGCCTCGTCCTCGATGGTCACCTGCGCCCACACGCCCGACTTCTCGTCGGTGGCGGTGACCCGTACCGCGTCCTCGGCGTCGTCACCGCCCGCCATCATGGCGATCGCGGGACCCACGAGCGCGATCACCACGGAGGCCGCCAGGGCGAACATCACCCGTCGGCGGGCGGCCCGGTGCCGGACCGCCACCTCGGCGAGCAGCTTGTCCAGCATCCGCGGCCCGGGGCCGGCGAACGGGTGCACGGTGCGCGGGGTGGCCCGCCGGTAGAGCATCATCTGCCGAGCGGTGGGGCCGAACTCGGTGACCTGTGCCGCGCATTGAGGACACTCCATGAGGTGGTCCTCGAAGCGGAAGGCCTCCGCCTCGTCCAGCACGCCGAGCGCGTACGCGCCGACGTCGCGATGCCTCTCCAGGGACCTCATGCCGAAACCTCGTGCCGTTGAGTGCCAGTGGGGTTACTCCTTGCTCCCACCGGTACGGACCAGCCACACGAATCACTCAGGCGCGTACCGAATCGTGACCCAGATGTTCGGAGCGGCCGGGCTCTCGGATTGGTCGGATTCTAAAAAAGATGGATCGCGAGGTGTCCGAGGGGCAGTCCGAGCTGCCAGGCGGGCGTCCAGACCTTGGGTCCCTCGTCCTCACCGCCCCCCGGAGCGCCGCCCGGGACCGCGTTGAGGTCGGGGGCGAGCAGCTCGGTCTCCTCCAGCCAGCGCCACGCGGCCTCGGCCAGTTCGAGATCGGGCGAGGGGCCGTCCGACTCCTTCGCCTCGGCCCTCAGTTGGGTCATACGTTCGTCGACCCAGTCCTGCCACGGCTGGTCGTACGCCGTGAGCGAAAGCCAGGTCTCGAGCTGGGTGACGACCCGGATGCCGGGCAGTTCGCCGTCGGTGTCGGACAGGAAGATGGTGAGCGCCAGGGCGTCGCGCCCGGCGCGGAACTCGAAGGACGTCGGCGGCATGAGATCGCCGGTCCGCAGCAGTTCGTCGGCGATGTACTCGGCGTACAACCAGGCCATGGGGACGGTGAGTTCGCCGCCACCGGCGCCGTCCGTGCTCTGATGACCTCTGTGCTGCATCCCTTCCTGCCTTCCTCCGGTGCGTGCGCGCAGCCCGTCGCCGGGCCCCTGGAGTCCGGTGGCCGGCCCCCAGACCGGAACACGGATAAGGACACCCGATTACTCAACCGGGGTCCTCGGCAAGGCGCTTTGCGAAGGCTTGACTCGGCCGTGGGTTTCAGCCCAGGTCGGGCGCGTACCCGGGAAGCACCCGGCGCAGGGCGCGCAGCGCGTAGTACGCGCGGGACTTCACGGTACCGGCAGGGATGCCGAGGGCTTCGGCGGCCTCCGCCACACTGGCCCCCTGGAAGTACACGAGCACCAGGACTTCACGGTGCTCGGGAGTGAGTGTCTTCACAGCCTCGCGCACATCGAGGGCCGCGGCGGCCCGTTCGGCGTGGTCGGCACAGACCGGCGCGTTCTCCAGCACCGCGTCCCCGACCTCCGGGGGCCGCGCCTGCCGGGCCCGCCGCGCGTCGATCGCGAGCCGCCGGCCGACGGTGAGCAGCCAGGGCCGTACGGAGTCGAAGGCGTCGGTGCGCAGGGCCTCGGGATGCTGCCAGGCGCGGACGAGGGTCTCCTGGACGAGGTCCTCGGCGCGCTGGCGGTCGCCGTCGCAGAGCCGCAGCAGCAGTGCGAAGAGCGGCCGGCCGTGCTCCCGCTGCAGAGCGGCGAGTTCGTGTTCGGCGGTCGTCTTCGTGGCGGCGAGGGCGGTTCCGGCGGTCATGGGCGTATGGCACCGCAAGGCACCGGTTCGGGACAGGGTGCGGACACGGCTGTGCGGCGGACGGTCGATCGCGTCGACGAACGGTTCGACGAACGGTCGGGGCTACGCCGATCGGGCGGCCCGTAGGGAGCGGCGGGGCGGTCCGTCCGGGGGCATGCGCTAGGAGTGAGGCGTGCGTAAATATGACAATCCATCCGAAGTGGGGTGATCCATGATCGTCGCACGCAGACACGCGGTGGCCCTTGCCGTGACCGCCCTCCTCGCCGCCGGTGCCGCATGCCAGGCCCATGAGCGCGAGCGGCAGTTGCCCCAGCGGCCCGGGCCGCCGGCCGCCTCCGCCGCCCGCGGCTTCACCCTCGTGGCCTCCGGCGACGTCCTTCCGCACAGCTCGGTCATCGACCGCGCCCAGTTCGACGCGGGCGGCACGGGCTACGACTTCCGCCCCATGTTCGAGGACATCAAGCCCGTGGTCTCCCGGGCCGATCTGGCCCTGTGTCACATGGGGACCGTGTACGGCGCGAACGGCCTCTACAGCGGCTACCCCGTCTTCAAGTCCCCGCCCGAGATCGCCCAGGCGTTCGCCGCCACCGGCTACGACGGCTGCTCCACCGCCTCCAACCACAGCCTCGACGACGGCGCCGCCGGAGTGCAGCACACCCTGGACGCCCTCGACGGCGCCGGCGTACGGCACGCGGGCACCGCCCGCTCCCAGGGCGAGGCCGACGCGGTCACCCTGCTGCCCGCCGGCTCCGCCGAGGTCGCCCACCTCTCCTACACCTACGGCACCAACTCCCCGGTGCCGGCGGACCAGCCCTGGACCGTCCACCTCATCGACGAGCACCGCATCCTCGCCGACGCCCGGGCCGCCCGGAAGGCGGGCGCCGACGTGGTCGTCGTCTCCGTGCACTGGGGCACGGAGTGGCAGGACGCCCCGGACGACCGCCAACTCGCCCTGGCCCGCACCCTCACCGCCTCCCGCACGGCGGGCCGCCCCGACATCGACCTCGTCCTCGGCACCCACGCCCGTGTCCCGCAGGCGTACGAGAAGGTCAACGGCACCTGGGTCGTGTACGGCATGGGCGACCAGATCGCCGGTGAGATGTTCAACAACCAGGGCGTCGAGGATCCGCGCGGCAACGAGTCCACCGTCGCCCGCTTCACCTTCGTACCGCCCGCAAGGCCCGGCGGGCGCTGGGAGGTGGCCAGGGCGGAGTTCCTGCCGCAGATGTTCGACGTCGACGCGGGCCGGGTGGTGAACCTCAACCAGGCGCTCGCCCAGGGCGCCGGGGTGGAGGGCGTGCGCGACCGGATCCGGGACGTCGTCCTCAGCCGGGGCGCGGCCAAGGACGGACTGGTGATGGGGGAGTAGCCGACGCCTGGGGGACCGGTCGGTGTCAGTCCTCGACGTCGACGTGGTCGAACGTCTTCAGCATCTCGCTCAGCACCCGCACGCAGGCCCGTACCTCGGCCTCGGTGAGGTCTCCGCCGACCTGGCGGTTGAGCATGTGCTCACGGCCGAGGACGAGGGTGACGAGCCGGTGGCCCTCCTCGGTGAGCCGGATCAGGGACGAGCGCTGGTGCGCGGGGTTCGGGACGCTCTCCACCCACCCCCGCTCCGCCGCGTCGTTGACCATGCGCTGGACGAACTGCCGGCTGAGCGCCATGACACGGCCCATCTGCGGGACGGTCATCTCCCCCTTCCTGCGCAGCAGGTCCAGCACCGAGCGCACGCCCACGGAGGCGCCCTCGACCGCCTCGCCCTGCTCCACCTTGCGCAGGGCGCGCCGGTAGAGCGGGCCGACCAGGTCGAAGACCTCGGTGAGGCGGTGGCCGAGTTCATCGGGCGGGAGAGGCGTGTCGTTCACCCCCACATCATGCACGCTCGGCAACATGACAACCGGGTTGTCAAAGTCTCGAGAAGATGACACCTTGGTTGTCATGACTGCTGCTGCGGAACCGCAGGACCTGAAGTACTTCACCTCCTCCGACGGCGACCTCGCCTACCGTGAGGCGGGCGCCGGGGACCTCGTCGTCCTCGTCCACTCGGGATTCGTCGACCACTGGGTCTTCGACGCCCAGGTACCGGCGCTCGCCGAGACCCACCGGGTGATCGCGGCGGACGTACGCGGGCACGGCTCCTCCGCCAATGCGAGCGGGCCCTTCCGCTGGACCGACGACCTCGCCGAACTGCTGCGCCACCTGGACGCGGGCCCCGCCGTGCTCGTCGGCGTCTCGATGGGCGGCCTCGTCGTCAGCGACACCCTGCTGGAACATCCGGAACTGGTCCGGGCGGCCGTCGTCTGCGGTGCCTCCACCGGCGAGTTCCAGGACTCCGACCCCTGGCACCGGGAGATCCAGGCCGCCCTGGCGCGGGCGCTCGCCGCCGGAGACATCGAAGGCTGGCTGACGGCCTTCCTCGACTACGTGCCCGGTGCGCACCGCACACTC
This sequence comes from Streptomyces sp. NPDC005820, assembly GCF_040630255.1. Classification (NCBI taxonomy): domain Bacteria; kingdom Bacillati; phylum Actinomycetota; class Actinomycetes; order Kitasatosporales; family Streptomycetaceae; genus Streptomyces; species Streptomyces sp. NPDC005820. Next base: position 65,992 of record NZ_JBEXXE010000031.1, read on the forward strand.
GACGACATCGACCCGGACATCCCGCGCCGACTGCGGGAGATGGCCCTCAACACCCTCTCCAAGCACACGCCCGGCGAGCGGGACTGGCTGGTGCGGGTGACCGACACCTGGTCCCGCCTCCCGAAGGTCGACGTCCCGGTGCTCACCCTGAACGGCGCCCTCGACACCCCCGACGTGATCGCCGCGGCACAGCGGCTGGCCGACTCCGTGCAGCACGGACGCGCCCACCTCATCGACGGCGTCGCGCACTACCCGAACCTGGAGAAGCCGGCCGAGTTCACCGCGGTGATCAGGGACTTCCTCCAGTCCCTCTGACACGGGGTGCCACAGGGGGTGCTACGGCACCACCGTCACCGGCCACCGTCCCGCCTTCACCAGCCGCACCGCGACCGAGCCCACGATCCGGTGCCCGGCCTGCTCGGAGGCGCCCACCACCACCGCGTCGGCCTTCAGCTCGTCCGCGGCCTTCACCAGACCGGTGTACGGGTCGCCGTGGAAGGTGTGGAACTCCCAGCGCATGTCGAATATCCCGCGCACGCGCTCGGTGGCCTCCCGGATCTGCGCGACCAGGTCCTCGGCGATCTGCCCGGTCGTCTCCGCGACCGGCACCCCGAAGGCCGCCCCCGCCGCCATCACCGGCTGCACGTACACCACGGCGAGCAGCGCGTGCTGGCGGCGGGCCAGACCGCCCGCGTAGGCCGCGGCCCGCAGGGAGGAGTCCGAGCCGTCGACCCCCACCACGATGACCTTGGGGCCGTCCGTGCCCCGCTCGAACCGCTGCGAGGGCTCCCGCGAAGGCTGCTGGGCATGCTGTTCCGTCACGGCCCGAGGCTATCGGAACCGCCGGCTCCCCCCACCGCCCGGCCCGGGCCCGGACCGCTCGACGGGCGGCCCCGCCCGGGTGTTCCTACAGTCGGTACATGAGTGCCACCGTGGACAGCGCCACGGCCGAGGACTCCGCGGGCCCGATACGACGGCCCGCGGACCGCTTCCCCGGCCGGGCGCCCGACGTCCTCGTGACCTTCTTCCGCGCCCTCGCCCTGCTCTGCCTGCCGGCGGCCCTCGCCGCCCCGCTGCGCGCCCTCCGGGGACAGCGGCGCCCGAAGAGCGGGCCCCGGCCCACCGCCACCGAAGGCCCACCGCCCCCGGCGGCGCTCGGCCTCGACGGAGGGGACGAGGCCGGGGGCCCCGGTCCGGACGCGGACCTGCCCGAACAGGTCCGCGTCCGGCACCACCCCCTCGACCGGCCGCGCGCCGCCGGCCCCGACCTCGGCGACCACCTCCCCGGCACCGGCCGGGCGGGCACCGGCGACAAGGGCGGACCGGCCGTCTTCGGCACCTCCCGGCAGCCGACCACCCCCCGCCCGCGCCCCCTGCCCGACGAACGCCGCGGCCTCACCGACCCGGGACGGGGATCCGGATGCGCCCCCTCGACCGCACCGCCTCCCCGGGCGCCCCCACCGGCCTGACGATCCGCGGGACACCCCCTTCCCCCCTGGCGTGCCACCGCGAGACCGCGGACCGAACGGCGCTGCGCCGGAGGGTGGAATCGTGTGACCGGTGCGGTGCGCGGGGGGCCGGACGGGCGACTGATGACTGCATGAAGAAGGATCAGTTGTTCACACGGCGCCGGATCCTGCTCGTCGGCGCCACCGCCGCGGCCGGGGCGGCCGGAGCCGCCGGACTGCTCGTCCCGGGTGACGACGAACCGGCCGACGACGGCACGGGCCCGGCGGCCGGCGCCCCCGCCCGCCTCCCGATGAAGCCCTCCGCCTACCGCCTCCAGCCCCTCACCGGATACGGCCCCCCGAGCGCCGCACCCGACCGGGTCCCGGTCCGCCGCGAACCGCTGATGAGCCTGCCGGGCCGGGGCCGCACCATGGTGCTGACCTTCGACGACGGCCCCGACCCCCGCTACACGCCCCAGATCCTCGACACCCTCGCCCGCTACGGCGTCCACGCGATGTTCTTCGTGTGCGGGGAGATGGCCGTCGACCACCAGGAGCTGCTGGCCCGGATGGCCGACGAGGGCCACGTCGTGGGCAACCACACCTGGTCCCACCCCCTGCTCACCCAGCTCTCCCGCCGCCGCATCCGCTCCGAGATGACCCGCACCAGTGACGTCATCGAGACCGGCTACGGGGAGCGCCCCCGCTGGTTCCGCGCCCCCTACGGCGCCTGGAACCGCGCCGCCTTCCAACTGGGCGCCGAACTCGGCATGGAACCCCTCGCCTGGACCGTCGACACCCTCGACTGGACCACCCCCGGCACCCGCAGCATCGTCGACCGGGTCCGGCAGGGCGCCGGCCCCGGGGTGGTGATCCTCTCGCACGACGCCGGCGGCGACCGCAGCCAGAGCGTCAAGGCGCTGCGCCGCTATCTGCCCGAGCTGCTGGACTCCGGCTACCAGATCACCGTCCCCCGACGGCAGCACACCTGAACCGGGCCGCCCGCCCGGCCGGGACCGCTCAGCGGACCTCGACCAGGCGGGCGAAGGCGACGACGTTCCCGTCGTATCCGTTCGCCTTCGAGAAACCGCCCCCGCAGGTGATGACCCGCAGTTCGGGGGCGCCCTTGGAGGCGTAGACACGGTCGCCGGGGAAGTTGTTCTTCGCGAAGACCTCGATGCCGTAGATCTCGAAGACCGCCGTCTTTCCGTCCTGCCGCGCCACCTCGACGCGATTCCCCTTCTTCAGGGCGCCGAGTCCGTAGAACACGGCCGGGCCCAGCTTGTTGTCGACATGGCCGACCACGACCGCCGTCCCCTTCTCGCCGGGCGACACGCCCCCGGTGAACCAGCCCGCCAGATTGGGATCCTCCGGCGGCGGGGCGCCCACCCAGCCGTCCGCGTCCAGCCCGACCGGCATCACCGGGGCGTTCACCGAGATGGCGGGGATCACGACCCGGTCCGGCTGGGCGAACGGCAGCGCGGCCGGGGCCCGGCCGAAGGCGTCGGTGGCGGTGCGGCTGTCCGGAGCCGCCGCCGCGGCGGGCTGCGGCGGGCCGATGTCGAATTCCCCCGAACCATTCCGGATGAGCGCGAGACCGGTCAGCAGAACAAGCGCTATCACTCCCCAGGGGGCACGCTTCTTCTGCCGTTCCTCCTCTTCCGCCCGCTCGGACAGTTGGTAACCGGACATGCGGCATCCCCTTTCGACACGGCCGTCGCCGCGTCCCTATCGCGCATATCAGAACGCTAATTCCCGTACCGGAAACCGGCGACGGCTCACGGGCGAACGGGTGGCCGGCGCGCCTTTCGGTGCGCCATCCGAGTCGCCGCCCGGAGGATTTTTCCTACAGTCCGTGACCTGCGGCGATGGGTGATCACGCGCTTTTCCCCCGGCGTGTCCTCTCACCAGGACGGACCATTCCCGAAATGCGGGCGCGTGCACGGCATCTGAGGGTCGTTCCGGGAGGCGTTCTCTCGCCGACAGACCGGGGACGGGACCCGGGGCGCCTTCCGCGGAGGATCACATGCGCACCACCAGTCTTCGGAGAGTTTCGACGGCCTCGGCGGTCTCGGCCGCCGCGGTCGCCGCCCTGGGCCTCGCCGCCCCCGCGGCCGTCGCACGCGACGGCATGAACGTCAGTCCGAGCAACATCGTCGTCCAGCCGAGCGTGATCGCGCGGGGCGGCCAGATCACGGTGACCGTCGACGGCTGCCCGCAGGGCGGCACCATGACCTCGGACGCCTTCGGCACGGCCACCCTCACCTCGATCAGCGGCACCAACCAGACCGCCCGGGGCACCGCGACCATCAGCAACAACGCCCGCCCCGGCAGCTACGACCTCACCGTGACCTGCTCCGGCCGCACCCTGGTCAGCCCGCGCGCCTTCACCGTGCTCGGCGGTGTCCGCGGCGGCCTCGGCGGCAGCAGCTCCACCGGCGCCACACCCACCGACATCGCCATCGGCGGCGGGCTGGTCGCCGCGGCGGTGGCCGGCGGCGGGGTGTTCTGGATGCGCCGCCGGGCCGAACGCCGTATCTGAGGCGCGCTCACCCGCCGTATCGCCAGGCGTGCTCGCCCAGGGTCCATGACGGCACCGCCCACCCGGGTGGTGCCGTCAGGCCGTGTCGGCGCCCTTGCGGCGGCGCGCGAGGTGGTACGCCGTCCCGACCGAGCCCGCGATCAGCGCGGCCCCCAGCCCGATCTCCTTCAGGTCGAACCCTGCGACGGTGCCGCCCTCGCCGGCCTGGACGCCGTGGGGGAGCGGATAGGGCGTCGGAACGGGCCCGTGTCCGGCGGCGATGGTCAGCTCCTTGACGGCGCTGAGGCCGCCGCACGTGAACGTCACCCGGTACAGCGCCCCGGGCCTCGCGTCCCGGTCGACCAGCGCCACCGCCGAAGTGGACCCCCGGGGGACGGTGACCGCGTCGAACACGCCGGAGGTGACCGTCACCGAACCCTTGCAGCCGCTGACCTCGCGGTCCACCAGGAGCGTGACCTGGCCGCCCGCCGCGACGGTGGAGGGCAGCACCCGGTATCCCTCGGACATGACGTAGTGGCCGTCGTCGCTCGCGACGGCGGCCGAGGCGGTGAGGGTGAGGGCGGTCATGCCCAGCAGAGCGGCCGAAGCGACGCGTATCGCGCGCATGGTGGTTCCTCCGGTCTTCGAGGAGTCGCGGCGGACCTGTTCCGCTCGCGCCGTAAACGCACCTCGATGACCGAAACGCTAGGAACGGGTGTGCGCCCGCGCGATCGCAGTCGTACGAATGGGGCACGAATGTGGGCCGCTCAGGGGACAGCCGTTGGTACGAGAGGGGGACGGCACCGGCGTGGCGGCCGGATCCGTCCCCCCGACGGTGCGTCGACGCCCGGCGTCAGCCCCCGGCGTTCGGGAACAGATGCAGGAAGGGTTCGGCGGAGGCCGCGATGCCCCGGCTGTAGGGCGCGTCGAAGTCCCAGATGAGGAAGAGCAGGAAGGCGATCAGGGCGGAGAACAGCCCGGCCAGGATCAGCTCGCGGGGGGTCCGCCTGATCTGCAGCGCGAAGACCATGCCGATGGTGATGACACCGCCGGCCAGCAGCCCGAACCAGACCACTCCGGGCATGGTCGCCCCGGTCGAGCCGGCCCGGGCGTTGCGCGCCTGGTCCGCGGCGGCCATCTGGTCCAGGAGCGGCTGGTAGGCCTGCGCCTGGAAGTCGTTCGCGGGCCGGTAGTCCGTGACGTCGACCCGGACCTTCTGCAGGAGTGCGTCCCCGCGCTCGGTCACCTCGCCCTGGTCGGCCATCGTCTTCCACTCCGTGGTGACGACGTGTCCGACATAGGCGTTGACATCCGCCCGAATCCGGTCGCGGACGTCGGGCGGGTACACCCGCACCCGCTCCGAGATCTCGTGCAGCGCCTGGGCCTCCGCCTGGACGTGGTCCTCGGCGCCGCCCCGCGCGTCCCAGACCCCGGCGATGGCCAGGCCCAGGACGATGGCGTACACCACGCCGATCCACATCGTCATGTACTCGATGACGTCCGGGGTCTCGGACGGGTCCTCGTCCTCGGCGGCCGAGCGGTGCCGCAGAAAGGTCACGGCGACGACGACCGCGCAGGCGGCGAGCATCGCGAGGGTGAGAACAAGCCATTCCGGCAAGACATGCCTCCTGGATCGGCGCTAGCGGGGCCGCAGCGCGGCGACGGCGGCCAGTGCGGGCACGGTGATGAGCAGGACGTAGGTGACCGGAGGAGTGCGGTCACCGGTCGGCCGCGGGCGTGGCTTGGAGTGGTACTCGGGGTAGCTCACGGGGGTCACCGAGGGCCGTGGGGTGGGCTTGGGCGGGGTCGGCGTCGGAGTCGGCTTCGGCGTGGGGGCCGGCCGGGGCGGCGCCGCGGGTGCGGGCGGCGGAGGCGTCGGCGCGGGCCTCGGTCGCAGGCTCGGCTTCGGGGGAGGTGTGGACCTGGGCGTCGGTTTCGGCGTGGGCTCGGGCTTCGGCGGCGGGGGCGGCGGGGGTGTCGGTTTCGGCGTCGGGGCAGGGCACACCGTGGGCATCGGGGGCTTCGGGAACTTCGGCGCTTCCGGGAAATCCAGTGAATCCGGAAAGTCCGGCGACGTCGGCGGCGTCGGCCAGGAGTGGCCGCGGCCTCCCGCGACCGCCACCGCCGAAGTGCCGCCCCGGCCCGTGGAGGCGTACGCGCACGCGTCGGCCGAGGCCACCCCGGCCGGTGCGGCCGCGAGGATCCAGGCCGCCGCCGCAAGGGACAGCGCCCGGGTGACGAGGGCGGATCGGGTCGGTTGGGGTCCATGCACGACCGAGATCATGCGGTCCGCCGCGTCCCCGTACGCGCCCGAGCACCGGGATTGCCCCGAACGGGGGAAGTCCGCGCCCGAAGGTTTGGCGGGCGCGTGTTCGCGCGTCCACTCCAGGCACAGGTGTACGACCCCGCGAGGGGCCCCGCCACCCGGCGTGCAGCGGCCCCCCCGAGAGTCCCCGACCACAGGCACCGGAAAGTTTTTTGTGCCGTGTTTGAACACAACGACCGCCGCCATGCGTACCCAGTGCCGTGCGGCGGCGCAGCAGGGCGCTGCAACACCCTTAGGACTATCGGGGAGTTGTTGACGATGAAGACCTCCTGGCGGAGCGCCTCACTCGTGGCGAGCGCTGTGGGCGTTCTGGTGCTGACGACGGCGTGCGGTCAGGAAAGCGGTACGTCCGCGTCCAGCCAGAACGTGGGCGCGACGGCCCAGGCCGGCAGCATCGCGGGTGTCGGCAGCGGCATCGGCGGTGTCGGCGCCGGTACGGGTGCCTCGGTGAGCGCGAGCCCGACCGACGCGGCCGGTGCCGGTGCCGGTGCCCAGGGCGCCACCGCGGGCGAGCTGGCGATCACCACGAACGCCGAGCTCGGCAATATCCTGACCGACTCGAAGGGCATGACCCTCTACCGCTTCGACGCGGACACCGCCGAACCGCCGAAGTCGAACTGCGACGGCGACTGCGCCACCACCTGGCCTCCGGTCTCGGCCGACGACGTCTCCGCGGGCGACGGCATCGACAAGTCGCTGCTCGGTGAGGTCACCCGGTCCGACGGCACCAAGCAGCTCACCGTGGACGGCTGGCCCGCCTACTACTACGCCAAGGACGCCAACGCCGGTGACACCTCCGGCCAGGGCGTGGGCAACAAGTGGTTCGCGCTGGCCCCCGACGGCAAGAAGGCCAAGGCGGAGTCGGCGTCGGCCGCACTCTCCGTCCGCAACGACCCCAACCTCGGCAAGATCGTCGTCGACAAGAACGGCATGACGGTCTACCGCTTCGTCAAGGACAAGGCGTGGCCCAAGCCGGTCTCGAACTGCAACGACGCCTGCCGTGACAAGTGGCCCATCGTCGACCCGGTCGACTTCTCCCAGACCAAGGGGATCCAGGAGAAGGGCTACATGAACTTCACCCGGTCCGACGGCGACAAGCAGCAGACCATCAACTGCTTCCCGATCTACACCTTCTCCGGTGACAAGTCCCCCGGGGACATCAACGGTCAGGGCGTCGGCGGCACCTGGTATGCCGTGGCCCCCAACGGAGATCTGGTCGGCGCGCCCAAGCAGTAGGGATCACCTCCCCAGGGCTGATCCCCGCACCTGCTGAACGAGCGCGTCCGACCACAGGTCCGCCCCCTCCACGCCGCACGGAGGGGGCGGATCGCCGTTTTCCCGTTCATGCCGCGTATGCGTAGACTTTCGCCGCCCTCCAGGCGGCTTCCGGCACGTGCCGCAGGCAGTGACCGGGAACGGACGGTCAATTTCCGTTTCCACTCGCCCCTTTGGCGGGCGATCAGTAGCCTCAGCTCGAACACCGGATCGCCTACGCCTTGGAGAGAGAGATGGAGCGTCCCGCCTGGGCCCCTCGGAGCATCGACATCTCGGTGCCGAGCGTCTCGCGGATCTACGACCACTTCCTCGGCGGTTCGCACAACTTCGAGGTCGACCGGGAGGCGGCCCGCCGGGCCATGGCGTTCACCCCCGGGCTGCCGAAGATCATGCAGGCGAACCGGGCGTTCATGCGGCGCGCGGTGCGCTGGGCGGCCGGCGAGGGCATCACCCAGTTCCTCGACGTCGGCTCGGGCATTCCGACCTTCGGCAACGTCCACGAGGTCGCCCAGGCCGCGAGCCCCGGCGCCCGGGTCGTCTACGTCGACCACGACCCGGTGGCCGTGGCGCACAGCCAGGCCGTCCTGGAGGGCAACGAGGACGCGGGCGTGGTCGCCGCCGACCTGCGCAAGCCGCAGGAGATCCTGGGCAGTTCCGAGGTGCAGAGGCTGATCGACCCGGACCGGCCGGTGGCGCTGCTGCTGGTTGCGATACTGCACTTCGTGGAGGACGCGGACGACCCGTACACGGCGGTGGCCGAGCTGACCGAGGCGCTGGCGCCCGGCAGTGTGCTCGTCCTCACACATGCCTCGTACGAGGGAATGCCGGTGGCACGGGAACAGACCGAGGCGATGGTGGACGTGTACAACGACATCCGCCTCCCGCTGATCATGCGCACGCGTGACGAGGTCGCGCGGTTCTTCGAGGGGTACGACATGGTGGAACCGGGACTGGTGCCGATGCCCTGCTGGCGGCCGGAGACGGACCCTCAGGACGAGGATCCGTACGCGTTCTGCGGGTTCGCCGGCGTGGGGCGTACCGCGTGACCGCCGCGCCGGACGGGCCGGAGGACAGACTGCGCCGGTTCGCGACGATCTGGAGCCGGGCCGTGTTCCCGGTGACGTCGACGTCGCTGACCCGGCCGGAGTTCGAGGAGCAACTCCTGCCGTCGGCCCGGCGGCTGCGTGAGGCACTGCTGGCGAGGACCTTCGACGCGGACACCGGCCGAGCGGTCGGCGCGGCCCTCGTCGAGGCGCACTGCACCGACCCCGAGGCGCTCAGCCGCGCCCTCGACTGCGTCGACGCCTATCTGGTGCTCTACTGCGGCGAGGACGGCCCCCAGGAGGACCTGCGCACCCGGGCCTCCCGGCTGCAGCACGCCATGGCCGCCGGGTACGCACAGGCCCTGCGCGAGCGCACGCTCGCCGAGCAGGAGGCCATCGCCCAGGCCGCGCTGCAGGCCCAGGGCGTGGTGGCGCAGGCGCTGCATGCGAGCGAGGCCCGCTTCCGCGCGGTCTTCGAGGGCGCCGCGATAGGGATCGGCATGGCCGACCTCGACGGCAACATCCTCCAGGTCAACGGCGCGCTGCTGCGCATGTTCGGCATCTCCGAGCAGACCATGCACGGCCGCAACGTGGTGGAGTGGACGCACCCCGAGGACGCCCCGCAGACCTGGAAGCTCTACGAGGAGCTCGTCCGCGGCGAACGTGAGCACTACCACCTGGAGAAGGCGTTCTACCGCCCCGACGGAACGGTCCTGTGGACCAACCTCACCGTCTCCCTCCTCCGGGACGCCGACGGCGACCCGCAGTACCAGCTGGCCCTGATGGAGGACACCACCGAGCGTCGGCTGCTCAACCTGCGGCTGCGTTACGAGGCCACCCACGACGCGCTCACCGGCCTGCCCAACCGCACCCTGTTCTTCGAGCGTCTGGAGAAGGTGCTGGGCGCCGGGGAGCAGCAGGGCTTCGGCCTGTGCTACCTCGACCTGGACGGCTTCAAGACCATCAACGACAGCCTCGGCCACGCGGCCGGCGACCGGCTGCTCGTCGAGGTCGCCGACCGGCTGCAGTCCTGCGCGACCGCGCCCGGTGAGATGGTGGCCCGCCTCGGCGGCGACGAGTTCGTGGCGCTGACCACCGGCACCGAGACGCGCCGCGAGGTCGACGAACTCGCCACGCGCATCCAGAACGCGCTGGTCGCGCCGGTGCGCATCGACGGCCGGGAGCTGACCGTGCGCGGCAGCATCGGCATCGTGGAGGGCCGGGCGGGGGAGCGCAACGCGGCGGAGGTGCTGCGCAGCGCCGACATCACCATGTACCGGGCCAAGTCGGCGGGCGGCAACCGCTTCGAGCTCGCCGACCCGGAGGCCGACGCCCGCGCGATCACCCGGCACGGTCTCACCACCGCGCTGCCGGCTGCCCTGGAACGCGGTGAGTTCTTCATCGAGTACCAGCCGCTGGTCCACCTCGGCGACGGCAGCGTCAGCGGCGCGGAGGCCCTCGTCCGGTGGCTGCACCCGCAGCACGGGGTGCTCGGCCCCGACCGGTTCATCCCGCTCGCCGAGCACACCGGGCTGATCGTGCCCCTCGGCCGCTGGGTCCTGGAACAGTCCGTGCGGCAGGCCCGCGCCTGGCGAGAACGCGGCGGCGACTCGGCGCCCCTGCGGATCAACGTCAACCTCTCGCCGTGCCAGCTCACCCATCCCGGGCTGGTGCAGGACACGGTCGACATCCTGGAACGCGCGGGCGTCGAACCGCAGGCCCTGTGCCTGGAGGTCACCGAGTCCGCCCTGATCGGCGCCGACGACGACCTGCTCAAACCGCTGCGCCGGCTGGCCGAGATGGGCATCGACATCGCGCTGGACGACTTCGGCACCGGCTACTCCAACCTCGCCAATCTGCGCCGGCTGCCGGTGAGCGTCCTCAAGCTGGACCGCTCCTTCACCCAGGGCATGCAGCAGTTCCCCGCCGACCCCGTGGACCTCAAGATCGTCGAGGGGATCGTCTCACTCGCCCACGGCCTCGACCTCGCGGTCACCGTCGAGGGCGTGGAGACCGGCGCCCAGGCCGAACAACTCCGCATACTCGGCTGCGACACCGCCCAGGGCTGGTACTACGCCCGCCCGGGCCCACCGGAACGCCTGCACGAGCTGGCGCTGGTCGACGCGACGGGGTGAGGGAAGAACTCGGTTGCGGGGGTGCCGGGGCCCGGTGTGATGATCTTCGGATGACCGATGCCTCAGACGATGCCTCAGACGATGCTTCAGACGACGTACAGCAGGCGATCGCCGGCGAGCTGAGCCTCACCGACCCCGCCGTCCGCTCCTCCCGCGCCCGCTTCGAGCCGCTGTTCGACCCCGAGTTCGTCGAGGTCGGCTCCTCGGGCCGGCGCTACACGTACGACGAGATGCCGGCCTGGCTGCCCGACAACGCGGGCAGCTCGGCGGGCGGTCCCCGCTACGAGCCGTCGGCCGTCACGGGCGTCCTCCTGGCCCCCGGCCTGGTCCACCTCACGTACGAGACGGACTTCGACGGCCGACGGGCCCGCCGCAGCTCCCTGTGGCGCAAGCAGAGCGAGGAGACCGGCTGGCGGATGTACTACCACCAGGCGACGCCCGTCCCGCCCGAGGCCGGGTAGCGGTTCGGGGCGTCAGCCCGCCGCCCGCTCCCCTCCCTCCTCCGCCACCGCCACCGCCGCCCGGACCAGGGCCGCCGTCGCCCTGGAGCGGGACTGCCGGGGCCAGGCGACGGCCAGGACGGCCGGGGGCGCGTCCCGGACGGGGCGGTAGACGACACCGGGGCGGGGATAGCGGTCCGCGACGGACGCGGGCAGCAGGGGGACGACCTCGCCCAGGCCGACGAGCGTGAGGAGCTGGGCGAGATCCTGGCCCCTGCCGCGGACCTCGTCGATGTACCGGTGCACCTCGTCGGCGCGCAGCCCCAGATCGGCGAGGCACAGCCCCGCCCGGGCGGCCAGCGGATGGCTCACGGCGAGGGCGGCGACGCGCGGTTCGAGAGCCAGGTCCTCCGCGTCGAGGCCGGCGCGGTCGTACGGCTCGTAGACCAGGGCGACATCGGCCTCGCCCCGGCGCAGCAGCCGGGACTGCTCGTGCCAGGCGCACAGCCGGACGGAGACCGGCACCGCGGCCGGGTCGGCGGCGTACCGCGCGAGGATCGCCTCCAGCAGTCCGCCGTCGCCGTCGGCCTTCACGGCCAGCTCCAGCTTCGGCCCGCCGGCGGCCGCCCGCCGGGCCCGTCGCCCGGCGGCCTCCAGCGCCTCCAGCGCGAACCGGGCCTCCGGCAGCAGGACTTCGCCCGCCGGGGTCAACGTCACGCTGTGCGTGGTGCGTTCGAAGAGTACGGCCCCCAGCTCGCCCTCCAGCGCACGGATCGCCCGCGACAGCGGCGGCGGCGAGATGCCCAACCGCTCGGCGGCGCGGGCGAAGTTGAGCTCCTCGGCGACGGCGACGAAGTAGCGCAGCGGACGGGACTCCACGGGTCTGCCCTCCGGTCGGTGTTGCCCTGAGGGTAACAAGCGCGTGCGAACCGGACCTTCAGTTCACCGGACCGTGGCGGCAGGCTCGTGGGTGTCCCAACAAGCCTTGTTCCAGGAGCAGTTCATGATTGTGGTCACCACCCCGACCGGGCAGATCGGCCGTGAGGTCGTCGCCCGTCTCCTCGACGCCCCCGAGGGTTCCGTGCCGGTCCGGGTGATCGTCCGCGACCCCGCCGCCCTCGCCCCCGAGGTGCGCGAGCGCGTGGAGGTCGTCCAGGGGTCGCACGCCGACCCCGCCGTGCTGAAGGAGGCCTGTGAGGGCGCCGACCACGTGTTCTGGCTGGTCCCGCCGCACCCCGGCGCCGACAGCGTCGAAGGACACTTCCGGGCCTTCACCGACCCGCTGTGCGAGGTCATCGAGGCGCAGGGCCCGGAACGGGTCGTGTCCGTCTCCACCCTGGGCCGCGGTGTCGCCCGCAACGCAGGGCTGATCTCCGCGGGGCTGGCCATGGACGAGGCGATCGCCGCCACGGGCGTCCACTACCGGGCCCTGTGTCCGCCGTCCCTGATGGAGAACGAGCTCCGCCAGCTGGCCTCGATCCGTGACGCGGGGGTCTTCTCCACGTCGCTCGTTCCCGACCGTGTGCTGCGCCTGTGCGCCACGCGCGACATCGGCGCCACGGCCGCCCGTCTGCTCCTCGACGACTCCTGGACCGGGCAGGAGGACGTTCCGATGGTCAGTCCCGACGACCTGACCCCCGAGGGCATGGCCGGCGTCCTCTCCGAGGTGCTCGACCGGCCTGTCCGCGTCGAGTTCACCCCCGCGGCGGAGCTCGGGGCGCGGTGGATCCGGTTCGGCGCCACCGAGGCCTGGGTGCGGGCCTTCGCCGACATGGTCGACGCCCAGAACACACAGGGCTTCTACGGCGCCGTGCAGCCCAGCACCCCCGACACCGCGCCCACGACCTTCCGCCAGTGGTGCGAGGAGGTGTTCAAGCCGGCCGCCCTCCAGGGCTGAGCCGGGGACTCAGCGCTCCAGCAGCATCCGCTGCAGCTCCCGCGCCGCCCGCGGCGGTGCCACATCGCTGCGGTGCGCGAGGGCGATCGCCCGGTGCAGACCGGGCCGGGCGAGCGGGGTGACCCGGAGCCCCCGGCCGGACCGGGCGGCCACCATCCGGGGCACGACGGCCACCCCGAGCCCGGCCCGGACGAACCCGAGCACCGCGTCCATCTCCCCGCCCTCGACCGCGAAGTCCGGCTCGAACCCCTCCGCCCGGCACGCGGCCACGGTCAGTTCCCGCAGGTCGTAGCCGTGCCGGAACATCACCAGACGCTCGCCCTCCAGATCGGCGATCCGGACCGTGCGCCGCCCGTCGCCCGGTTTCGGCGCCTCGGGGGAGGACACCACGACCAGGTCCTCGCGCAGCAGCTCGACCGTGGTCAGCGCGGGGGAGGGCGTCGGCAGGGGCAGCACGACCAGGGCGAGGTCGAGGGCGCCGCGGGCGAGCTGTCGTACGAGATCGTGCGAACCGCCTTCCTCGATCAGCAGCCGGATCCCCGGGTAGCGGTCGTGGAAGGCGCGCAGCACGTCCGGCAGCAGACCGGTGCACAGACTCGGGGTGGCCCCGAGCCGCACCCGGCCGCTGCGCAGCTGCACCAGCTCCTGCACCTCGTACCGCGCGGTCTCGGTGTCCTCGAGGATCCGCCGGGCCAGCGGCAGCAGCGCCTCACCCGCGTCGGTGAGTGTGATGTTGCCGCGCGCCCGCAGGAACAGATCCGCTCCCAACTCCCGCTCCAGCGCCCTGATCTGCTGCGACAGCGAGGGCTGCGCGACATGGACCAGCTCGGCGGCCCGGGTGAAGTGCCGGGTCTCGGCCACCGCCACGAAGTACTGGAGCTGCTGGAACTGCACCCCTCCAGGATAGGCCGATCGATAGAAGACGCCTATCGAAACGAGCCGTTTCATGTCTTGGACCGATGGGGCCGAACGGCCCTAGCGTCTGGAGACATGGCTCTGGCAACGCGGACGGACCGACGGCCGTCGATGGCGCGTACCGTGTGGGACTCCTCCGTCGGCAAGAAGACGGTGATGGCCGTCAGCGGACTGATCATGCTGCTGTACCTGGTCGTCCACATGATCGGAAACCTGAAGATCTTCTTCGGTCCCGGCGAGTTCAACCACTACGCGCACTGGCTGCGCACCGTCGGCGAACCGTTCATGCACTACGAGTGGACCCTGTGGCTGGTCCGCGTGGTGCTGGTCGTCGCCGTGATCGCGCACGCCACCTCCGCCTACCAGCTCAGCCGACGTGATCTCAAGGCACGGCCCAGCAAGTACGTGCACAAGAAGCCCCGCGCGAGCTACGCGACCCGCACCATGCGCTGGGGCGGGATCATCCTCGGCCTGTTCATCGTCTGGCACATCCTGGACCTGACCACCGGCACCGTGCACAGCGGCGGCTTCCAGGAGGGCCACCCGTACCAGAACGTCGTCGACACCTTCTCCACCTGGTACGGCGACGTCATCTACATCGTCGCCATGCTCGCCCTCGGCCTGCACGTCCGGCACGGCTTCTGGAGCGCCGCCCAGACCCTGGGCGCCGGCAGCCGCACCCGCGACCGCGCCCTGAAGGCCACGGCGAACGTCCTCGCGCTGCTGCTCACGGCCGGCTTCATCGCCGTACCCGTGAGCGTCATGACCGGAGTGGTGAGCTGAACATGACCTACACCGAGTACACGGCCGGCTCGGCGCTGACAGACGACAAGGCGCCCTCCGGACCCGTCGCCGAGCGCTGGGACACGCGCCGCTTCGAGGCCAAGCTGGTCAACCCCGCCAACCGGCGCAAGCACACGGTGATCGTCGTCGGCACCGGTCTGGCCGGCGGCTCGGCCGGCGCCACGCTCGCCGAACAGGGCTACCACGTCGTCCAGTTCTGCTACCAGGACTCCCCGCGCCGCGCCCACTCGATCGCCGCCCAGGGCGGCATCAACGCGGCGAAGAACTACCGCAACGACGGCGACTCGATCCACCGGCTGTTCTACGACACCGTCAAGGGCGGCGACTTCCGGGCGCGCGAGTCCAACGTCCACCGGCTGGCGCAGATCTCCGTCGAGATCATCGACCAGTGCGTGGCCCAGGGCGTGCCCTTCGCACGGGAGTACGGCGGACTGCTGGACACCCGCTCCTTCGGCGGCGTCCAGGTGTCGCGGACCTTCTACGCCCGCGGTCAGACGGGCCAGCAACTGCTGCTCGGCGCCTACCAGGCGCTGTCGCGGCAGATCGCCGCCGGGAACGTCGAGATGCATCCGCGGACCGAGATGCTCGATCTGATCGTCGTCGACGGACGGGCGCGCGGGATCGTGGCCCGGGACCTGATCACCGGGAAGATCGACACCTACTTCGCCGACGCCGTCGTCCTCGCCAGCGGAGGCTACGGCAACGTCTTCTACCTGTCGACGAACGCCATGAACTCCAACGCCACCGCGATCTGGCGGGCGCACCGGCGCGGCGCCTACTTCGCCAACCCCTGCTTCACGCAGATCCACCCCACCTGCATCCCGCGCACCGGCGACCACCAGTCCAAGCTGACCCTGATGAGCGAGTCGCTGCGCAACGACGGCCGGATCTGGGTGCCCAGGGCCAAGGGCGACACCCGCCCGGCGCACCGGATCCCCGAGGACGAGCGCGACTACTACCTGGAGCGCATCTACCCGTCCTTCGGCAACCTGGTCCCCCGGGACATCGCCTCCCGCGCCGCGAAGAACGTCTGCGACGAGGGCCGGGGCGTGGGTCCCGGCGGACAGGGCGTCTACCTGGACTTCGCCGACGCCGTCAAGCGCATGGGGCGCAAGGCCGTCGAGGCCAAGTACGGCAACCTCTTCGACATGTACCAGCGGATCACCGACGAGGATCCGTACGAGGTGCCGATGCGCATCTACCCGGCCGTGCACTACACGATGGGCGGTCTGTGGGTCGACTACGACCTCCAGACCACCGTCCCCGGCCTGTTCGCGATCGGCGAGGCCAACTTCTCCGACCACGGCGCGAACCGGCTCGGCGCCTCCGCGCTGATGCAGGGCCTGGCCGACGGCTACTTCGTCCTCCCGGCCACCATCAACGACTACCTCGCCCGCAACCCGAAGCAGGACGAGGTGGGCCGCGAACACCCGGTCGTGCAGGAGGTGCTGGCCGAGACCCAGGACCGGCTGAACCTGCTGCTGTCCGTCGACGGCGACCGCACCCCCGACTCCTTCCACCGCGAGGTGGGCGAGCTGATGTGGGAGTTCTGCGGCATGGCCCGCACCGACGCCGGACTGCGCAAGGCCCTGGAACGCATCCCGCAGATCCGCGAGGAGTTCTGGCGCCGCATCAAGGTCCCGGGCACCGGCGAGGAGTTCAACCAGTCCCTGGAGAAGGCCAACCGGGTCGTCGACTACCTGGAGCTCGCCGAGCTGATGTGCCTCGACGCGCTGCACCGCGCCGAGTCCTGCGGCGGCCACTTCCGCGAGGAGTCCCAGACCCCGGACGGCGAGGCAGCCCGCCGGGACGAGGAGTTCGCGTACGCCGCCGCCTGGGAGTTCACCGGCACCGGCGAGGCCCCCGCCCTGCACAAGGAAGACCTGGTCTTCGAGTACGTCCACCCCACCCAGCGGAGCTACGCATGAAGCTCACCCTGCGCGTCTGGCGGCAGCGCACCGCCGAAGCCGACGGCGCCATGTCCACGTACGAGGTCGACGGCGTCTCGCCCGACATGTCGTTCCTGGAGATGCTCGACACCCTCAACGAGGACCTCATCCTGCGCGGTGAGGACCCGGTCGCCTTCGACCACGACTGCCGCGAGGGCATCTGCGGCGCCTGTTCCCTCGTGATCAACGGCGATGCGCACGGGCCCGAGCGCACCACCACCTGCCAGCTGCACATGCGGTCCTTCTCGGACGGCGACACGATCGACGTCGAGCCGTGGCGGGCGTCGGCGTTCCCGGTGATCAAGGACCTGGTCGTCGACCGGAGCGCCTTCGACCGGATCATCCAGGCCGGCGGTTACATCACCGCGCCGACCGGGGCCGCGCCCGAGGCGCACGCCACGCCGGTGCCGAAGCCGGACGCCGACTTCGCGTTCGAGCACGCGGAGTGCATCGGCTGCGGGGCCTGCGTGGCGGCCTGCCCCAACGGGGCCGCCATGCTGTTCACCTCCGCCAAGATCAACCACCTGAACGTGCTGCCGCAGGGCGCGCCCGAGCGCGAGACCCGCGTCCTGGACATGGTGGCGCAGATGGACGAGGAGGGGTTCGGCGGCTGCACGCTCACCGGGGAGTGCGCCACCGCCTGTCCGAAGGGGATTCCGCTGGTGTCCATCACGAGCATGAACAAGGAGTGGTTGCGAGCGGCCCGCAGGGTGAAGCGGTAGCGCCGTAGGGAAACCGTCGGCATCGGTCGAAAGCCTGGCATTCAACATTCCCACATCCCTACTCCCGGCACCGGACACGTACACGCCAACCAGGGTCGGGAGAAACAGGGGGAGCGCCACCGTCCCCGATGTGGCCCGTGCCCAGGAGTGAGCCATGACCGGCGTTTCCACCCTCGACCGTCCCCAGCAGTCCACGGCACCCGTCCGCTACACCGTCACCCTGGCCCGCGACGAGGCCGACGTGCGGGCCGCGCAGCGGCTGCGGCACGAGGTCTTCGCCGGTGAGATGGGCGCCCTGCTGTCCTCCCCGCAGCCGGGCCTCGACGTCGACCCGTTCGACGCCTACTGCGACCACCTGCTGGTGCGCGACACGGAGACCGGCCAGGTCGTCGGCACCTACCGGCTGCTGCCCCCGGAGCACGCCTCGGTCGCCGGACGACTCTACTCGGACGGCGAGTTCGACCTGAGCCGTCTCGACCCGATCCGGCCCGGCCTGGTCGAGGTCGGCCGCTCCTGTGTCCACCCCGACCACCGCGACGGCACGGTCATCGGCCTGATCTGGGCCGGCATCGCCCGCTACATGGTGGACCGCGGCCACGAGTGGCTGGCCGGCTGCTGCTCGGTCCCGCTCGCCGACGGCGGCGCCCTCGCGGCCGCCACCTGGGACCGGGCCCGCGAGAAGCACATGGCGCCCGAGGAGTTCCGGGTGCGCCCGCTGCTGCCCTGGACCCCGAAGGAGGCCGCGCCCGCGGCCCCGGCCGCCCGGACCGAACTGCCCGCCCTGCTGCGCGGTTACGTCCGCCTCGGCGCCTGGGTGTGCGGCGAGCCCGCGCACGATGCGGACTTCGGTGTCGCCGACCTGTTCGTGCTGCTGTCGATGCGCCGGGTCAACTCGCGCTACCTGCGGCACTTCCTCTCCCTCGTGCCGAGCGCGGAATGAGCGTCTGGCTGCCCGGCGCGCCCTGCACCCCGCGGGCGTGCGTGGAGGGTACGGCGTCCTGGACGACCGTGCCGCGAGCCGTGCTGCGGCTCGTGGCGGTGGTCGTCCTGGTGCTGGCCGGGGTCGCGCTGTCCCCGCTCGGCCGGCGCATCCCGGCGGCTGCGATCCGGCGGTGGAGCCGGGCCGTCGTCCGCGCGGCCGGGCTCCGGATCCGGGTGACCGGCGAGTCCGCGCCCGCCACCGGCGGACTGCTCCTGGTCGCCAACCACATCTCCTGGCTGGACATCCCGCTGCTGGCCGGTGTCCGCCCGGCCAGGATGATCGCCAAGAAGGAGATCCGGGAGTGGCCGGTGGCGGGCGCGATGGCCGCGAACGGCTGCCTGTTCATCGAACGGGACCGGCTGCGCGCCCTGCCCGGCACGGTCGCCACCATCGCCGGGGAGCTGCGGTCCGGGCACGCGGTCGCGGTGTTCCCGGAGGGCAGCACCTGGTGCGGCCGGGCCCAGGGACACTTCCGGCGCGCGGTGTTCCAGGCCGCGCTCGACGCGGGGGTCCCGGTCCAGCCCGTCCGGATCCGCTACCGGGACGCCGCCGGGGCGGCCAGCACCGTGCCCGCCTACGTCGGCGACGACTCGCTGCTCGCGTCGCTGTGGCGGGTGACCTCGGCGCGCGGGCTGGTGGCGGAGGTCGAGGTGCTCCCGCTGCTCGCACCGGACGGCGCCGCCGACCGCAAGACACTCGCGGCGGCGGCCGGGGAGCGGGTCCTGGCCGGTCCCCACGCACACCGTGGCGAGTCCGCCGAGCACCGTCGTGCGTCCGATGAATTCCCCGCAAGCGGGGGGCCGTCGGGCGCACGGGATGGGATCATGGCGCGCGTCCCGACCATCTGAGGGGAGCGCGCGCGTGAGCACAAGCCCGGCCGGCCGAACGGTCCTGGTCACCGGAGGCAGCGGCTTCGTCGCGGCGCACCTGGTGCGGCAGCTCCTCGAGGGCGGCCACCGGGTGCGTACGACGGTCCGCGGTACGGCGAACACCGCCAAGCTCGCTCCGCTGCGCGCCCTCCAGGACGCCCACCCCGGCCGGCTCGACCTCTTCGAGGCGGACCTGCTGCGCGAGGGCTCCTTCGACGAGCCGATGAAGGGCTGCGCGGTCGTCTTCCACGTGGCCTCGCCCTTCCTGATGCCGGAGAGGATCAAGGACGGGCAGCGGGACGTCGTCGACCCGGCCCTGCAGGGCACCCGCAACGTCGTCGGGGCCGTCGACCGCACGCAGACCGTGGAACGCCTGGTGTTCACCTCCACCGTGGGCGCGATCTTCGGCGACTACGCGGACGTCGACCGCATGGACGGCCGGGTCCTGTCGGAGAAGTACGTCAACACCACCAGCACGGTGGAGAACAACCCGTACCACTACGCCAAGACGGTCGCCGAGCAGGCCGCCTGGGACGCCGAGGCCGCGCAGAGCCGCTGGCGCATGGTCTCCCTCAACCCCGGTCTGATCCTCGGCCCCTCGCTCACCCCCGCCTCCGACTCGGGCAGCCTGTTCCTCCTCGACGAGCTGTTCAAGGGCTACTTCTTCTACGGCGCCCCCGACTTCAGCTTCACCACGGTCGACGTCCGGGACGTGGCCGCCGCCCACCTGGCCGCCGCCGAGCACCCGGACGCCCACGGCCGGTACATCCTCGCGGCCGAGGAGATGACCTCCTTCCACCAGATGGCGACCCTGCTCCGCAGGCACCACCCGCGCGACCTGCGCCTGCCCCGCATCGCCCTCCCACACTGGCCGGTCCGTATCCTCGGCCCCGCCTTCGGCCTCTCCCAGGACTACATCCGCAAGCACCTCGGCATCCGCTTCCGCGTCGACAACCGCCGGAGCACCGAGGAACTGGGCCTGGCCTACCGCCCGATCGAGGAGACCCTCCTGGACCACCACCGGTCCTGGAGCGAGCAGCGCCGCCGCCGTCCGGCCGCCGCCTAGGGCCTGTCGTTTGGATCAGGTCGGCTGAGCCGACGTGGCCTCTCGGCCGAGCCGAGCGGGGTGTGGTGCGTGCGGCTGCAAGGCGGAGGAGGGCGGCGACGCGATGGGGGGTCCCCCCGCTCGAGCGCAGCCGAGAGTGGGGGAGTCGTCAACTGACGACAACGCCGCAGACGTGCGTGCCACACCCCGCGACGCGCGGCATGATCCAAACGACAGGCCCTAGGGGCCGAAGCTCCACACGTTCCCCACCGGCCTGCCGTCCCGCCGCAGCACCGTGCCCAGCAGGGCGGTGAGGTCCTCCTCGACCTCGGCGACGAGATCCGCGCCGAAGACGCAGAGGGACTCCTCCACGAAGTTCCCGTAGGTGCCCATGCGCAGATCGGCGGTGACCTGGATGACGTTCTCGTCGACGAGGTAGGCGTACCCCGGCCAGCGGGGCTGTCCGGGCCCGCCGACGCGCGTGGGGTCGCAGCGCGAGCCGCTGATGTACCACTTCAGTCGGTACAGCCGGTCCCCGCGACGTCCACGGGCCCGCAGTCCGCGCGCGATCACGTCCTCCACCTCGGCGAGCAGCGGGTCGCGCCGCGTGTGGTCGACCGCCGCCATGTGCCAGGTGACCGAGCCCGGCGGTTCGGCGATCCCGTCGTAGGCGGTCTCGTACGTGACCTCGAAGCGCTTCTCGAACCGTCGCCAGATCTCGTCGTGCTCCGGGTGGCCCAGCAGTTGACCCGCCGGCCGTTCCCGGGCCGGTTCGCCGGGCGGGGCCCAGCGGTACGTCGTCACCCCGGCGATCTCGTGGAAGCCGGCCGCGAGATGGGCCTCGGCCGGCTCGCCGCCCGCCTCGGCCACGAGGTACCGGGCCGGCGGCCGGCCCCACAGCCCCCGGGCCGCCCACTGCCCGGCCGCGTGCAGCAGCTCGGGGCGGGGACCGGAGATCCCGCCGACCGAGGCGAAGTCAGTGCCGGGCACGCGCTCCAGCCAGATCCCGTCGACGAGCCGCCCGTGCCGTTCCAGGACCAGGACGGTCATCTCGGCGCCGGCACCCCGCCCGCCGCCGTCGGCCTCCAGCTCGCTCAGCGGCCTGCGCTGCCCGGGAGCGGCGGCGGCCAGCCGGTGGATCGCCGCGCGTTCGGCGTGGGAGCCGTGCCGGGGTCGTACGGACGAAGGGGCCCGCGGGGCGGGCATGTCCGCGATCTCGGCCACCAGCAGACGGCGGGCCGGGCCCGCGGTGAACCCGGCCTCGGCCAGGGCCGACGCGAGCCCCGGCGTGTCGTGGGAGTACACCTTCCACTCCACCGGCTCGACCCGCGCCGCGCACACCTCCTGCTGCCGGCGGACCAGGCCGGGCAGGTCGGCCCCGGTGAGGTCCCGGTGCTCCACGACCGCGTGGGTGCCGTGGTGCACCCGGACCACCGGCCCGTCCTCCTCGGTGACCGTGCCCCAGGGCGGGTCCGGCGGCACCCGGCCGCGCAGTTGCTCGTCGTGGGCGGCCAGCAGCTCGGCGACGGTCACTCGGTGTTCTTCCCCCGGTTCACGATCCCGGCCAGTCGCCGGTGGGAGTCCAGCAGTGCCGTACGGTCGTACGTGCTGGTCGTGACGAGGATCTCCTGGGCGCCGGTCTCCTTCAACAGGGTTTCCAGCTCGTGCGCCACCTGCTCCTCGGTGCCCGCGATGTGGCCGGTCAGTCCGGACTCGTAGAACTCGCGCTCCTTCGCGGTCATCGTGCGGGTGCCGACCCGCTCGGCGGGCGGCAGCGGCGGGAAGGTGCCGTGGGTGCGGGAGTGCGCCATCGACCAGGCCTCCGGGATCAGCAGCCGCCGGGCCTCCCCGGAGTCGGCGGCCACGGCGACCGTGCCGGAGACGACGACGTACGGCTCGGCCGCCCAGGGGGAGGGGCGGAATCGCGCACGGTAGGTGTCGATGCCGCGCCGCATCTTCTCGCGGTTCCGGAGGTCGCCGATGACCATCGGCAGGCCCGCACGGGCGGCGATCGCCGCGCCCTCGCCCATGGCCAGCACGAACGGCGGCACCGTGAGCCCCTCCGCCGGGTAGGCGTGCACCCGGGTGGGGGAGGCGCCCCGGAACCAGCCGAGCAGGTCCTCCAGCTGGGCGGCGAAGTCGTCGGCGTCGTCCTTGTCGCGGCCGAGCGCCCTGCGCACCCCGTCGGTGAAGCCCACCGAGCGGCCCAGACCCATGTCGATCCGGCCCGGGAAGAGGGACTCCAGGACGCCGAACTGCTCGGCCACCACCAGCGGCCGGTGGTTGGGCAGCATCACCCCGCCGGTGCCGACCCGGATCGTGCGGGTCGCCCCGGCCACGGCGGCCGCGAGGACGGTGGGCGCCGAGCCCGCGACGCCGGGGACGCCGTGGTGCTCCGAGACCCAGAACCGGTGGAAGCCGAGCCGCTCCGCCTCCCGCGCCAGCGACACCGTGTCCCGCAGTGCCTCCGCCGCGGTGTGGCCCTCGCGGATACGGGAGCGGTCGAGGACGGAGAAGCGGGCCGAGGCGATCACGGAGCTCATACCTCGTTCAACACCTGACGGCCCCCGGGATTCCCGCGGGTTCGCCGCCGTGCGCTCTGGAGGAAGATGGGGTCCGTGACCGACAGCAGCCGACGGCCGATCGCCGTGTTCGATCTGGACAACACCCTCGCCGACACGGCCCACCGTCAGCGTTTCCTGGAGCGCAGGCCGCGCGACTGGGACGCGTTCTTCGCCGCCGCGCCCGAGGACCCGCCGATCCCGCAGGGCGTCGCCCTGGCGCTGGAGCAGGCCGAGGAGTGCGAGGTCGTCTACCTCACCGGTCGGCCGGAGCGCTGCCGGCCGGACACGCTGGAGTGGCTCGCCGCCCACGGGCTGCCCGAGGGGCGCGTGCACATGCGGCGCAACGACGACCGCAGGCCCGCCCGCCGCACCAAGCTGGAGATCCTGCGCCGGCTCGCCCGGACCCGTGAGGTGCGGATGCTGGTGGACGACGACGCGCTGGTGTGCGAGGACGCCGAACGGGCGGGATTCCGGGTCGTTCTCGCGCGCTGGAGCGCGCCGTCGCCGGAACTGCGCCAGGCGCAGGAGGGGGAGGGGCGTACCTGATCGTTGATCGGGTCCGTAACCGGGTCCGTAACCGGGTCCGTCAGTCCGACTCGTCCAGGCGGAAGCCCACCTTCAGGCCCACCTGCCAGTGCGCGATCTCGCCGTTCTCGAGCTGTCCGCGCACCTGGGTGACCTCGAACCAGTCCAGGTTGTGCAGGGTCTGCGAGGCGCGGCCGATGCCGTTGCGGATGGCCTGGTCGACGCCGTCCGGCGAGGTGCCGACGATCTCCGTGACCCGGTAGGTGTGGTTCGACATCGGGTGCTCCTCTCGGCCGTGTCACTCCACCGTGCCCCAACCCGCGACGCACCGCCATGCCACACCACTCGAAACCACGCGCTAAAAGCCTATTTTCTTACCCATGCGGTGATATAAGGATCATGTGAGGAATGCGATCTGCGAGTGGGGGTTCGAAGGAAACCATGCGCCGGTTCAGAATCGCGATGTCCCGGCAGGCGCCGATTCCCGTGGCGCGCCAGCCCGTTCAGCGTGTGAGGACACGGGCCCGCTGGTACGGCCCGTTCTCCGTCGGTGTCGACCTGGCCGCCGCGGCCCTGCCGGTCGCCGCGACCATCGTGGAGGTCCATGAGCCCCACCCCCTGCGGCTGGCGGCCGCCGCGGCCCTGCTGTGGCCGCTCATCGGGGTGGCGAGCAAGCGGTACACCCCCGTCGCCTGGGGCGACGGAGGCGGGCTGCGCGCCGTCGTCCGGGACTGGCTGGTCCTGGTCGGCGCCCTGGCGACGCTGCGGGTGGTCTGCGGACTGCAGAGCGTGCCCGCCGAGGCGTTCACCGCGCTCATCCCCGCCCTGGTGGCCACGGGCGTCTGCCAGAAACTGATCAACCGTCATCTGCGGGCCGCCCGCCGCAACGCCCGCGCCCTGCGCCACGTCCTGGTCGTCGGCGAGGCCTCGGCCCTCGACGCCGTGGTCGGACAGCTCGCCCAGCGCACCGACCACGAGTACGTCATCGTCGGCGCCTGTCCGGTCGGCGAGGACGAGGTGACCTCCGGCGTCCCCGTGTGCGCGCAGCTGACCCGCGAGGCGCCCGACGCGCCCGACGCGGACGCCGCCGTCGTCCTCGGCGCGGCCGACGAACTCGGCGCCGACCTGGTCTTCGTGGCGCCCGGCCCGCACCTGAACGGAGAGCGGATGCGCCGGCTGTCCTGGGCGCTGTACGACCGGGGCCGCTCGCTCATGATCCTGCCCGGCATCACCGACGTGGCCCGCCGCCGGGTGCGGCTGACCTCGGCGGCCGGGCTCACCCTGCTGCACATCGCGCCGCCCCTGCAGCGCGGTGCGCACGCCGCCACGAAGACGGCGGTGGACCGCACGGGCGCCCTGCTGCTGATCCTGCTGCTCTCACCGCTGCTGCTCCTGCTGGCGCTGGCCGTCCGGCTGGGCTCACCGGGCCCGGTCCTCTACCGCCAGACCAGGGTCGGCCGGCACGGCATGCGGTTCGCCATGTGGAAGTTCCGCACCATGGTGGTCGACGCGGACCGGCTCAAGGGCGGCCTGGAGCAGCAGAACGAGAACGACGGGCACATGTTCAAGATGCGCCGCGACCCCCGGGTCACCCCGGTCGGACGCGTCCTGCGCCGCTACTCCCTGGACGAGCTGCCCCAGCTGTTCAACATCCTCTTCGGCCACATGTCCCTGGTGGGCCCCCGCCCACCGCTGCCCGACGAGGTCGTCAAGTACAACGGCGTCGAGATGCGCCGGCTCAACGTCCGGCCGGGCCTGACCGGCCTGTGGCAGGTCAGCGGACGCTCGGACCTGTCCTGGCGCGAGACGGTCGCGCTCGACCTGCGCTACGTCGACAACTGGTCGCTGTCCGGCGACGTCAACGTGATGGCCCGCACCGTACGCGCGGTCCTGAACGGACAGGGCGCGTATTAGAAGGGCGTCCGTCAGGAAGGACGATCGCGGCCCCCGGGTTCCGGCCCGGGGGCGGCATCCGCCATCCGGGCAGGTCTGCCGCCAACACGCGGCCGACGCGGCGCCTTCGCCCCCGCCGCCGGGAAGGATCGCGTCATGGTACAGACCACTTCCGTCGCGGACCCGGTGCGCCGGCCCGTCGTGGCCCGCCGACTGCGCGGCTTCACCGGTGCCGGATACGACAAGGGCCGCCCCCCGCTGGTGCAGGCCGCCTGGTACGCCGCCCAGCATCTGCTGTTCACCCAGTGGTGGTTCCCCGCCCGCTGGCGTCCGCCGCTGCTGCGCGCCTTCGGCGCCCGCGTCGGCCGGCGGGTGCTGATCCGGCGCGGGGTGCGCGTCCACTGGCCGTGGAAACTGGACGTCGGCGACGACGTCTGGATCGGCGAGGACGCCTGGATCCTCAACCTCGAACCGGTCACCATCGGCCACGACTGCTGCGTCTCCCAGAGCGCCCTGCTGTGCACCGGCAGCCACCGCCGCCGCAGCGCCACCTTCGAGTTCGACAACGGCCCCATCCGGCTGGAGCCGGGCAGCTGGGTCGCGGCCCGCGCGGTCGTGCTGCGCGGTGTCACCGTCGGCCGGGGCGCCGTGGTCGGCGCGGGCGCGGTCGCCCACCAGGACGTGCCGCAGGACGCGGTCCTGACCGCGGGAGGCCGGGCATGAGAGTCGTCCACGTGGTCACCCTCGTCAGCGACGACGGGGCCTTCGGCGGTCCTACGAGCGTGGCGGCCGCCCAGCTCGAGGAGCTCGCCGCCCGCGGCCACGAGGTCCGGCTGGTGTCGCTGTGGCGGGGCAAGGACGCGGCGCCCGCCCCGCGGCGGGTCGGCACGGTCCCCTTCGTCTCCCGCCCGGCCCGGCGCCTCGTCCCGGGCCGGGGCTGCCTCGGACTCATGCACCCACTGCTCCTGGCGGACCTGTGGCGCGAGACCGGCCGCGCAGACGCCGTGCAGCTGCACGCGGGCCGTGACCTCGTCTCCCTCGCCGCGCTCGCCGTGGCCCGGCTGCGCGGCAAGGACTACGTCACCCAGACCCACGGCATGGTCGAACCCCGCACCGCCGCTGTGGCGCGGGTCTTCGACCGGCTCTTCGTGCCCCTGCTGCGCGGCGCCCGGGCCTGTCTCGTGCTCACCGAGCGGGAGCGCCGCGAACTGACCGCCGTCCTGGGCCCGGACGGACCGCCGCTGGTCGACCTGCCCAACGGGCTGCGCGTGTCCGACGCCGGCCGGGACGCCGCCGGGGCGCGCACCGGACACGAGGTGGTCTTCCTCGCCAGGCTGCACCCGCGCAAACGCCCCGAGGCGTTCGTCGAGATGGCCGCCCTGGTCCACAAGGAGTGCGACGAGGCCCGCTTCACGCTCTACGGCGCCGACGAGGGCTCGCTGCCGGGGGTGCGCCGGCTGATCGGGGACCGGGGGATCGGCGACGTCGTCTCCTACGGCGGCGCGCTCGACCACGCGGCGGCCCTGGCGGCCTACCGCAGGGCCGCGGTGTACGTCCTGCCGAGCGTGCAGGAGCCGTTCCCGATGACGGTCCTGGAGGCGCTCGCCGAGGGAACCCCCGTCGTGTGCACGGACAGCAACGGCATCGCGGCCGAACTCGCCCGCAGGGAAGCGGCGTTGGTCACCGACGGCAGCCCCGAGGCGCTGGCCGGGGCGGTGCGCGCTCTGCTCGCCGACCCGGACCTGCGGCACCGGCTCGCAGAGGCCGGCCGGCGGGCGATCGACGAGGTCTTCTCCATCCGCGCGGTCGTGGACCGGCTGGAGAAGCTGTACCGGGACAGGTGACGCGAGCGGTTCGGCCGCCCCGTGCGGCCGAACCGCCCGCCGTCTCAGCGCCGCGCGCGGCTCGCCGTACGGAGGATGTCCTCGAAGCGCGAGGCACAGTCCTCCAGGGCGAACTCCCGCTCGGCCAGGGCCCGGCTCTCCTTGCCCAGCGACTCGGCGCGCGCCGGGTCGGACAGGACCTCCCGCGCCCAGGAGGCGGCCTCGTCGAGCGAGATCTCCTTGGGCGGGAACACCGCCGACCCCGCCCGGCGCAGCAGTTGCGCCGCCAGGTTGCCGGCCGGCATCAGACCGAGCACGGGGCGTCCGGCGCACAGATACGACAGGGTCTTCGACGGCACCGAGAACTCCCCGGCGTCCGCGCCCAGCAGCACCACGAGGAGGTCGCCCGAGCCCAGCACCTCGGGCAGCCGCTCGTACGGCTGGAACGGCAGCAGGGTCAGGTCGACGCCCCGCTCGGCCGCCGCCCTGCGCAGGACGGGTACGGCCGGTCCGTCGTTGACGACGACGAGGCGCACCGGGGTGCCCCGCGTGCCCAGCCGCTCGGCCAGCCGCACCAGCAGCTCCGGGTTGTGCTTCAGGCCCAGCGTGCCGGAGTACAGCACCGTCCGTACGCCGTCCAGGCCCTGCTCGGCCGACCAGGCGTTGGCCCGGTTCACCGGCACGATCTCGTCCAGCGGCGCCCAGTTGGGGATGACGGTGACCTTGTCGGCCGTGCCCCACTCGCGGTGCACGCGCAGGAACGACTCGGCGATCACCACGACGGCCGCGGCCTGCCGCGCCGACCACTTCTCGCCGGCCCCGAACACCTTCGCGGCGACGCCCATGGACCGCGCGACCTTCCCGGCGGCGAAGCTCTTCAGCGCCACGGCCGTCACGTCCTGGTGCCACAGCACCCAGGGGACGCCCATCCGCCGCAGCACGCCCGCCGCGACCACCAGCACCGGGATCGGCATGTTGGACAGCAGCGCCACGTCGGGCTTCTCCCGCCGTACCTGCCGGGCCAGTTCGAGGCCCAGCAGGGTCTCCTGGCGCAGCCGGCGGAAGTAGGCGTCCTTGCGCAGCGCGGTGCCGTCGCCGATGGTCACGAAGCGCAGCCCGGGGGTGTCCCCGGCGAGGTTGCCCTTGCCGGAGACGTAGGCCGTGCAGGTCGAGTGGACGACGTCGTGACCGCGGCGGGCCAGTTCCCGGCTGAGCTGGGCCTGGAAGGGGTGGCCGCTGTAGTCGTGGACGAGGATCCTCATGGGTTCACCGCCTCCTCTGCTCGCCCGCGCGTCACTGCTGGGAGCGCTTGACCTGGTCGTAGACCCAGGCGTAGGTCGTCTCCAGACCGTCGAGCAGGGTCACCGACGGCTCCCAGCCGTGGATCTCCTGGATCAGGGTGTTGTCGGAGTTGCGGCCGCGCACGCCCTGCGGGGCGTCGAGGCGGTACGCGCGCTCGCAGCGGACACCGGCGATCTCCTCGACGAGGTCGACGAGCTGGTTGATGGTGACCAGCTCGGAGGAGCCGAGGTTGACCGGGATCCCGCTGTCGCTGTTCAGGATCATCTGGCTGCCGTGCACGCAGTCGTCGATGTACATGAACGAACGGCTCTGCAGTCCGTCGCCCCAGATCTCGATCCGGTGGTCGCCGCTGAGCACGGCCTCGGCCACCTTCCGGCACACCGCGGCCGGCGCCTTCTCCCGCCCGCCGGTCCAGGTGCCGTGCGGGCCGTACACGTTGTGGTAGCGGGCGACGCGGGTGACGAAGCCGTAGTCCTCGGCGTAGTGCCGGCACATACGCTCGGAGAACAGCTTCTCCCAGCCGTAGCCGTCCTCGGGCTGCGCCGGGTAGGCGTCCTCCTCCTTGAGGGCGGTGAGGTCCGGGTCGGTCTGCTTGCCGGCCGCGTACACGCAGGCGGAGGAGGAGTAGAAGTAACGCTCCACACCGGCCTCGTGGGCCGCCTGGAGCATGTGGGTGCTGGTGAGCACCGACATCATGCAGGCGGCCTTGTTGTTCTCGATGAAGCCCATGCCGCCCATGTCGGCGGCCAGCATGTACACCTGGCGCGCGCCCCGGACGCCCGCGCGGGCGCTGTCCAGGAGCGAGAGGTCACCGACCACGTTCTCGGCGTCGGGGTGGACCTGGTACCAGTCCTGGCGCGGCTTGATGTCGACGGAGCGGACGGTCAGCCCCTGGGCGAGAAGGTCGCCCACCAGGTGACCGCCGATGAAGCCCCCGCCCCCGGCGACGACGACGTCTACCTGCTGGCTCATGCGCAACTCCTCTGCGAATCGGGAGATCTGGGGAGATCTGCTGGCCGATAAGCTATGCAGATTTGTCATGATTTGCGGTAATTGGCACGCCGAGAATTTTGCGATTTCTGCGCGCCTGGGCTGATTAGGGCGATCTAAGCGCTATATATCCTTCAGTGATGTTTCAGCCTAAATATTCGCTCGACGGAGAGGCCGGGATGCAGGACGCTCGCGTCCGCAGTGTGGCTGCGGTCTCCCTCTGGGCCGTGGCACTGACGGTCCTGCTGCCGGGGCTGATCCTCCAGTCGCACGGCGCGCACCCGTCGGCCGCGCTCGCCCTGCAAGGCGTCGTCGTGGTGCACAGCGGCGGTGCGCTCGCCCGGGTGCTCACCGCGTCCCGGGTACGGTTCGTCGCCCTCGGCTTCTGGGTCTTCGCCTACA
Organism: Streptomyces sp. NPDC005820; assembly: GCF_040630255.1. Classification (NCBI taxonomy): domain Bacteria; kingdom Bacillati; phylum Actinomycetota; class Actinomycetes; order Kitasatosporales; family Streptomycetaceae; genus Streptomyces; species Streptomyces sp. NPDC005820. The sequence continues at coordinate 95,862 of NZ_JBEXXE010000031.1, forward strand.
TCTGGCTGGGCCTCGCGGGCCTGGCGATGCTAGCCGCCGACACCTACCCCTGGCCGTACCGGACCGGTGAGACGACCGCCCTCGTCGCCGTGGCCCTCGTCGAACTCGGCCTCCTCGCCCACAGCGCGGGAACGGCCCTCGCCGCCCGCCGGGAACGCGCCCGCCGGGACGACGCCCCACCCGGACTCCTGGAGCGCGCCCTCGCCCGGCGGGTCGCGCCCTGGCGGCTGCTGGCCCTGTGCGGGCTAGCGCTCGGCCTGGCCGCCGTGCTGATCGCCGGCCAACCCGGCCGACTGGGCGCGTACTTCACCAGCCGGCAGGCCATCACCGAGGCCGGCGGGGAGGACGCCTCACTGCGCTCCCTGCTCAGCTGGTCGCTGTCGGTGCCCGCCTTCTGGGCACTGCTCGGGCTGCTGAGGGTGCCGTGCCGCCCCGGCGGCGACCGCTGGCTGCGCGCGGTGCGCTGGCTGCTGCTGCCGGTGCTGCTCGCCCTCAACGTCGTCGTCAACAACCCCATCAGCAAGCCGCGGTTCTGGGCCGGCATGGTCCTGCTGACCCTGCTGTTCTCGGTGCCCCGGCTGTGCCGGCCCCGGGCCTTCCGGGTCACCTCGGCCGCGATCCTCGCCGCGCTGCTGTTCGTCTTCCCCTACAGCGACTACTTCCGCTACAGCGACCGGGAGACCCTCACCGTCGCCTCCCTCGCCGACCAGTTCACCTCCAACGGCGACTACGACGCCTTCCAGCAGATGCAGACCGGCGTCGACTACGCCCACGACCAGGGGTTCGCCCCGCAGAACGTCCTCGGCCCGCCGCTGTTCATGGTGCCGCGCGCGATGTGGCCGGAGAAACCCAAGGACACCGGCATCTCCCTGGCCGAGTACGCCGGATACGAGTTCCACAATCTCTCCGCGCCCCTGTGGATCGAGAGTTACCTGTGGGCCGGCCCCCTCGCGGTGGTCCTCGTCTTCCTCCTGCTCGGCGCGTTCGGCCGGCGCGTGGACGACATCCGCCACCGGCTGCGCCAGAACCCCGGCGCCCTCGCCGCCCTGCTCGTTCCCGCGTTCGCCTTCTACCAGATGGTCTTCCTGCGCGGCAGCCTGCTCGCCATCGCGGGTCCGCTGACCCTGCTGGTGGCCGTACCGCTGCTCATCACCACCCCCGTCGCCCGGGCATCCCGGTTCCGCTCATCGGCGATGCCGGCCGCATCCCCCCGACACGCATCGATCCCCGGAACAGGAGGGCACCCGTGACCGGCCCCATCCATCTCGACGACCGGTACGACGAGCCGGACCAACTACGCGACCAACTGCGACGCATCCTTCGCCACCGCGCCCTGATCGCGCTGGGCCTGATCCTGGGACTGCTCGGCGGACTGGCACTGGCCCAGTACCGAGCGCACACCTTCGCCGCCACCAGCGAGGTGCTGGTGCGCTCCACCACCGACCCGTTCGGCGCGGTCGGCGTCTCCGCCGACAACCAGGTCAGCATGACCACGGAGCAGCAGGTCGCCACCAGCGCCGAGGTCGCCCGCCGCGTGGCCCACGCCCTGCGCCTGCCCGAGAGCCAGGCCGGCGGGCTCGCGTCCCGGCTGCGGGTCACCAACCCGATGAAGTCGCGGGTGCTGCGCTTCGAGTTCACCGCCGGCTCCCCCAAGCGCGCGGCCCAGGGCGCCAACGCCTTCGCCGAGGCCTACCTCACCGACCGCAAGGGCCGCAACGACGCCGCAGTGCGGCGCGCCACCGACGCCCTCGGCCAGCAGATCCGGGTGCTCAACGAACAACTCGCCGGGGAGAAGCTGGACCAGAAGGACACCAAGACCGCCGCGCAGAGCCAGCTCTACACCCTGCAGAAGCGCGTCCTGGACATCAGGTCCCGGGACACCGACGCCGGTGACGTCGTCCGCCGGGCCGTCGCCCCCCATCTGCCGGTGGGCCCCGGACTGCGCATCCTGCTCGCCCTCGGCCTGGTGTGCGGTCTGCTGCTCGGCCTGGTGCTGGCCTGGCTGCGCGCCGCCCTGGACTCCCGGATCCGCTCGGTCGGCGAACTGCGCGGCGCGCTGCGCGCCCCCGTGCTCGGCATCCTGCCCGACGACGAGGACGCGGGCCACGAACTGCTGAAGGTCGGCCGCACCGGCGGCGCTCGCGCGGAGGCGTTCCGCGCCCTGGCCTTCCGGCTGCGCAAGGCCGAGGGAGCCACGGGCCCCGGCCAGGTGCTCGTCGTCGCCCCGCGCGACGCCGAGGCCGCCGAGGAGGTCGCCGCCAACCTGGCCGCGGCCCTCGCCGAGTACGGCGGAGAGGTCCTGCTCGTCGACGCCGACTCCGACGCCTCCGGGCTCTCGGACCGGCTGCCGCTGATGCCGTACGAGGCGCCCACCCTGGAGGAGGCGTTCCTGCCCAGCGGGAGCGTCCTCGTCGACGCCGACGTCTCCGGACGGCTGGCCTTCCGCTCCGGCGGCGGGATCGGCGCCCACACCCGCTCGAGCCTGTCGGCCGAGACCCACCGGCTGCGGCCGGGCGCCGAGTCCACCACCGTCGTCGTCACCGGGCCGTTCCTCACGCATGCCGACGCGCTCGCCGTCGCCCAGCGCGTCGACGGCGTCCTGCTGGTCGTCGGCCTCGGCGCCACCCGGCAGGACGACCTCCGTCAGGTGCAGGAGCTGGTCGACTGCTCCGGCGGACGCCTCCTCGGCACCATCCTCGACGCCGCCCGGCCCCGCCGGCGCCTGGGACTGCCGCGCCGGCGCCCGAAGTACCGTCCGGCGTCGCACTCCGCCGCGCCGATGGAACTTCCCACGCAGGACGGCACCTTCTCCATCTCCCGGCGGTGACCGCTGCCGACACGACCGCTCCCACCCGCGCCGGGGCCAAGGCCCCGCGCGCGGTGGCGGCGGTCGCCCGGGGAGGCTGGTGGGGAATGGCGGGTTCCGCCGCGAACGCCGTCTTCTCCTTCCTGCTGGTCGGCCTGTTCACCCGCGCCGTCGGTGCGGACGGCTCGGGCGTGGTCTTCACCGGCGTCGCCCTGTTCACCATCCTCAGCAACACCTGCAAGCTCGGCGCCGACGCCGGGCTCCTTCGTTTCGTCCCCCGGGACCTCGCCCTCCACGACGGCCGCTCGGTCCCCGCCCTGCTGCGCATGGCCGTGCTGCCCGCCGCCGTCGTCTCCACCGTGGCCGCCGCGCCCCTGCTGCTGTCGTCCACCGTGGCCCGTCTGCTGCTGCCCCAACTGCCCCCGGCGGACGCCGTCTCGCTGGTCCGGCTCTTCGGCGTCTTCCTGCCCGTCGCCACCGTGGGCATGGTCCTGCTCGGCGCCACCCGGGGATACGGCACGGTCGTCCCTTTCGTCGGCGTGGAACAGATCGGCAAGCCGGTGCTGCGGCTGCTGATCGCCCTCCCGGTCGCCTTCCTCCTGCCCAGCCTGACCGCGCTCGCCTCGGCGTGGCTGCTGCCGGCCCTGGCCGGTTCCGTGGCCGCCTGGTTCGCCCTGCGCCGCTGCCGGGCCGGCCGGGGCCCGACGCCGCCGGCCGAGGGCGCGTCCGTGTCCTGGCGGACGTTCTGGGGCTTCGCCGCGCCGCGCGCGGTCTCCTCCGTCTTCGACATCAGCGCCGTGTGGGTCGGCGTCCTGCTGCTGTCGGCCATGGCCACCGCGGGGGAGGCCGGCGTCTACACCGCGATCGGCCGCGTCGTCACCGCGGGCACGCTCCTCCAGCTCGCCGTACGCCTCGCCGTCGCCCCGGAGGTCAGCCGGCTGCTCGCCCTCGGCGAGGACACCGAGGCGCACGGCCTGCACCGCGTGTCGACCTGCTGGATCGTGCTGTTCTCCTGGCCGCTGTTCGCCCTCCTCGCGGCCTTCCCCGAGACCGTCCTGTCCGCCTTCGGACCGGAGTTCGTCCGCGGCGCCCCCGCCCTGGTCGTGCTGTGCGCCGCCTCGATGGTCAACGTCGCCGTCGGCAACGCCCAGACCGTGCTGCTGATGGCCGGCCGCAGCTCCTGGCATCTGGCCGTCACCGCGGTCGCGTTCACGGTCCAGCTGACCGTCGGCGTGCTGACCGTCCCGGCCTGGGGCGTGCTCGGCGCCGCTGTGTCCTGGGGCGCGGCCATCGTCGTGGAGAACCTCGCGGCGGCCCTGCTGATCCGCTGGCGCCTCGGCTTCACCACCGTCGACCGCGGCTATGTCACCGCCCTCGGCCTCGCCCTGACCGTCTCCGTGGTGCTGGGAGCCGCCCGTACGAGGGAAGGTGACACTCCATCAGGACTCGCCGTGGGGATGGCCTTGGGAATGTGTGTATTTGCTATTAGTTTGTGGCGATATCGGACGTCGCTGAGAGTGAACGAGCTGGTCGGAGTGTTGCGCCGCCGCGCCGCATGAGACCGGCCCCGGCCGCAGCGTTCCGGCTCACTCGGTGGGCGTCTTCCGACTCCGTACCACTTCCAACCACTGCCACCCGGGGTTCCCTTGCACCTGAGAAAGCTCCGTTCGAAGCCGGTCACCAGGGTCGCCGTCACCGCCCTCGTGTGTTCCGCAGCCCTGCTCGACGCCTCCCTCGCCGCGGCCGCCGACGGCGGCCCGAAGGCGTTCTCCGCCGATGCGCTGCCGACCTGGCAGACCGAAGGCATCGTCTGGTCGATGGCCGCCGCCAACGGCGTCGTCTACGTCGGAGGAACCTTCGAGGCGGTCCGTCCGCCGGGTGCGGCGCCGGGCCGGAAGCTGGTGGCCCGCCGCAACTTCGCCGCGTTCGACGCCGTGACCGGCAAACTCCTGCCCTGCGCCCCGTCCTTCACCGGGCACAACCACACCGTGCGGGCCATGAAGGCCTCCCCGGACGGCCGTGTGCTGTACGTCGGCGGATCCTTCGACAACGTCGGATCCGAGAAGACGGCCAACGTGGTCGCGCTCAACACCGCCGACTGCTCGGTGCGCAGGGACTTCAAGCCGACCGTGTCCTCTACCGTGCGGGCCGTCGAGCCCACGGACCGGGCGATCTACCTCGGCGGCGACTTCGGCCGGGTCTCCGGCCAGACCAGGAGCCGGATCGCCGCCGTCTCGCCCAAGGGCGCCCTGCTGCCCTTCAAGGCGGAACTCGACCAGCCGGTGCGCGCCCTGTCGGCCGCGATCCCGCAAGGGCGCCTCTTCGTCGGTGGCGACTTCGAGAGGGTCAACGGACAGTCGGCCCGCTCCCTGGTCACCCTGAACCCGGTCACCGGCGCCACGGTGCTCGCCTACCCGGGCTGGTACCCGAGCCAGTCGTCGGTGAAGACGATCGCCCAGGACAACTCCCGCTTCTTCGTGGGCGCCGAGGGCCATGGGCCGGGCATCTACGACGGCAGGATCGCGGGCCGGACCGCCACCGGCATCATGGTGTGGAACGACACCTGCCGCGGCGCCACCCAGTCCGTCCTGCCCTACAACGGCGTTCTCTACAGCGCCTCGCACGCCCACGACTGCAACGAGACGCCCGGCGGCTTCCCCGACCGGGGCGACCGCCAGCACTTCCTGGCCCAGCGGGTCGAGGACCGCAGGATCCTGCACTGGTTCCCCGACACCAACGGCGGCCTCGGCGAGCAGGTCGGCCCCCGCATCCTGGTGGTCTCCCGGGGCGTCCTGTGGGCCGGCGGCGAGTTCACCGAGGTCAACGAGCAGCCCCAGCAGGGCCTCACGCGCTTCGGTGACAAGGACACCGGAGCCCCGGAGGAGCCCCCCACCCTGTCCCTGTCGGCGTCCGAGCCCGGCAAGGTGACCCTCGCCTGGCGGGCCGCCTGGGACCGCGACGACGCCGTGCTGACGTACCGGATCTACCGCGACGGCAAGCTCGTCGTGACCAAGGCGAAGTCCTCCGCCTTCTGGGACCGCCCGAAGATGACCTGGACCGACTCGGTGGCGGCCGGTTCCCGCCACCAGTACGCCATCGAGGTCACGGACGGCACCAACACCGCGGCCAGGTCCCGTTCCCTGACCGTGAACGTGCCGAAGAAGCCCGCACAGACCACGACCGCACCGGCTCAGGGCGCCCCGGCGCAGGGCGCGCAGTCGGCACAGACCACCCAGCCGGACGAGCCGGCCCAGCCGGCCAAGCGACGAGGAAGTGGCGCGCGATGACCCGCATCGGATTCGCCCCGGGCGTCTACGACCTGTTCCACATCGGTCACCTCAACATCCTGCGCGAGGCCCGGCGGCACTGCGACCGGCTCGTCGCGGGGGTGAGCTCCGACGACCTGACGGCGCGACTGAAGGGCAAGGTCCCCGTCGTCCCGCTCGCCGAACGCCTCGACATCGTGCGCAGTGTGAAGTATGTCGACGACGCCATCGTGGAGACGGAGGCCGACAAGCTCATCACCTGGAGGCGGGTCGGCTTCCACGTCATCTTCAAGGGCGACGACTGGCGCGGGACCCCCAAGTGGCTGGAGTACGAGCGGCGGTTCGGGGAGGTCGGCGTGGAGGTCGTCTACTTCCCCTACACCATGCACACCTCCAGCACCCTGCTGCGCAGTGCCCTCAGGATGCTGGCCGCCCACGAGCCGCCGTCGATCCCCTCAGCGCAGCTCGCGGAACCATTTCACCAGGAACGCGGCCATGAACAGGACGTGTGCCAGCAGCAGCGCGCAGTACACCGCAAGGAAGACGTCCTGACTGCCCAGGAATAGAAAGCCGAGGCAGGTCAGGCCGTAGTCGACCGGCAGCAGCAGGACGGCCCTGAGCGCCGGGGGCGAACCGGGCGGAACCTCGCCCGGTGTCCGCCGCCGGAGCTTCTCCGTCAGGATCCCGGCGAAGAAGATCACCACGGCCGCGAGCTGGAAGACCATCGGCGCCAGCAGCCAGAGCGGGCTGGGCAGGGTGAAGAACCGGTAGAACGACACCAGCACCACGAGGTGCAGGGCGAGGATCTTGACGCAGTCCAGGACATGGTCGAGCCACTCGCCCGAGGGGCTCCCCGACCGCTGGCCCCGCGCCAGCTGACCGTCCGCCGAGTCCAGGAAGAACCCCACGGCCAGGGCCGCGCCCACGCAGACCGCCATCGTCGGCGTGGGCCGCAGCAGCGCCACCGCGGCCAGGGCCGGGAAGGTGAACAGGGCGCCGAGGACGGTCAGCTGATTGGGCGTCGCCCCCGCCTGATAGGCCAGCGCGGCCAGGACCCGCCCGGCCGGGCGGTTGACGAACCGGGTGTAGAGCGAGACCCCCTTCGCGGGCTTCTGTGCCGCCGACAGATGCCTGAGAACCTCGACGAACTCGGCCATTTCCCTCCTTGTTCCTGCTTGCTCCTGCTTGTTCACGCTTGTGCATGCTCAGTAATGCTTATTTCGGGCCAATTGGTCAAATCGCTGGAAAGAAGGCAATTATGGCAGAGCGGGGAGGCGGGAAGTCCCCTGTCAGTCGTCGGCAGCTTCTGCGTGGCGGGGTGACCCTGCTGGGCGCGACGATCCTCACCGGCCACAGCGCGTCCGCCGCCTCGGGTCCCGCCGGGGTGGGACGGGCACCGGCCTCCGCCGGTCTGCTGTCGCGCGTGATCAACGTCCGCGACCTCGGCGCGGTGGGCGACGGGCGCGCCGACGACACCGCCGCGTTCGAGTACGCCTACGCCCTCGCCGCCGCCCGGGTCTCCCGGGGCATCGGCCGCACCGTGATCGAGATCCCGCCCGGAGAGTTCCTCATCACCCGCCCGAACGCCCTGCTGAACGGGGTCGCACCGCTGCGCCCGGTCAACGGGCTGCGCTTCTGCGGCGCGGGCAAGCGCATGACCACCCTCGTCTTCCGCCCGCCCGTCGGCCCCGGCTCCTTTCTGTGCCGCAACGAGGACATCTGGTCCAACCTGTCCTTCGAGCGCATCCAGTTCCGCTCGGCCACCCCGGGCGCGTCCTTCTTCAGTTCGTACTCCACCGGCCAGGCGCAGGACTACCGGTTCTCCGAGTGCGAGTGGATGGGGGAGTGGGAGTACGGCATCTCCCTGGACGGCACCGACACCAACTCCGAGATGCGCTGGGAGGCGTGCCGGGTCGGCGGCGCCTACCGCAGGGCGTTCCTCTACTCCGGTCTCACCGGCCGCGGACAGCAGCCCAACGACCAGGACCAGTTCCTCAACTACTGGTTCTCCGACATGAAGGTCGAGTACGAGTGGGGCAACTTCCTGGAGTTCCCCTACGGCGGCTCCATCACCTGCCGGGGCGGCTCGTACATCATCACGGGCACCCGGCCGCGCAGCCAGGAGTACGGCACCACGAGCACCTTCTTCCGGTTCCCCGTCGCCCAGCACCACGACTCGGTGCAGCGGTTCCACGCCCAGGACATCCGCTTCGAGGTGCGCAACCCCGACGCGCGGATCATCGACTCCGTGTGGAGGAGCGGAACGATCCACTTCAGCGACTGCGACGACACCGGGCTCGCCTTCAAGGACTTCGCGGCCGAAGTGCGGCCGCACCGCTATGTCGTGGGGCCGCGCGGGCCGCTGATCCGGTACGACTCCTGCCAGTTGGTGGGCCGGCACGAGTACCGCACGGACGGCGCACGCGACTCCCTGCCGACCGTCGCCCGGTACGACATGTGTCTGCTGCGCAGCCATCCGCAGGAGGAGTTCGCCGTCACCGACGCCGGCGCGAGGCCCGGTTTCGTCGGCTTCGTCGACTGCCTGGACGGGGCCGACGCCGCCGACCCGGTCACGGCCGGCACCCCGGAGGCGGCCGGCGACGGCCCGGCGGCACCGGGCGACCCGAAGACACCGCCCGCCGCCGCCACCGGGCCCGCGAGCCCGACGCCGGTCCCCGCGCAGACACCCCCACCTGCCGCCGCCCCCGCACCGCGCTGACGGTTCCCTCGCCGGGAGCCGCCGCGGTCAGGTCAGCTCGTCACTCGGAAGGTGGCGTCGCTGCGGCCCGTCGCCGTGGTGATCGGGTCGAGCCGCAGTTGGTAGGCGTAGTGCCGGATGTAGCGGTCCGGGTGGTTGTACGACTGGAACGACGACCAGGTCGCGTCGGCGAGCCCGGCGACCTGGCGGAACGTGGCGTCCGCGGCGAACTGGGCGGTGCCGTCGTTGTAGGCCAGTTGGAAGTCGAATCCCGAGTGGCGCAGGAAGTGGCCCGGGTAGTTCACCGACTCGAAGGAGACCGTGCCGGAGCCTGTCAGGCCGGTCCTCAGGCGGAACCGGGCGTCCTCGGCGGGGCTGACGCCGGGGTCGATGCGCACATCGAAGTTGGTGTGCCGTACGTACCGGTCCTGGAAGTTGTACGACTGGAGCCGGTTGACCGCGGTGCCGGGCCAGCGGGCGAGCACGCGGCTCTCCTCGGCGGCCGTCAGGTTCAGGATCCAGCCGTGGCGCTTCTTCGTGCCGCCCATGCCGTAGCTGCCCGACGTCTGCTTCTGGTAGGCGGCGGGGTTGGACGGGTCGGTCGTCAGAACCGGCATGTAGCCGCCGCCGGTGGCGTACTGGTCGAGGTAGAGGGCCCACTTGTCGCTGCCGTTGAACTTCATCCACATCGGGCCCTCGACCTGCGAGCCGGTGAGGCCGATGCCGGAGAGGTTGCCGAGGGCGGTCCAGGTGCCGAGGATCGAGTCGCTGCCTTCGAGGGTGATCTGGCCGTCGCCGGAGGCCCGCACATAGCGGTAGCCGCCGACTCCGGAGGGCACCTCGATGATCTGGGTGTCGATGATGCCCTGGGTGCCGGGGCGGTCGATGTACGGCTGGGGGGTGGTGACGGTGTGGAAGTCCGAGGTGCGGGCGTAGTAGATGCGGTGCTTCAGCACGCCGCCGAGGGTCGCGTTCGTCGCCCAGTACAGGACGTAGTCGTTGGTCTGCGGGTCCCAGATCGCCTCCGGCGCCCAGGCGTTGCGGCCGTCGGGGATCGCGCCGGCGACGTTGAGCAGCCACGGCTGCGACCAGGTGACCAGGTCGGTGGACTCCCACACCACCAGGTTGCGGCTGCCGTTGTTCTGGGCGGTGCCCCAGTCCTGCCCGCAGCCGATGCACAGGTCGGTCGCGACGATCCAGTACTTGCCGCCGCCCGGCGCGCGGACCAGGGCGGGGTCACGCACCCCCTTCGTGCCGACCGTCGAGCGCAGGACCATCCCGCCGCCGTCGAGGTCGTTCCAGTGCACGCCGTCCGTACTGTGCGAGAGGTACATCTGCTGGTTGGTCGACCCCTCCCCGGTGAAGTGCACCATCAGGTAGCCCGGCTCGGCGGCTGCGGCCCGCTGGGGTGTGCTCAGGGTTTGGGAGGTGAAGAGCAGGCAGGCGGCGACGAGTATCGCCGCGAGCCGGGAGAAAACCGCGGACATGTGCGTTTCCTGCCTTTCTGCGGGGAGGGTCAGCTCCGTGACCACTGGAAACCGGCGGCGGTGCCGCAGGCGCGCTGTTCGAGCAGGGCGAGGTCCGCCGTGGAGGCGCCGACGACGTCGACGCACTTGCCGCTGTGGCGGGCCTTGAGCTGGAAGTAGCCGTCGGTGGCGACCCACTGGAACTGCTGGTTCGTGCCCGAGTGGCAGGTCCACTGGATGACGGCGGCGCCGTCGGCGGTGGACGCGCCGTTCACGTCCAGGCACTTGCCGCTGTTGAGGCTCTCGACTTGGACGTAGCCGTTGCCCAGATCGACGAAGCGCCACTGCTGCCAGGGCTTGCCGTTCCAGGTGTACTGGCCGATCTTCACACCGGTGTCGGTGTTGGGCGCCTGGACGTCCATGACCTTGCCGCTGTTGCGGTTGGTCAGCCGGTAGTAGGTCACCGACGGTTCGCCGGAGGGCACGGTCAGCGCGGTGCCCGTGGCCACCGGGACGCCGAGGCCGGGCGACCCGTCCGCGTTCCAGGTGATCTTCTGGATCCGGGTGGTGCGGGTGGTGCCGCAGCCCTGGGAGGACGAGGAGTTGGCGTGGTAGACGATCCAGTCCTCGGTGCCGTCCGGGGACCGGAAGAAGCCGTTGTGGCCCGGACCGTACACACCGCCCGCGTCATTGCGCTGGAAGGCCGGCTCCGTGCTCTTGCTCCAGGAGCTCGCGTTCAGCGGGTCGCCGCCGGTGAGGGTGAGCAGGCCGAGCTTGTAGTCCGGGCCCTGGCAGGCGCTCGCCGAGTAGCTGATGAACGTCTTCCCGTCGTGCTGCAACGCCACCGGGCCCTCGTTCATCGGGGTGCCCTGCTTCTCCCAGGCGTAGGTGGGGGTGGAGATCCGCGTACGGGATCCGGTGACGGTCCACGGGTTGCTCAGCGCGACGATGTAGATGCTCGGGTCGGATCCGGCCCACTGCGGCGTCGGCACTCCCGACCAGGTGAAGTAGAGCTGCCCGTCGATGGTGACGACGCTGCCGTCGATGCCCCACCAGTCGTTCGCCCCGAAGATCATGCCCTTGTACGTGTACGGGCCGAGCGGGTCGGTGCCGGCGCTCTCCAGGACGTGCACACGCTGGTCCTCGATGTCCCCCGTGCCGGCGGAGTAGTAGATGTACCAGCGCTTGCCGTCGGGGCCGTCGAGCAGGTGCATCTCCGGAGCCCAGATGTAGTGGTCGCGGCCGGTGGCGTGGGCGCTGAACACCGGCACCGGCGAGGCTGCCTTGAGCGCCTCGACCGTGGGCGCCTTCCGCATCGTCAGCGGCCCGCTGTACGGCGTCGTCATCTCGTAGTAGTTGCCGTCGTAGTACGTCATGTACGGGTCGGCGCCGGAGCTGTTGAGCGGGTTCGTGAACGTCGTCGTGGCCGCCCGCGCCTCGGGCGCGACCATCACCGTCCCGATCGTCATGCCGCCGGCGAGGACGACGAGCGCCGTCGCCGTGGCACAGAGCCGATGGACGAGAGATGCAGGAGAAATGCTCATGACAGAGACATCCTTGTTTCGTGTCGTGGAGCGGGAGCGGGAGCGGAAGTGAGCAGCTTGTTCCTGTGCCTCGGAGACGCGCGGCAGCCTCGCTCATAACGGAAAGCGCGGACGCGACCCACGAAAATTCTTCGGATTCGGCCCTGACACACTGTCGAGCCTCGGCACATCGGCGCGGCGATGGGACAGGTGGGACGGGTGCGCTCGCAGGACACGCAAGTACGGCCGGACATCGCGGTCGTCATGGCGGCGCGGGCCGGGGACCGGCAGGCCTCGGAACAGCTCGTACGGGACTGTCTGCCGTTGGTCTACAACATCGTCGGGCGGGCCCTGGACGGCCACAGCGACGTCGACGACGTGGTCCAGGAGACGATGATGCGGGTCCTGGACGGGTTGCCCGGACTGGAGCGACCGGATCGGTTCCGGTCCTGGCTCGTCGCCATCGCCGTGCGGCAGGTCCGCGACCGGTGGCGCAGAGGACGCACCTGGCTCACCGCGGAACCCTTGGAGGAGACCGCCCACGAGTCGGATCCTCAGGCCGACTTCGCCGATCTGGCGATACTTCGGCTGGTGCTCTCGGGCCAGCGACGCGAAGCGGTGGAGGCGACCCGCTGGCTGGAGGACGAGGAACGCGAGGTGCTCGCCCTGTGGTGGATGGAGGTCGCCGGTGAACTCACTCGCAGCGAGCTCTCGGAGGCCTGCGGACTCACACCGCAGCATGCCGCGGTGCGGGTCCAGCGGGTCAAGGAACGGCTGGAGACCGCGCGTACCGTCGTACGAGCCCTGACCGTCTCACCCCGCTGTACCGACCTGAACGCCGTGCTCGCCACATGGGACGGGCGGCCGTCCGCGCTGTGGCGCAAGCGGCTGGCACGCCACGTCCGCGACTGCCCGCGGTGCCTGGCCGGCGCGTCCGACCTGATACCGCCGGAGGGGCTGCTGGGCGGCCTCGCGCTGGTGCCGGTGCCCATCGGCCTGGCCGGCCTGGTACTGAGCAAGGCGCCGGCGGCGGACTCGGCCGGGGCGGCCGTCGGCGCGGGCGCGCAGACGGGGAGAGGTGCGGGCGGTGCGGCGCACACGATCGGCGGGCTGGCCGCCAAGCCCGTGGCGGCGGCGGCCGCGTGCGCCGTGACCCTCGCGGCGGCCGGAGTGGCCTGGTACACCACCATGCGCCCCGACGAGCCGACCGCACGGCCCGCCCTCGCCGCCCCGCTGTCGCCCGCCCCCTCGTCCGCGTCGCCGTCGCCACGACCGTCCGCGTCACCCTCACCGAAGCCGACGCCGACGCCGACAGCCTCGGTGACGCCCGCCGAGGCGCGATTCTCCGGGCGGCACGCCCTGCGGTCGGTCGACAACCCCGGCGACTACGTGAGCCAGTCCGGCCGATTCGGCATCCTGGACCCGGTCGACGCCGGTACTGCCGCGGCCACCCGGCAGGCGGCCACCTTCACCATCGGTCCCGGCCTGGCCGACCCGCGCTGCTACTCCCTCAGGGACACCACGGGCCGGTACGTGCGGCACTACGCCTTCCGCATCCGGCTGGACACCGACGACGGATCCGCCCTCTTCCAGAAGGACGCCACCTTCTGCGCCCGCTCCGGCTCCACCGCCGGTTCGGTCTCCCTGGAGTCGTACAACTATCCCGGCCGCTACCTCCGCCACCGGGACAACCTCCAACTGTGGCTCGACCCTGCCGAGAACACCGCCGCGTACCGGGCCAGCCGCTCCTTCGTCCTCGCGACGCCCTGGACCTGACGTCCCCCGGAGGCTCGCCGGAAACCGGCGAGCCTCCGGACCCCTTTCGTGCGGAACGGGTAGCGGTTGGCCCGTGGCTCTATTCGGCGCTGGCGAGAATCAGGGCGAATCCGGCGTCGGAGTCCGCCCAGAGCTCCCGCGTACGGAGGCCGACCTCGGTCATTTCTTCCCGCAGCCCCTCCGCGGTGAACTTGGCGCTGCGCTCGGTGATCCATTCCTCTCCGTGCCCGAAGGGAACCGCCAGGTCGAGTTCCCGGATCTTGACCAGTTGCTCGGCTCGACTCCGCAGCCTCATCTCGATGTGACTTTCCGTGCTGTTCCACACGGCCACGTGGTCGAAGGCGTCGGGGTCGAAGTCGGCGTCCAGCTCGCGGTTCAGGACGTGCAGCAGATGCTTGTCGAACTCGGCCGTGACGCCCTGGGCGTCATCGTAGGCGGCGATCATCTCCCGCTCGCTCTTCACCAGGTCGGCGCCGATCAGCAGGAAATCCTCGGGGCGCATGATGTCCCGGAGCCCCCGGAGGAAGGGACCGCGGGCGGGCCGGCGAAAGTTGCCCAGCGTGCTGCCGAGGAAGGCGAGGAGCCGGGGGCCGGCCTCCGGCAGCTCCGGCAGAACGAGGGGAGCCGTGAAGTCGGTGCGGAGGGCGTGCAGACGGATCCCGGGGTAGTCCTGGACCAGTTGGCTGCTGGCCTGGTGGAGCGCGTCCGCGCTGACGTCGACGGGGACGTAGTTCAGGCCTGTCGGCCCCAGCGCCTCGATGATCAGCTTGGTCTTGGTCGAACTCCCGGAGCCGAGCTCGACAAGGCTGCGGGCGGCCGTCCGGGCGGCGATGTCGCCGGCGTGCAGCTGCAGCAGCCCCAGTTCGGCTCGCCACAGGGGGTACTCCGGGAGCTGGGTGATCTCCTCGAAGAGCTCGCTGCCCCGGGCGTCGTAGAACCAGGTGGGCGCCGTGGACTTCGGGGTGCGGGTCAGCCCCTCGCCGATGTCGGCGCGCAGCGCCCTGTCGTAGTGCTCGGCCTCGAGAGTGTCGGTGTAGCCGTAGGCGCGGGTGCCGGTCATGAGTGCCTCTCTTCGGTCGCGTCCGTGGCGTCCTCGGGGAGGGTGCGGGAGTTCGGGAACGGACTCACGTGCGGGGCTCCTTGGGTGGTGCGGACACCGGGTCCTTGAGGGGGGTGAGCAGGACCTCGGCGCGGTTCGCGGTGAGGAGGGTGCGGTCGGGGACCTCCTGCCAGTGCGGGTCGTCGTCGTACGGTTCGGAGGCCACGACCGTGCGCAGGCCGGGCTCGGCCAGGTACCAGAGGGAGTCGCCCCAGGCGGTGGCGGTGACGGTCACGCCGTTGGTGAGCAGCAGGTTGAGCCGGGAGCCGGGGGCCGCCGCGGCGACCTCCTGGACGGTGTCGGCCAGGGCCTGCCCCTCGGGGTCGCCGGCCCGCAGCCGGGCCAGGACCAGCGCCCACACGAACGCGGAGTCGGTCCGGGCCTCCATCGACAGCACATCGGCCGCGGGCAGGGTGTGCGCGAGGACCGCGAGGGAGTCGGGCCAGCCCGCCACCGCCCCGTTGTGGCTGAACAGCCAGGGCCCGCCGGTGAACGGCGCCGCGGCGGCCTCCGCGTCGGCCCCGGAGAGCGTCGCGTCCCGTACGGCGGCCAGCAGCGCGCCGGAGCGCACCACCCGCGCCAGATCGGCGAACGACAGGTCCGCCCAGATCGGCCCGGCGCGGCGGTAGCGGGCCGGCACCGGATCGCCCTCGGCGTACCAGCCCACCCCGAAACCGTCGGCGTTGACCGTCCCGTACCGCTGCCGCCGGGGCGCCCACGACTGCCGGTACAGACCGTGCGGGGGGTCCACCAGGATCCGGCCGAGCGGCTCCGGGGGCCCCAGGCAGGCGAGATGACGGCACATCAGACTGCCCCCGAGCGTGCGGTGCGGAAGCCGGAGAAGATCTGCCGCCGGATCGGGTAGTCCCAGTTGCGGAACGTGCCCCGGCAGGCCACCGGGTCCACCGCGAACGAACCGCCGCGCAGCACCTTGTACTCGGGGCCGAAGAACACCTCCGAGTACTCCTTGTAGGGGAAGGCGCGGAAGCCGGGGTAGGGGAGGAAGTCGCTCGCCGTCCACTCCCAGACGTCACCGATCAACTGGCGCACTCCGAGGGGGGATTCGCCCTCGGGGTAGCTCCCGGCGGGGGCGGGGCGCAGATGGCGCTGGCCCAGGTTGGCGTGCTCGGGCGCGGGGTCGGAGTCGCCCCAGGGGTAGCGCATCGAGCCGCCGGTCGCCGGGTCGAAGCGGGCCGCCTTCTCCCACTCCGTCTCGGTGGGCAGCCGGCGCCCGGCCCAGCGGGCGTAGGCGTCTGCCTCGTACCAGCACACGTGCAGGACCGGCTCGTCGGGCGGGACGACCTCGGTGATCCCGAACCGGCGGCGCAGCCACTGCCCGCCGTCGCGGTGCCAGAACAGCGGGGCGTGGATGCCGTGCCGGCGGATGTGCGCCCAGCCCTCCTTCGTCCACCAGCGCTCGTCGTCGTAGCCGCCGTCGTCGATGAACGCCTGGTAGGCGGCGTTGGTGACCGGCGTGGTGTCGATGTGGAAGGGCGCCACCTCGCGCCGGTGCGCGGGGCGTTCGTTGTCCAGCGCCCAGGGCTCGGCGGAGGTGCCCATCATGAACGGACCGCCGGGGACCAGGACTTCGGCCGGACCGGTGAACAGCGGCGCCGGCTGCGGGTCCGGCGCGGTGAGGACCTGCGGCCCCAGACGCAGCTGATGGGTGATCAGCATGGTCTCGTCGTGCTGCTGTTCGTGCTGGGCGATCATCCCGAAGGCGAACCCCGCCTCGGTGAGCCGGGTGCCGTGGAAGTCGGCCGACTCCAGCAGGTCCGTCACCCGCCCGCGCACCTCCGCCGCGTAGGCGCGGGCCTCGGCGGGCGGCAGCAGCGGCAGCGAGGGGCGTTCGGAACGCGGGTGCTCGAATGCGTCGTACAGGCCGTCGATCTCGGGGCGCATAGGCTCCCGGCCGCCCACGGTGCGCAGCAGCCAGAGCTCCTCCTGGTTGCCGATGTGCGCGAGGTCCCAGACCAGCGGGGACATCAGCGGGGAGTGCTGGGCGGTGAGGTCCGGGTCCTCCACGCAGGTGGTCAGCAGGGTGGTGCGGGCACGGGCGGTGGTCAGGGTGGTCAGCGCGCGCTCGCGGAGCGTGTCGGCGTCCGGGAGGTGCTCGGTGGTCATGGGCGCGGGTCCTTCCCGTACGCGCGGGTGTCCGTGCCGCGCAGGCTGTCGAGCTGGTCGTCGGCGGGGGTGCGGCCCTTGAGCACATAGCGGTCCCGGTACTCCGAGACGGCGTCCACGACGGCGGCGGTGGCGCCGAGCCGGGGCAGGGCGCGCAGGGCCGCGGCGAAGCAGGCGACGGCCGCCGTGTGCAGTCCGGGGTCGGACAGGCCGTACCGGGCCGCCTCGATCCACAGCGGATTGTGCGGGGCGGGCTGCGGCAGACCCCGCGGGGTCAGGGGCTCCACGGCGCGGCAGGCGGCCTCGGCGGCCTCCGGGTCGTCGAACAGGGCCGTCGTCACGGCGACCGGCACGATCCAGCCGTCGTCGCCGGGCTGTGCGTCGATCATGCGCAGCTCCAGATGGCCACGCGGTCTGACCGGCGGGAACAGCGTGGTCAGGTGGTAGTCGAGGTCCGCCCGGGTCGGCCGCCCGGTCCGCGTCCACTCACGGAACGTCATCCGCTCGGGCACGTCCCACGGCCCGCTGTCACGCCGTACGCACATCACCGGCGCGTCCAGCACATGGCGGGCCCAGGCGTCGCGGGGATCGCCGTCCAGGGCGGGGGCGCCCGCGCGGCCCGCGCCGATCTCCATCCACAGCAGCTGTCGGGTGGAGCGCCACCCGGTCGGGTCGCCGCGCAGCAGCGGGGAGTTGGCGAAGGCCGCCACCAGGACCGCGCCCAGGGTGTGCGCCAGCCACCAACGGCGGCCGTGCCCCAGCGGTCCCGGCCCCTCGTAGCCGGCGTCCAGACAGACCTGTACGGAGGCCGAGGTGCACATCATGGCGCGACCGGCCGGGCCGGTGCGGTCGAGACAGGTCTCCATGGCGTCGTAGCGCGGCTCGTGGAGGAACCGGCGGGGGCTGTGCCAGGGGTCCGTGCCGAGGCCGGTGAGGACGAGCTCGTGTTCGCGCAGGACCGCGCGGACGGCGTCCAGGTCGGCGGAGAGCGTGCCCACGCACTCGGTCAGGGAGGCGGCGGGCGGAGAGCTGAGCTCCAGCTGGCCGCCGGGCTCGACGGTGAGCGCCGACCGCAGGGGCACGCTCTCCAGTGCGGCGTAGGCCGCCGCGAGTCGTTCGGGTGTCACGGGGAGCTGCGGCGAGCGCAGCTCGTGGACGAGCCATTCCAGTTCGACGCCGACCGTCCTGGGCGGTCCGGTCTTGAAGCAGATACCCCTGACCAGGGCCTCCACCTCGGCTTCCGAGAGGGCGGTACGGGGCGCCGTACAGTCGGTGTTATCGGATGTTTCGGTACAGTCACTTACCGAATCTGACATGTCGGGATCCTCCTGAGGTTCCACCATGCCACCTGTCCGGCTTCCGGGCCGCCGGACCGGCAATCACTCGACCCACCCAAGTCCCTCGATCCGAATCGCACAAGGGTGCAAATCTGGGCTTATGGTGCCGGGAACCTTCGATTCCGTCCTGGTCGCCCGGCGTTTCCGGTCAGTTCCCGGGGTGTTCCTGCCGCCGGAAATCTCGTTGCGCGGTCCTCTCCCGTCGCTCACGATGCGTGCATGAGCACAACAACGGGGGAATCACGCACGGTCATGGCGTCCACGGGGGTGGCGCCATGAGCGCGCGGCTGCGCGGCATCGCCCGCGAGACCGAGGAGATCGTCGCGGCCGGGGGCTATCGCTCGCCCGGCGGGCGCGAGGTGGAGCTGGCGGCGCCGATCGAGGCCGCCCGTGCCGGGACCCGGATGCTGGGACCGGAGCCGGTTCCCCTCCCGCAGGCACCCTCCGCGGTCACGTCCGTCGAGGTCACCGGCGAGAGCAGCACGCAGGCCGCCCGCCGCCTCGCCGACGCGCCGGTCGCCGTCCTCAACTTCGCCTCCGCCCGCAACCCCGGCGGCGGCTACCTGAACGGCGCCCAGGCGCAGGAGGAGGCCCTGTGCCGTGCCTCCGCGCTGTACACCTGTCTCCTCGAGGCCCGCGCGTTCTACGAGCACCACCGCGCCCATCGCGACCCGTTCTACACGGACCGGGTCATCCACTCGCCGGCCGTGCCCGTCTTCCGCGACGACCGGGGGCGGCTGCTCGACGAGCCGTACTCCGCCGGATTCCTCACCGCCGCCGCGCCGAACGCGGGCGTCGTGCTGCGGACGGCGCCCGAGCGGGCGCCGGAGCTGCCGGGCGCCCTCGCGGTCCGCGCCGAGCGGGTCCTCGAGACGGCCGTCGCGCACGGTTACCGGCGGCTGGTGCTGGGAGCCTGGGGCTGCGGGGTGTTCCGCAACGACCCCGTGCAGGTGGCGGGGGCGTTCCGGGCGCTGCTCGGCCCCGGAGGGCGGTTCGAGCGGACGTTCGAGCATGTGGTGTTCGGCGTGCTGGACCGTACGCCGGGGGCTGTGGTGCGGGCCGCTTTCGAGCGGGTGTTCGAGAGCGGGCAAGTGCGGCCGCAGCCGTAGTGCTCAGGTCCAGCCGTAGCGCTCGTGCAGCCGCTGACGCACCAGGTTGAACCGGCCCCGGTCCAGCGCGCAGGCCTCGCGGCGCATGCCGTCCTCGTGGAGCCTGAGGACCCGGTCGACGTCCACCCAGGAGTCCCGCCCCGTGCGGTCCCAGGGGCCGCTGCCGATCCCGACCCACTCCCGGTCGTTCTCGTGGCGCTTGCTGGAGAGCTGGACCGCGAGGAGCGTGCCGGCCGCCTCGCGGGCGACGACGAGCACCGGGCGGTCCTTGCCCCGGCCGTCGTTCTCCTCGAAGGGCACCCAGGTCCAGACGATCTCACCGGGGTCCGGATCGCCGTCGTGCGCGGGGGAGTACTCGGTGCGGACCCGGCCCACCTCGCGCGGGTCGGCCTCGGTGGTGGCGGTGGGGCCGAAGCGGCCCGGTACGTATCCATCGGTGAAAGCGGTCACGGGGGCACCCTAATCCCAGCCCCTGAGCCACCCCGAAGCGCCCACCGGGTCTCCCAGAAGGGCGCCTACCGGGTCTCCCGGAACGGCGCCCACCGGTCTCCCAGAGGGCGCCCACCGGTCTCCACGAAGGCGCCACGGGGTCTCCGCGAAGGCGCCACAGGAGCACCCCGAACGCGCGACCGGGGCACCCCGAAGGCGCCACACGGTCCCCCCCCGGACGCACCCATGGGGGGCGGCCCGAAAGCCGCCCCCCATGCGTGTCTCACGCGTGTGTCACGTCCCTTCGACCGGCACCTTCTGCGACGGCGGTGCCGCGGCTCCGTTCAGGGGCGAAGTCCCGGCCGGGGCCTGCCCGTTCTGGTTCATGGAGCTCAGGAGCTGACGGGCGAGCCCGAGCCCCGTACCGCCCATGGTGAGCGCCTTCGCGAACACCTCGGCCATGCCGTCGGCGCCGTTGAGCAGCACCATGTTGTCGACGTTGCCGAACGCGGACGCGCCCGCCTGGACGATCTCCGGCCACTTCTCCGCGAGTTGCTGGGCGACGACGGCCTCCTGGTTCTCGGCGAGGGCCGCGGCCCGTGCCTTGATGGCCTCCGCCTCCGCGAGACCCTGCGCCTTCGTCGCCGCGGCCTCCGCCAGACCGCGGGCCTGCGCGGCGGCCGCCTCGGCCTCACCGGTGGCCCGGGTCGCCGCCGCGGTGGCGGTACCCCGGGTCTTGGTCGCCTCGGCCTCGGCGCCGGCGGCGGTCTTCACCCGGGTCGCCTCGGCGGCGGCCGCGAGCTCGGTCTCCTTCGCCTTGGCCTCGGCCGCCGAGATCCGCGCGTCGCGCTCGGCCTCGGCCAGCGTGCGCTTCTCGTACGCCTGCGCGTCCGCCGGCTTGCGGACATCGGCCTGGAGCTGCTGTTCGCGCCGGTGCGCCTCCAGTTCGGCGACCCGGGTCTCCTGGACGACGACCTCCTGCCGGGCCCCCGCGTCGGCGAGCGGACCCGCCTGGCGGGCCTTCGCGGCCGCCTTGTCCCGTTCGGCCTGGTAGCCGGCCTGGAGGATCTCGCTGTCCCGGGTGGCCTCCGCCATCCGGGCGAACGAGGCCTGCTCGGCCTCCGTGGCGAGCCGGTTCGCCTCCGCCTGCGCGATGCGGGCGTCCCGCTGCACGGCCGCCGCGTGGGGCATCGCCAGGTTCTGGATGTAGCCGGTCGGGTCCTCGATCTCGTGGATCTGCAGCGAGTCCACGATCAGACCGAGCTTCTCCATCTCCGTGCCGCAGGCGGCACGGGTCTGCCCCGTGAGCTTCTCCCGGTCCCGGATCATGTCCTCGACCGTCAACCCGCCCACGATGGAACGGAGATGACCGGCGAACACGTTGTGCACCCGCTCCGACATCATCCTCTGCTGGTCGAGGAAGCGCCGGGCGGCGTTGGCGATCGACACGAAGTCGTCGCCCACCTTGAAGATGACCACGCCCCGCACCTTGAGCGGAATGCCCTGGTGCGTCACGCAGTCCACCTGCAGTTCGGTCTCGTTCAGGTCGAGCGACAGCTTGCGCACCACCTGCACGCCGGGCATCACCAGCGTGCCGCGCCCCGTGACGATGCGGAAGCCCATGCCCTCCTCCAGCCCCTCAACACGGTGCTTGGAGCCGGAGATGACGAGTGCCTCATTGGGTTCCGCGACCCGCCACATCAACTTGAACAGACCGATCAACACGAGAACGGCGGCGACCGCCATCCCCGCAACGACGCCGACAACCATCGGCATACGCCCCCTTTGCATGGTGCCCTTTCGGCACCGAACGAAGGGAGTGTGCGCCTGTGCGCGCCCCTAATGAAGACGCTCACCAATCCTTGTTGCAATCTTGACGCACACATGGCCGACACGGCTCTCACCTGCGCCGCAGCCGGCTCAACTGTCGTACGCCTCCGTGACGTAGACGGTCCGCGGGGCCAGGTACTCCACCACCATGACCACCCTGCCGCGCTCGATCCGGCCGGTGCCGTCCGCGGCGTAGGCGAGGAAGTGCTCGGCCCCGCCGCGCACCCGGACGATCACCTCGCCGACGAGTCCGGGCCCGATCGTCCCGGTGACCCGCCCCATCAGCCCGACCATCGACGCATCGTCCATGGTCACAGCGTACGGGCGGAAGGACCCCGGGTCAGCGGGAAGGGCATGGTCACACGGCCGGGGAGTCCGCCACGAGCGGTTCGGGCCAGTGCTCGTGCCAGCGCAGCTCCGCCTCCAGTTGGGCCGCGAGCGAGAGCAGCAGCGGTTCGCTGTGCGCCGGGCCGAGCAGCTGCGCGCCGACCGGCAGTCCGCCGGGCGCGAAGCCGGCGGGGACGTTGACTCCGGGCCAGCCCAGCACGTTCCACGGCCAGGCGTAGGGGCAGGCGGCGATCATCGCGCGGTCGGTGGCGAAGCCGCTCAGATGCAGCATGGCGCCGATGCGCGGCGGGGGTGCGGCCGTGGTCGGCGTGAGGACGACGTCGTACGACGTGAAGAAGGCGCCGATACGGCGGTGCAGGACCGCCTCCGCACGGCGGGCCGCCCTGAGCGGGGCGCCGGCGAGCAGCCGACCGAGCCGTGCGGCGTCCCGGGTACGGGGGTCGAGGAGCGCGGGGAAGGGGGCGTCGGCCACGAACTCGGCGATGCCCGCGGTCGCCCGCGGCACGAAGGTGAGCCCGATCTGCCCGTACGGCGGATCCGCCTCCTCGACCTCGTGCCCCAGGTCGGCGAGGTGCCCGGCCAACTCGACGACCCGGGTCCGCACCTCCGGCGTCAGCCGGGCCGGCACCGCGGTGAACGGGGGCTTCAGCGAGAGCGCGATCCGCAGCCGGCCGGGGTCGCGGCGCACGGCCGCGCCGGCGTCGATCGCGGCGGGCCGGTGCGGGTCGAGGTCGTGGTTGCCGCTCGCCGCGTCGAGGAGCAGGGCGGCGTCGGCGACCGTGCGGGCGAGGGTGCCGTTGACCGTGATGCCCTGGAAGGACTCGCCGCGCGGCCAGGTGGAGACCCGGCCCCGCTGCGGTTTCACACCGACGAGATGGGTCCAGGAGGCGGGGATGCGGACCGAACCGGCCCCGTCCGAACCGAGCGCGGCCGGCACCAGGCCCGCCGCCACCGCGGCCGCCGAGCCGCCCGAGGAGCCGCCCGGGGTGTGCTCGGCGCTCCACGGGTTGCGGGTCGCGCCGAAGGCCGGGCCCTCGGTGAACGGCCACTGTCCCAGCTCACAGGTGTTGGTCTTGCCGACGACGACGGCCCCGGCCGCGCGCAGCCGCCGTACCGCCTCCCCGTCCCGGGCGACCGGCGGGTGCTCGCCCGCGCAGCCGAACGCGGTCGGCGAACCCGCCACGTCCATGTCGTCCTTGACGGCGACCGGCACCCCCAGCAGCGGCCTGTGCGAGCCGGCCGCCAGCTCCCGGTCGGCCGCCTCGGCCTCGGCGAGCGCGGCCTCGGCGCGGACGATCCGGAAGGCGTTGAGGGTGCCCTGGGTGGCCTCGATCCGGGCCAGGGTCTGTTCGACCAGCGTGCGCGAGGAGACCTCGCCCGCGGCGAGCGCCCGGGCGGTCTCGGCGAGGCCGGCGGCACGGTCGGGCGTCATACGGGCACCTCCGGGACGACGTCGTCTGACACTACCGAACGGTAACGTCTCGGGGGGCCGCGGCGGAACGGCGCGCGGGGGCCAGGCGGCTGACAGGCTGTCACAGCGGCAACACAGGCACCACCCGTTCCTGCGCAAAGCATTGACGTGTCCCTGTCTCACCCCTACCTTCTGACCGACTTTCCGAACCTTGTTCGGTATGTCGGACTACTGAGCCGTAGTGGAAAAGAGCCGACCATGACTGCACCCCGCCCCGCCGCGTCCCCGTCCCGCCGAGCCCTGCTGCGCGCGATGGCCGTCCTGCCCGCCTCGGCGCTCGTCCTCGGCGAGCTGCCCGGCCTGCTCGGCACCGCCCTCGCCGCCGCCCCGGCCGCCGGCTCCGCCACCCGGTACACCATCGTGCCGTTCCTCAACAGCAACGACGGCACGGTCAACGTCTACCAGTCCGACGACGCCACCGACTTCCGGCTGGTGCAGTCCTCCGCGTACACCCCGCCCGCCAACCGCATCCGCGACGCGAGCGTCTTCAAGCACACAGACGGCTACTACTACCTCACCTACACCACCCACACCTGGCAGGACGTCAGCACCACGATCGGCTTCGCCCGCAGCTCCAACCGGGTCAACTGGACGTTCCTGTACGACTACACGGTCCCGATCACCAACCTCTCCCGCGCCTGGGCGCCGGAGTGGTTCGTGGACAGCGACGGCAGCGTCAACGTCATCGTGTCCTGCTCGCTCACCAGCGACGAGTGGATCTTCACCCCGTATCTGCTGAAGGCCACCAACACCGCGCTGACGGCCTGGAGTTCACCCGTCGCCCTGTCCGGCATCGGCTCCAACCACATCGACACGTACATCGTGAAGGTCGGCTCGACCTACCACGCCTTCACCAAGAACGAGACGACGAAGTACATCGAGTACGCCACCGCGAGCAGCCTCAGCGGCCCCTACACGATCTCCAGGACGGGGGACTGGGCCGGCTGGGGCAGCTACCGCGAGGGTCCCTCCGTCATCCAGCTCGACAACGGCACCTGGCGGATCTTCTTCGACGGCTACGGCGACGGCTACTACTACTACAGCGACAGCACCGACTCCTTCGCCACCTGGAGCGCGCCCAAGGCCCTGCCGGCGATCTCGGGCACCGCCCGCCACTTCACCGTCGTCAAGGAGACGGTGTCCGGCGGCCCGAGCATCACCAAGAACGCCACCCGCTCCTTCCAGTCCGCCAACTACACGACGCGGTACTGGCAGACGCAGTCCTCCCTGCTCAACCTCCCGGTGGTCACCAACTCCAGCACCAGCGCCGAGAAGACGGCCTCCACCTTCACGGTGGTCGCGGGCCTCGCCGATTCCAACGGCTACTCGTTCCGCGACTCCTCCGGCAACTACCTGCGCCACTACAACTTCCGTGCCCGCTTCGACGCCAACGACGGCACCACGACCTTCGCCAAGGACGCCACGTTCATCGCCCGCACGGGCACGGCGAGCGGCTCGGTGCGCTTCGAGTCGTACAACTATCCCGGCTACTACCTGCGGCACTACAACTACCAGCTGAGCGTGGCGGTGTCGGACGGGACGGACCTGTTCCGGCAGGACAGCTCCTTCACCCCGGTGACGGCCTGGGCCTGAGTGTCCGTCAGCCGGTGATGTCCACGCCGTAGCCGCGGGCCAGGGCGTCCAGACCGTGGTCGTAGCCCTGGCCCACCGCGCGCAGCCGCCACAGCGGGCCCCGGCGGTAGATCTCGGCCAGCAGCAGGGTCCGCTCGGTGGTCGCGGCGTCCAGGGTCGACTGGACCAGGGGCGCCGCGCTGGTGCCGGGGCCGGAGCTGATCTGGATGGCGCCGACGTCACCGAAGGCCGGCGTGCCGTCGATCGCCGCCGCGACGACCACCTTGCGGGCCGAGGGCGGCAGCGTGGCCAGACAGACGCTGACGGTCTGCTCGGTGGGCCCGTCGCTGAGCAGCCGTACCGTCCCGCCGGGGTTCTCCGGGGCGCCGTAGAAGACGAAGTCCTCGTCGAAGGAGACCTGGTCGTCCTCGTCGACCACGAAGGCGACGACGTCGATCTCGCACACCGTCCGCGCCGCCCAGGACGCGGTGATCGTCCAACGGGCGCCCGCCGCAGGCCCGTCCGGAGACGGCAGATCGACGACCCCGCCGCGCGGCAGCACATGCGCGGCCGTCCGCCGTCCACCGCCGGCGGTCGCGAACGGCGTCACCACCGGCGCGGCGAGCCAGTCCGGGGCGCGGGTGGGCACGGCCAGCGAGACGATGCGCCGCATACGGCGGTCGGCGTCGCCGCCGGACAGCAGGACGACGTCGGTGACGCTCGCCGACAGATTGATCGCGGCGGCCCCGCCCAGCTCGACCACCCGGGTCCGGGCGGCGACGGCTTCGGGGTGCGTGCCGCCGAGGACGAGGACCCGCCGACCGGTGAGCGGGCCGGTGGGCCTCAGGGGGCGGCGGGGCGGAGTCGGTGCGGCCGACGAGGACGACGCGGGTGCGGGCTGTGACGGCGCGGGCTGTGGCGGCGCGGGCTGTGGCGGCGCGGCGGGATCGGTCGGATCGGTGAGAACGGCGGGATCGGTCGGATCCGACGGATCCGCGGGAACGGCGGGATCGGTCGGATCGGCGAAAACGGAGGGAACGGAGGGAACGGTCGGATCTGCAGGAACGGCGGGACCGGTCGGATCCGCAGGAACGGTGGGAACGGCGGGAACGGCGGGAAGGGTCGGATCCGCAGGAACGGCGGGATCGGCGGGACCGGCGGGACCGGCGGGACCGGTCGGATCTGCGGGACCGGTGGGAACGGCGGAATCGGCGGGATCGGTGGGGGCCCGGCCCGCGGTGCCTTCGGCCGGGTCCGGTCTGCGGGGCGCCGGTACGGCGTCCAGGGCGGGTGTGGGCGCGGACGCGGGGGCCGGCGGGGGCGTGGTCGCCGGGGGTTGCGCGGGCAGGGGTGCCGATGGCTGCGCGGGAGGGGGTGCGGGCGTGGGCGCCGGGGGTACGGGTGTCGCGTCCTCGTGGGGAGTTCCGGGACGTACGTCGTCCAGCAGTCGGAGGAAGGTGTCCTCGTCGACCACCGGTACGCCCTCGGCCAGGGCCCGGCGGACCTTGCCGGTGCCGGAGGCGGTGTCCTCGGCGACGAGGACGCTGGTGTGGCGGCTGACCGAGGTCATCACATTGAGCCCCGCGGCGGCGGCCCGGGCCGTGAGCTCGGCCCGTGCGGTGCGGGTGTCCCCGGTGACGGCCACCTTCATGCCCTGCACCAGCGCCCCGCCCGCCGCCAGTCGCCCCGGGTTGCGGAAGGCACAGGCGGTCTTCGGCGGCTTGGGCGCGAACCGTGGGTCCTGCCGGGGCGGGCAGGCCACGAGCGGCAACGGCAGATCGAGCCGCGCCGCTTCCCGCAGCGAAGCGCGCAACACCCCGGCCAGGACCCGGGTGTCGTCGAGCGCGTCGTGCGCCCTGGTCCGCGGGACGCCGTAGTGCGCCGCGAGCGTCCCCAACTTGAGGTCGTCCACCGGCGGATCGACCCGCCGGTTCAGCGCGAGCGTGCACAGCCGCTGGGAGACCGGCAGCCACCGCCCCGCCCGCGCGAACTCGTGCGCGAGGAAGTCGTAGTCGAACTGGGCGTTGTGCGCGACCAACACCCGGTCCTGCAGCAGCGCGCCGATCCGCCCGGCCACCTGGTCGAACGTGGGTGCCCCGCGCAGCCGTTGGGCGGTCAGCCCGTGCACCTGCACCGGCCCGGGATCGCAGCCGGGGTCGAGCAGCGTCGAGAACTCCCCGGTCTGCTCCCCGTCCGGACCGAGTGTCACCACGGCCACGGACAGCACCCGGTCGCGGCGCGGCGTCAGCCCGGAGGTCTCCACGTCCACCAGCGCCCAGTCGACGGCATAGCCGCGCAGATCGGACAGATCGGGGACGGGGGCGGCGAGAGACATGAGGGAAGGATGATGGACATAGCGCCGCCCTTCAACCCGGATGGCCCTTCATCCCCCTTCACCCCTCTTCTTCGGTCCTCTTCAGGCCTCTTCAGGCTTCTTCAGTCCACTTCGGTCCACTTCAGTCCCGCGACGAGGAGGTCGACCAGACGGCGTGCGTCGTAGCGGGAGTCGTGCTCGGCGCCGATGCAGAGATTGCCGACGCCGCGCATGAGCTCGTAGGCGGTGAAGCCGGAGCGGATCTCGCCGGAGGCGACGGCGGCTTCGATGAGCTGGGTGCACACGGGCATCAGCCGGTCGAGGAAATAGCGGTGCAGGCCCTCGAAGCCGGCGTCGTCGGACTGGAGCACCGCCGCGAGCCCGTGCTTGGTGACCAGGAAGTCGGTGAAGAGGTCGATCCACTGCCGCAGCGCCGGGTAAGGGGTCGGGCCGGCTTCCAGCAACGCCGGGCCGGCCTCGGCGCAGGCCTCGACCTGGTGCCGGTAGACCGCGATGATCAGATCCGCCCGCGTCGGGAAGTGGCGGTAGATCGTGGCCGTGCCGACGCCTGCCTTCGCCGCGATGTCGCGCACCGGGGCCTCCACGCCCGACTCCACGAAGATCGCGGCTGCCGCGTCGAGCAGGCTCTCCTTGTTGCGCCGCGCGTCCGCCCGCTGCGGCCGCGCCGCCTGCTGCGGACCGCGCTCGCCGTCCCTCACCGCGCGTTTCCCCCACTTCCCGGTTCCGTCAAGCGAGACACAGTTCCGTTTGCTCATGATGGCAGAGCAAAGGACACACGGCCAACCGGGGGAGACCCCGCGATGAGATCATCTTCCTCGTGGAACCCGAGATGATCGCCGTCCCGGCGGGGCAGGTCACCCTGTCGGACCGCCGCACACGGCGCACCTGGTCGGTGGAGGTGGCGTCCTGCCTGCTCGGCGCCCACCCGGTCACCCGTGACCTGTACACGCGGGTCATGGGCCCGCTCCCGGACGCGACCGGTGCGGACCGGCTGCCCGTGGAGGGCGTGTCCTGGTGGGACGCGGTCCGCTTCTGCGACACGCTGTCCGTGCGCGCCGGTCTCACGCCGGTGTACGACCTGCGGGGCGACGCCGCCGAGACCGTCGCCCCGGACCCCTCCGCCGACGGCTACCGGCTCCCCACCGAGGCGGAGTGGGAGCACGCCTGCCGCGCCGGCACCGAGGGCCCCCGCTACGGCCCGCTCGACGACATCGCCTGGTACCGCGCCAACTCCGGCGAACGGCTCCGCGAGGTCGGCGGCAAGCTACCCAATGCCTGGGGCCTGTACGACATGCTCGGCAACGTCTGGGAGTGGTGCTGGGACCTCTACGACCCGGAGGTCTACGGTACCTACCGCGTGCTGCGCGGCGGCGGCTGGTACGACGAGCACTGGAGCTGCCGGGCCTCCGTACGCCGCCGCAGCCACCCCACCTTCCGGGTGGACGACGTCGGCTTCCGCCTCGCGCGCACGGCGCGATGACCGTCGTAGGACACGGGCCGTAGGTGCATGCCCGGGCGCATGACTACGGGCGTGGCCAGGGCCGGCCGCCGATGGCCTCGATGCCGTTGTTGAAGCGGCGCAGATAGCCCGCGAAGGCGGCGATGTCGTCGTCCGACCAGTCGTGCATCACCTGGTCCAGGATGTCGACGATCCCCTCCCGCTCCGCGTCCAGCAGCCGCAGGCCCTCGTCGGTGAGCCGGAACTTGCGGGCCATCCCGCCCTCGGGGTCGGGGATGCGCTCGATCAGGCCCGCCCGCATCGCCGCCGCCGTCTGCCGGTTCAGCGTGGAGGCGTCCAGGCCGAAGGCTTCGCTGAGCTCCCCGATCGACATCGGCCCCTGGACCCGGATCCGGCTCAGCAGGATGTACGCGCTGCGCTCCATGAGGCTGTTCTTGCGGCGGCCGCCCCGCTGGTTCAGGAACGTGTGACGGCTGAGCAGCAGCTGCTCGTACTCGACCTCATGGGTGGGCGTCTCCATGGGCTCATCCTGGCATATGGGTGTGCACAGGCCATGTCATGTGGCTGATACACACGGCATGTACGATGCACATCCTTACGCCGCACCTCACCGCCGAATCACCGAATCACCGAATACCGAATCACCGAATACCGAATCACCGAATACCGAATCACCGAGGAGAGTCCCTCATGGGCGCCCCCGTTCCCCAGCCCACGGCCCGCCCAGGAGCCGTGATCGCCACGCTGGCCTTCGCCGGCACCACGGCGGCGATCATGCAGACGCTGGTCACGCCCCTCATCGCCGAGCTGCCCCAGATCCTGGACACCTCGTCCTCGAACGCGGCATGGGTGATCACGGTCACCCTGCTGGTGGCGGCGGTGTGCGTACCGGTCGTCGGCCGGCTCGGCGACCTGGTGGGCAAGCGCCGCATGCTGCTCGCCTGTTCCGTGCCGCTGGTCGTCGGCTCGGTGGTGTGCGCGTTCGCCTCCGACGTCGTGACGATGATCGTCGGGCGTGGACTGCAGGGCATGGGCATGGGCATGGTGCCGCTCGGCATCGCGCTGCTGCGGGACGTCGTACCGGCCGAGAAGCTCAGCGGCTCCATCGCGCTGGTCAGCGCCTCCATGGGCATCGGCGGTGCCATCGGTCTGCCGCTGGCCGCCGCCGTGGCGCAGTACGCCGACTGGCGTGCCCTGTTCTGGGGTTCGGCGGCGCTGGCCGTCGTCGTCGCCGTCCTGATCTTCCTGCTCGTCCCCGACGTCCCCGCCGGCGCCAAGGGCCAGCGCTTCGACCTGCCCGGCGCGATCGGCCTCGGCGTCGGTCTGGTCTGCCTGCTGCTCGCGGTCTCCAAGGGCGCCGACTGGGGCTGGGCCTCGGGCACCACGCTCGGGCTGTTCGCCGCCGCCCTCGTGGTGGTGCTCGGCTGGGGCGTCTGGGAGATCCGCACCACCGACCCGCTGATCGACCTGCGCACCACCGCCCGCCCCCGCGTGCTCCTCACCAACCTCGCCTCGGTCTTCATCGGCTTCGGCATGTACGCGAGCATGCTGGTGATGCCGCAGCTGCTGCAGTTCCCCGAGGCCACCGGCTACGGCCTCGGGCAGTCGATGCTCGCCGCCGGTCTGTGGATGGCCCCCGGCGGTCTGATGATGATGGTCGTCTCGCCGCTCGGCGGGAAGCTCACCAACGCCCGCGGTCCGAAGTTCACCCTGATCTGCGGCGCCCTGGTGCTGGCCGTCGGCTACTTCGCCTCCATGGCCCTGATCGGCTCCGCCTGGGGCGTCATGCTGGTCACCATCATCACCAGCAGCGGCGTCGGCCTCGCCTACGGCGCCATGCCCGCGCTGATCATGAGCTCGGTGCCGCTGACCGAGACCGCCGCCGCGAACGCCTTCAACACCCTGATGCGCTCGCTCGGCACCTCGATCGGCTCCGCCGTCATCGGGGTGATCCTCTCCCAGATGACCACCACCCTGGGCGGCTACACCTTCGCCTCCGAGGACGGCTTCCGCACCGCGCTCCTCGTCGGCGGCGGCCTCGCCCTGGTCTCCGGCGCCATCGCCGCCGTCATCCCCGCCGCCCGCGCCGCGACGGCCGGCGAGGGGGCGACGGACCCGGCCACCGAGCCGCAGCAGGCCAAGGTCTGACCCACCGCGGTCGACCGACCTCGAGGGGCGCCCGTCCACCGGGCGCCCCTTTGCTCATCCCAGGTCCAGCAACCCCCGCCGCACCGCCTCCGAGACCGCCGCCGCACGGTTGTCCGCGCCGAGCTTGCGGTAGAGGCGCACCAGATGCGTCTTGACGGTGGCCTCGCTCAGGAACAGCGCCTCGGCGATGCCCCGGTTGCTCAGCCCCTCGGCCAGCAGCCGCACCACCTCCACCTCCCGACCGCTCAACTCCCGCTCGGGCGCCACCACTTGGCCGACGAGTTCATCCATCACCTCCGGCGCGAGCCCCAACGCCCCGGCGGCCGCGCCGCGCACCGCCCGGAACAGCTCCTCGGGCGGCCCCGCCTTCAGCACATACCCCCGCGCCCCGGCCTCCAGGGCCCGCACCACGTCCGCCCGGCCCGAGTAACTCGTCAGCATCACCGCCGGCACCCCCGGCGCCTCGGCCGCGAGCCGGCGCACCGCCTCGATCCCGTCGATGCCGCCCCCGCCGCCGAACCGCAGATCCATCAGCACCACCGCGGGCAGCAGTCGCGCCGCGAGCCCCACGGCCTCCTCCCCGCTGCCCGCCTCGGCGACCACCTCGACATCCGGCTCCCCCTCCAGCAGCGCCCGCAACCCGGCCCGTACGACGGCATGGTCGTCCGCGAGCAGCACCCGCAACGTCCCACCGCTCACCGCGCGGCCACCGGCGCCGGGCGGGCCGAGGGCGCGGTGGGGACCGTGGCCCGGACGCAGGTGCCGTGGCCCGGGGTGCTGCCGATGGCGAGGTCGCCGCCGCACTCGCGCAGCCGCGCTCGGGCGGCCGGCAGCCCCAGCCCCCGGCCCGCCGGGGAGGGGCCGGTGATCCGGGCGGGCTCGAACCCGGCGCCGTCGTCCCGCACTTCGAGCTCCACCCGATCCGCCCCGGCCCGCAGCGTGACCTGCACGTTCACCGCGTGCGCGTGCTCCCGCACATTGGCCAGAGTGCTCTGCGCAACCCGGAACAGAGTCGCGGCGGCCTGCCCGTCGAGACCGGCGAACTGCTTGTCGAGCGGGGCGGTCTGCCCGTCGAGGGCGGCGAACTGCCTGTGGAGAGGAGCGGTCTGCTCGTCCGCGGCGGTGAATCGCCTGCCGACCGGAGCGCCTTGCCTGTCGGGGCGAGCTGCCTGCCAGTCGAGGTCGGCGGGCCGTCTGTCGAGAAGGGGGACCTGCCAGTCGAGGTCGGCGGGCCGTCTGTCGAGAAGGGGGACCTGTTCGTCGAGGCCGGCGGGCCGTCTGTCGAGAAGGGGGACCTGTTCGTCGACGTCGGCGAACCGTCTGTCGAGAACGGGGACCTGTTCGTCGAGGTCGGCGAACCGTCTGTCGAGAGGGGCGGGCCGGTCGTCCCGGGCGGGGGTCCGCCCGGCGGGCGGCGCGGACGCCGGTCCGGCGAGGGGCGGTGCGTGGGTGGTGGCTGTCGTGCGGAACCGGACCCTTGCTGCCGCGCCCTCCGCCTCGGCCCGGGCGCACAGCAACCGCAGCGCGCCCTCCAGGCCGGCCTCGTCCACCGCCGACGGCGTCAGGTCGCGGATGATCCTGCGGGTCTCGGCGAGCGTGGTGTGCAGCCCGTCCGCTACGGCCCGCACCCGGGTGCGGGCCACGTCCGCGCGCGCGTCCCAGTCCCGCTCGGCGGCCTGCAGCAGCATGACACCGCCGGACAGCTCCTGGGCCAGCGTGTCGTGCAGATCCCGGGCGATCCTCGCACGCTCGGCCAACACCCCCGCCCGCCGCTGCTGTCGGGCCAGGACGTCCCGGGCGCCGCGCAACTCCTCCACCAGCCGCAGCCGTTCGGCCGCGTCCCGCTGCTGGGAGCGGTAGAGCGCGACCGTGCCCCACACGGCCGCCACCGGGATCAGCACGATCTCCGCGTCGAACCGTCCGGCGCTGCGGACGAGTTGGGCGGCGAGTACGGCCGTGAGGGCGGCGACCGCCACCCCGGCCGCCCGCCGGCCGAGCACCCGCAGCGCCGCACAGGCCAGAGGGACGGCGCCCCAGACGTAGGCGCCCGTGAGCGAAGGGGGCGACAGCAGGACCAGGTTGCTCCACAGCGCCAGCAGCGCCACGACCCACAGAGGCCTGCCGAACCGGCCCAGCCGCTCACCCGCCGCCAGCCCGCCCGCGTACACCAGCGCGAGCAGTCCGCTGACGGTGACGATCTCCCAGCACAGCCCGATCCTGAGCTCCACGAGCCGGACCAGCCCGGCGCCCAGGACGACGAAGAACGTCAGGTGGGCGAGGAGGGCAGGCGTCGGCCGGCTCCCGCGGACGGCCCTCGCAAGGGTACGGACGGGAGCGCGGTCGGACACGGAGGACCCCTTGGACGATGATCCGTTCGAACAGGGGGTCCAATCTATCCGTCGCCTGTAGGGACCGTGTGAGGATGGATCGTTCTCGGTCAGGCGCCCGGGTGCAGCCCGAGGAAGCCCGGCGTCGGGTCGCCCTTCACCTCGCCGAAGTACAGGGCGAAGGTCTGCTTCAGCCGCTCCACCTCGGCGCGGTCGGACATGAAGCGGGGGAAACCGTCGAGGTTGGCGTTCGGGTACTCCCAGACCGGCTTCAGCCCGGCCGGGGGAGTGATGTCCGTACGCACCGACCATCCGTTGAACGCGTTCTGCTGAGTGGCCGTCGACAGCTGCCAGTTGAGGTACAGCTTCGCCGCCGTGGTGTTCGCGGCCGCCTTCAGGATCGCCGCCCGCTGGCCCCAGGCCATGAACGGGGCGCTGTCCGGCATGACCCACTTCACGGGGCCGGTGCCCAGGGGCGCGCCGGAGCCGCCGACGCCGATCGCGTACTGCCCTGCTCGCACGGCGTCACCG
The DNA here is from genome assembly GCF_040630255.1 of Streptomyces sp. NPDC005820. Taxonomy (NCBI): domain Bacteria; kingdom Bacillati; phylum Actinomycetota; class Actinomycetes; order Kitasatosporales; family Streptomycetaceae; genus Streptomyces; species Streptomyces sp. NPDC005820. The sequence continues at coordinate 129,516 of NZ_JBEXXE010000031.1, forward strand.
GGGGAGTTGCTGCCGCGCGCGAACCGCACGTCCTGCGCGGCCAGCCGGGCCACGAAGTCCCAGCCGTAGTGCTTGACGTACAGCGAGTAGAGGAAGAGGACGGCGTCGTCGTCGTGCGGGAAGGAGGACGCGATGCGTCCCTTCCAGCGGGCGTCGAGCAGGTCCAGCGGGGTGCGCGGCGCGTCGGCGCCGACCGCGTCCGTGCCGTACATGAAGCTGAAACCGATCGCCGCGACCGCGACCCAGGCGCCCTGCGGGTCCTTGAACTTCTCGTGGACCTTCGAGAAGCCCGCCGGCTTGTAGGGCAGCAGCCGGCCCTGGGACTTCCAGCGGACGAAGTCCTGGAGCGTCTGCAGCTGGACGACGTCGGGGACCAGGGTGCCGGTGGCGAGCTGGTTGTCGACCCGGACGTCGTGGTACTTGCTGTAGTCCACGATCAGCGTCAGGTCGATGTCCGGGAAACGCTTCAGGAAGGCGGCCCTGGTGCCGTCCTGCTGGGTCGGGGTGTCGCCGCCCGCGTAGATGGCGAGCTTTCCCCCTTCCGCGAGGGCCGCCCGGTACAACTCGTCGAGCGACCGGGTCTCCTCGGCCCCGGAGCGGGTCGGCGCGGAAGCCGGGGCCGCGGGGGTGGCCGAGGCGGGGGAGGTGCCGAGGGCGCCGAGGCCGAGGGCGGCACCCGCGCCGGTCGCGAGGAGACGCCTTCTGCTGGGGGAGCTGGGCATGGTGAGGAGACCTCTCTGATCTCTGAGGGGGGTCGGGACCGGGCGCCACGGTCGCCCCCGATTCTGCGCCGCCCGGTCGGTGCCGCGCGTCGTCCGGACGGACCGGATGACGCGCGTCCGGTGGAAACCCCGTTCAACCGATCGGTTGAACGCCCCAAGACCTCGAGGACGAGCGGCTCTACGGCCGTGCCAGCCGCCGTGTCGTCAGCGCGAGGTGCAGCCGCAGTCGGCCCTGCGGGGTGCGCACCGGCCAGCCCAGCAGATGCTCGGCGTGCGTCAGCCGGTCCTGGAGCGTGGAGTGGTGCACGTTCGCCTCGGCGGCCGCCGCCCGCAGACTCGCCGTCGCGACGACGGCGTACAGCGTGCTGAGCAGCCAGGGCGCGTCCGCGGCGGCCGCCTCCAGCTCCTGGACGTCCGGCGGTGGTTCGGCACCCGGCAGCACGACCTCGGCCAGCAGGGCGATCCCGCCCAGCTCGTCGGCGTACACCACCCGGGGCCCGGGATCCTGCGCGGTTCCCTCGGCGGTGAATCTCAGCGCGGTGCGGGCGGCGGCCCAGGAGCGGGGGAGGTCGAGGACGGGGACGGCGGGGCCGACGCCGGTCCGCAGGCCGGCGGCCCCGGTGGCCGGGCCCTCCGCGCGGACCACCCGGGGCCGTCCGCCCGGGGTGGCGACGGCGCGGGCGGCGGCCGGCGGGTCGAGACCGAGCCGCCGGGCCGCGTGCAGCCGGGCCGGTTCGGCGGCCGTGGCGTCCAGGAGCGTCTCGACCAGCGCGGGATCGTCGAGCGGGGCCCGCCCCCGGGTGCGGTCGAGGACCAGGCGCGCCGCTCCGGCGGCCCGTTCCAGGATCACCGCGTCGACCACGCTGGGCGCCGCATCCGTGCGTTCCAGCCACAGCGCGGGCGCGCCCTCCGGCGTCAGCGCCGCGGACGGCCATCGCGGGTCCGGCGGCAGGTCCGTGTCCCGTCGGGTGCCGTCCGCCTCGACCCGCACCCGTACCCGCCGGTCGGCGTCGACCAGCCGGGCGGGCACCCCGGCCAGTACGGCGGCTCCGCGCACCAGCGCCTCCACGCCGGCCCGGGCCTCGGCCAGCCGGTCGAAGTAGGCGATCACCCGCACGGCGGCACCGGCATCCGGATCCAGCGCGGTCAGGCGCCCGGCCAGCTCTTTCATACGGCCATCATGCGCCACGCGTACGCCGGTGAGGAGAGGCGAGTCCCGTGGACCCGCGGCTCGTGATCAAGATCGTGCATGGCCGGTCGGATCCGTTCAAGCTGTGAAAGGGTGGCGAGAAATCGATGGGCGATCGCTGGGGGCGACATGCCGGAGCTGGCCAAGGGCGGGAACACGGCGGTGGGGGCCGGGCCGATGACCGTGGAGCTGTTCGCCGAGGGGGACCCGGTCGACCTCAGCGCCCTCCTGGTCACCGCCGGGGGCAGGGTCAGGTCCGACGACGATCTCGTCTTCTACAACCAGCCCTCCGCCGCGTCCGACGCCGTCCGGCACCGGCCCGCCGACGCCGAAGGGCCCGAGCGGATCGAGGTCGACCCGGCCGCGCTGCCCGCCGAGGTGGACCGGGTGGTGCTGGTGGCCAGCTGCGACCCCGACGACACCGGCCGCACCTTCCACGGGGTGCGCGATGTCGAGGTGCGGGCCGTCCAGGAGGGCGCCGAGCCGGTCGTCTTCCGGCCGCCCGCCCTCACCGACGGCGAACGCGCGGTCCTGCTGACCGAGCTGTACCGGCGCGGCGAGGCGTGGAAGGTGCGCGCCATCGGCCAGGGGTACGCGAACGGACTCGCCGGTCTCGCCACGGACTTCGGGATCGAGGTGGCCGAGGAGACGGCAGAGGACCCCACGGAGCCCACGGACCCCACGGAGCCCACGGAGCCGATCGCGCCGGGACCCTTGCCCTCCCTCACTCCCACCCCCTCCCTCGTCAAGCCGCCCCTCGGCAGGATCAGCCTGGACAAGGGCAGCCAGGTCTCCCTGAGCCTGGACAAGGCCGACCGCGAGCTGGTCGTGACCGTGGCGCTGGAGTGGGACGGCGGCAGCGAGCGGCGCCGCCGGGCGGGCGCCGACCTCGATCTGTACGCCCTTTTCGTGCCGGCGACCAAGGCCCTGCACGGCCCCGACGCGCCGGGCTCCCGCGTCAGGTCGGGGCACGTCCCGCAGGGCACGCCGATACGCCCCGGCGGACAGCCCTCCCCGGGCGCCGACACGGCGAAGAAGGGCAAGAAGGCCGACGTCGTCTACTACAACCGGCTCGGCTCGCTCAAGGCCCGCCCCTACATCCGCCTGGACGGCGACTCCCGCGTCCCCGGCCGCGAGTCCGTGCAGATCGTCCGCCCGGACGAGCAGGGGTACGTCCTGCTGTGCGCGTACTCGGCCGTCAGTAACGGCTTCGGCTCCTTCCGCAGCTTCGGCGCGCAGGTCGTCGTGGACGACGGCCGCGGTTCCACGGTCACCGTCCCGCTCTACAAGAACACCAAGACCCGCTACTGGGTGGCGATCGCCCTCGTCGACTTCACCGCCGACGACGGGGCGGCGATCCACCACGTCGAGGCCTACAGCGCCCGGATGACCGAGCGCCGCCCGGTGCTGCACCCGGACGGGACCGTCGAGATGAACGCCGGCCCCGTCGAGTTCAAGCGCCGCTGAGCCCACCCGGCCGCGGCGGCGGCCTACTCGGCGAGCAGCCGTCGCAGCCAGTCCAGGTGGGCCGCCCGTGCCGACCTGGACAGCGCGGCCTGCGGGGCGAACCCGTCGAAGCCGTGGAAGCCGCCCGGCCACACATGCAGTTCGGCCACTCCGCCCGCCTGCCAGATTCGGGACGCGTAGGCGACGACCTCGTCCCGGAAGGTCTCCGCGGAGCCGACGTCGAGGAAGGCCGGGGGCAGCCCGGACAGGTCCTCGGCGCGGGCCGGCGCCGCGTACGGGGAGACGTCGGGGCCGCCGCGCAGCTCGCCGAGCAGGGCGCCCCAGCCGGTCTCGTTGGCTGTGCGGTCCCACACGCCGAGGCCCGCCATCTGGTGCGAGGAGGGGGTGTCGTTGCGGTCGTCCAGCATCGGGCACATCAGCAGCTGACCGATCGGCCGCGGGCCGCCCCGGTCGCGCAGCAGCAGGGCCAGTGCCGCGCTGAGTCCGCCGCCCGCGCTGGCACCGGCGATCACGATCCGTTCCGGGTCCGCGCCCAGTTCCTTCGCGTGCTCAGCCGTCCACAGCAGACCGGCGTACACGTCCTCGACCGGCGCCGGGTGCGGGTTCTCGGGCGCCAGCCGGTACTCCACGGACACCACGACCATGTCCAGTTCGCGCGCCCAGTCCAGCGCCACGTCGACCCCGACCCGGTTGTTGCCGATGACCATGCCGCCGCCGTGCACGTGATAGACGACCGGCCGCGGCCGGGCGGGGGCCGGTGCGGTGGGCCGGCAGATCAGCAGCGAGATCTCGGGGGCGCCCTCGGGTCCCGGCACCGTCCGGTCCTCGACCTCGAAGGCACCGCCCGCCGTCAGGTCCAGCTGGGCCAGCATCTGGATGCCCGGCCCCTGACGGATGACCTCGATGTCCTCGGGGGCCATCCCGGGCTGGATCATCTCCTTGATCAGCTCCAGCGCGGCGGCGAGTTCGGGGTCGAACGGCGGCGGAACGGATGTCATGGCTTCTCCTCACGCGAGAACACGGCGGCTCGTGCGGACATGATTCAGCCGTCCGCCGCCCTCCGGAGCACCGCCGTCCGGCGGAACCTCCCCGCCATCCGGCGGGTGACACCCGCCACGGCCCCGCGCCTTGCGAGGTCATGACCTGTTGTTCACCCGCGCGTGGTGGAAGCGCCTCCTGAGCCGGACAACGATGTCGAGACCCCACAGGCACCAGGAGTACCACCGTGAACGTCTCTCTCACCGTCTGGCTGCTGACCATAGCGGCCCTGTGCGCCCTCGTCGGCGTGGACTTCCTAGTCGGACGCAAACCCCACGACGTCTCGGTGAAGGAGGCCGGGACCTGGACGATCGTCTGGGTCGCCCTGGCCTGTCTGTTCGGCCTCGGGGTGTTCCTGTTCGGCGGCGGAGGGCCGACGGGGGAGTTCTTCGCCGGGTACATCACGGAGAAGTCGCTGAGCGTCGACAACCTCTTCGTCTTCGTCCTGATCATGGGCAAGTTCGCGGTGCCCTCCCCGTACCAGCAGCGGGTGCTGATGGTGGGCGTCCTGATGGCGCTGGTGCTGCGCGCGCTGTTCATCGCCGCGGGCGCGGCGATCATCTCCGCGTTCTCGTGGGTCTTCTACCTCTTCGGCGCCTTCCTGATCTGGACCGCGTGGAAGCTGGTCCAGGACGCCAGAAAGGGCGGACACGAGGAGGAGTACGAGGAGAACAAGCTGCTCAAGGCCGTGGAGAAACGGTTCGGCGTCGCCGACCGCTACCACGGCACCAAGCTGTGGATCGAGCAGAACGGCAAGCGGGTCATGACCCCGATGCTCGTCGTCATGCTCGCGATCGGCTCCACCGACGTGCTGTTCGCCCTCGACTCCATCCCCGCCATCTACGGGCTGACCGACGACCCGTACATCGTGTTCACCGCCAACGCCTTCGCGCTGATGGGCCTCAGGCAGCTGTACTTCCTCATCGGCGGCCTGCTGAGGAAGCTGGTCCACCTCAGCTACGGCCTGTCGATCATCCTGGGCTTCATCGGCGTCAAGCTGGTGCTGCACGCCCTGCACGAGTCCGGCGTCCACGTCCCCGAGATCGGCATCCCCTTCTCCCTCGGCTTCATCGTGCTCGTCCTCACGGTCACGACGATCACCAGCCTGCGGGCGGCGAGGCGACAAGAAGGGGAGGAGCCGGGGGAGACGGCGGCACCGCAGGAGGCCTAGGGTCTGTCGTTTGGATCATGCCGCGCGTCGCGGGGTGTGGCACGCGCGGCTGCGGCGTTGTCGTCGGTTGCCGACTCCCCCACTCTCGGCTGCGCTCGAGCGGGGGGACCCCCATCGCGTCGCCGCCCTCCTCCGCCTTGCAGC